>JBGAUM010000002.1:0-94917 GCA_044228625.1 Usitatibacteraceae bacterium | reverse complement strand
GCTTCAATCCTTGCCGCCGATTCCGAAATGCAAATGAGCGCGTTTCTGCAAATCATGCATGCAACGACTGCAAAGCCAGCTGTGGCGACGTAGACACGATTTTCAGCAGCGCGGCCGCAGGCCCGGTCGGTTGCCGGCGATTCTGTTCCCAGTTCTGAAGCGTCTTGATGCTCACCCGCATGAGCTTGGCAAACTCGCCCTGAGTAAGGCCAACCCCTTCGCGGATCGCCTTGACATCCGTGGATTCAACCTTGAATCGCCGCGAGGCCTTCGCCTTGCCCGTGGAAATCGCCTTGGCTTGTTTCAGGCTTTGCACCAGCTCGTCAAAGAGTTGCTTCTCCATTTCATAGCTCCTTCACATAGCCACGCAGGATTTCCGTCTCCGCATCCGTCAGCGTGTCTTTCCTCGATTTTGGATACATCAAGAGCATGAAAATCTGGTCTGCGGCTTTCTTCCAGAAGTAGATCGTCCGTACTCCGTCGCTCTTGCCCCGGCCTTGAATCCCGAACCGGATCTTGCGAATTCCGCCGCCACCCTTGATGAGGTCCCCGGCTTCCGGGTTGTCCAGAATCAAGTTTTGCAATTCCCGGTACTCGTCGTCATTCATCAAGCTCAGCACTTGACGGGTAAACACCGGCGTTTCGATGAATTCCATATTCAGTGTATACGCCAATGGCGTATAACGCAAATACGCCCTTTCCTTTGCGCATGCTCATGCACCACGGCAGTACTCCACCGCCTCGCCCACTCGATCGACCGCGAACACCGTCAACCCCTCAATCTTCTGCTTCGGCTTGTTCGCCTTCGGCACGATGGCGTGGGTGAAGCCGAGCTTGGCGGCTTCCTTTAGGCGTTCCTGACCGCGCTGCACCGGCCGCACCTCGCCGGCGAGGCCGACTTCGCCGAACACGACGTGCTTGGCGGGCAGGGGCTTGTTCTTGAAGCTGGAGACGATGGAGAGCAGGACGGCCAGGTCCGCGCCGGGCTCGTCGATGCGCACGCCGCCGACGGCGTTGATGAATACGTCCTGATCGAACACCGCCAGCCCGGCGTGGCGATGCAGGATGGCCAAGAGCATCGCCAGGCGGTTCTGCTCCAGGCCCACCGAGAGGCGCTTGGGTTGCATGCCGTGGCTGTCGTCCACCAGCGCCTGAATTTCCACCAGCAGCGGCCGCGTGCCTTCCTGCGTCACCATCACGCAACTGCCGGGCACGTTGTGGTCGTGCTGTGACAGAAAAATCGCCGAAGGGTTGGTGACTTCCTTGAGGCCCTTCTCGGTCATCGCGAAGACGCCGATTTCATTCACCGCGCCAAAGCGGTTCTTGATCGCGCGGATCAGGCGGAAGCTCGAATGCGTATCGCCTTCGAAATAAAGCACCGTATCCACCATGTGCTCCAGCACCCGCGGGCCGGCCAGCGCGCCTTCCTTGGTCACATGCCCCACCAGCACCAGCGTAGTGCCGGAGGATTTGGCAAAGCGCGTCAGGTGCGCGGCGCACTCTCGCACCTGGGCCACCGAGCCCGGCGCGGAGGTGAGCGCCGCGGAATACACCGTCTGGATGGAATCGATCACGGCCACCTGCGGTTTTTCCTCCGCGAGCGTGGCCACGATTTTTTCGAGTTCGATTTCGGCGAGCAGCTTCACGTCGTGCGTATCGAGCGTCAAGCGCTTGGCGCGCAAGGCGATCTGCTGCGGGGATTCCTCTCCACTCACATAGAGCACCGACGCGCCCCCGGAAATGGCGGAAAGTGTTTGCAGCAACAGCGTGGATTTGCCGATGCCGGGGTCGCCACCAATCAGCACCACGGCGCCCTCCACCAACCCACCACCGAGCACGCGATCAAACTCGCCGATGCCGGTGGGTTTGCGCGGAACGTCTTCCGCACGCACCTTGGCCAGCGACTGCACCTTGCCGCGCTCGGCATTCACGCCGGCTAATGTGGCATAGCGATTCTGCGTCGGCGCCTCCGCCACGGTTTCCACCAGCGTGTTCCAGGCGCTGCACCCGGGGCACTGGCCCGCCCACTTGGGAGAGATGGTGCCGCACTCAGTGCAGGTGTATTGGGTCTTGGGTTTGGCCATGACTTCTGTGCGCGCCTCAAGACTCTGGATCGAACATGAAAACGCGCAACTCCTGTTGGCAGCGGCAGGCCTTCGCGATGCGCGCGGCCCACGCAATGGCGTCTTCGCGCGAGGGGATTTCGAGCACGCAGAAACCGCCGTCCAGCTTCGGTCCCCACGGGTAGCCTCCCGGTGCGTAGGAGCCGTCCCCCGAGACAAGCATCGGCGGCACGCTTTCATCGATGCCTCCGCCAAAGACGTACACACCGGCAGCCTTGGCTTCGCGGATCACGGCGCGCGCGGCGTTGCCCACCGCCTCCATCTCCGCGTCGGGGACAACCATCGCCTTGCTGGGAAAGGAAATCAGGTATTTGGACATGGCTAGCTTCCTTTGAGTCTGGAGGCGTTAGGTCTTGCGTTCTGGAGTAAAGCTGTATTTTCGTACAGTTTATCAGGAACACATGATTTCGCGCCTATTTGGCCAATGCCGCCGCAAAGGTTTCCCCCATCGTCCGGGCCTGTGGGTAATGCGTCTGCGCGAAGATCGCGAACGCCAGAGCAACGGCCAGCACGATGGCAAATGGCCACCAGGTTTTCTTCACCACGCCCATCACCCAGCCTTCCGCATCTTCGCGCTTGGCGGCTTTGGCCACGCCGCCCGCCAGCGCCGCACCGAATAGCGCCTCGGTGAGGATGTCCGGCGCAAACCAGACGATGTAGCCCGACACCAACAATACGGCGGCCGCCAGCAGCAACGCCAGCAGGAGCACGACGAGCCCATCGCCATCGAGGCCAAAATCGAACGAGAACCCGCTGCCACCGGAGGGCGTCGACACGACACCGCCGTCCGGATTGGACATCATGGATTGCACAGGCACCACATCGTCCCAACTGCCGGCTGCGCCGCCCCCATCGAAAGACCCTCCTCCACCGCCCACGCTGTCCGCGATGCCGGACCCGCCGCCGCCACCCGAAGGCGATGGCACAAGGTCAATCGCGTCCGCACCGTCGAGAGAGGAGCGCCGGGATTGATTCACCTGCGCGGGCTTGGCGCTGTCGCGCCGCCAATGCACATACCGGATCCACAACCAAACGCCGGCCAGAAATGTGAGATACGAGGCGACGACCGCCAGCGGGTATCGCACCGACATCTTGCCCACCCCGGCATGCAGCAGCCCCCAGTTGACCAGCATGGCCGCAAAGCCGGCGCTCATGAGGATGAGCGACATGTGAAAGCGCGTGTAAAAGCGCTGTACCAGGTAGCGCTTGATGTGCTCGCGCGGCGAAACGTTGGCGTCTGCGGCTTTTTTCTTTCCGCGCGCCATCAGGCGATTTCCACCCGCTTCACGCGATTGGCCACCGCGCACATGAGTTCATAGCCCACCGTGCCGCTGGCCTTGGCCACGTCGTCAATGGGAATGTGCTCGCCCCAGAGCCGCACGGGCGTGCCTTCCTTGGCGGCGGGAATATCGGTGATGTCCACCATGATCATGTCCATCGACACGCGGCCCACGGTTCTGGTGAGCTTGCCGCCCACCAACACCGGCGTGCCCTGCTCGTTGTCTCCTGCGGCGTGGCGCGGATAGCCATCCGCATAGCCGCAGGCGACGATGCCGATCTTCATGGTTTTGGTGGCGGTAAAAATGCCGCCGTAGCCGACGCTCTCGCCCTTCTCGATGGCCTGCACGGCGATGAGTTCGCTCTCCAGGCTCATCACCGGCTGCAGGCCGAGCATTCCGGCATCGAGGTCCGCTGCCGGGCTGGAACCGTACAGCGCAATGCCCGGCCGCACCCAGTCGCGATGCGTATGCGGGTGGCGCAGCAGCGCGGCGGAATTGGCCACGCTGGTCTCGAAGGGTTTGCCCTTCATGGTTTCGCGCGCCACTTTTTCCCAATGTGCAAAACGCCTCATGGGCTCCGCCACACCGTCCTTCAAATCGGCGTTGGCGAAGTGCGTCATCAATGTAATCGCGCCAAAATTTTTGCCGCCGGCCGCCATGCCCAGTGCGTGGCGCCCGCCGCCATCGGTGAACCCCAGCCGGTTCATGCCGGTGTTGAACTTGATGAAGGCATCCATCGGCCGCGCAAGCTTGGCTTGCATGATGGCGCTGACCTGGTGCGTGCTGTGGATGGCCGTGGTGAACTGGTGGCGGTCGAAGATGGCCAGCTCGCTGTCCTCGAAGAACCCTTCCAGCATCAGGATGGGCTGCGTGATGCCGAGGTCGCGCAACCGGATGGCACTTTCCAGCTCAAGAGTAGCAAAGCCATCCGCCTGCTTGAGGGCCTTGGCGACGAAATCGATGCCATGCCCGTAGGCGTTGGCCTTCACCACGGCAAACACGCGCGACTTCGGTGCCTTGGCCTTCAGCAGCGCGTAGTTGTGCTGCAGCGCAGACTTGGACAGCGTGACGTGGATCGGGCGGCTCATGGGGCGATTCTAATGAGACGCCGGGGCCGCAAACACTCAATACGACCCGAGCGCCGCGTTTTCAAACCGGGTGTACTGCCCACGGAACGTCAGGGGCACGGTGCCGATCGGGCCGTTACGCTGCTTGGCCACGATGACCTCGGCCTTGCCGCGCAACTGCTCTTTTTCTTCCTCGGATTTGGCGTACACCTCGTCGCGATAGAGGAAGAGGATCAAGTCGGCGTCCTGCTCGATGGCGCCGGATTCGCGAAGGTCCGACATCACCGGCTTCTTCACGTCGCGCTGCTCGACCGAGCGGTTCAACTGCGAGAGCGCAATCACCGGTACCTTGAGTTCCTTGGCCAGCGACTTCAGCGAGCGCGAGATTTCCGAAAGTTCCGTGGCGCGGTTTTCACCCTGCGACGCCGAGCTCATCAGTTGCAGGTAGTCCACGACGATCAAGCCGGCGCCGCCGTACTGGCGGTGCATGCGCCGCGCGCGGGCGCGCAACTCGAGCGGATTCAAGCCCGGTGTTTCGTCGATCTGGATGGGCGCTTCGTTCAACTTCACCAGCGCCTGGTTGAGCTGGTCCCAGTCGCGGTTTTCCAGGCGGCCGGTACGCACCTTTTGCTGATCCACACGCGCGACTGAAGACATCAAGCGCGCCGCGAGCTGCGACCCGCCCATTTCCATCGAGAACACGAACACGGGCTGCAAGGTGACCAGCGCCACGTGCTCGGCAATGTTGAGGCTGAAAGCGGTCTTGCCCATCGACGGGCGGCCGGCAACGATGATGAGATCTCCCGGGTGCATGCCCGAGGTCATTTCGTCGAGGTCCTTGAAACCGGTGGAAATGCCAGTGACCGCGGACGGATTTTTGGCGAGCTCATCGAGGCGTTCCATCACCTCGGCCAGCAACGACGACATCGACTGGAAACTCTGTCCGCCTTTGCGGCCCATTTCGGCAATGTCGAACACCATCTTTTCGGCTTCGTCGAGCAACTGGCGTGCTTCGCGGCCCGCAGGCGCGTAGGCGATGTCGGCGATCTGCTCGCCCACACGCGCCAGCTGTCGCATGATGGCGCGCTCCTTGACGATCTCCGCATACAACCGGATGTTGGCCGCCGAGGGCGTCCCGTCGACCAGCGACTGCAGATACGCCATGCCACCGATGGCCTGCAATTCACCGGAGAGCTGCAGGCTCTCCGCGACGGTCAATGCATCCGCGGGTTTGTTAGATTCAATCAGGCGCGAAATGGCGTGATAGATCTTGCGGTGGTCGTCGCGGTAAAAATCATCGCCAGCGACGATGTCGCCGATGCGGTCCCAGGCCTCATTGTTGAGCAGCAAGCCGCCCAGGACAGACTGCTCGGCTTCGATCGAATGCTGAGGAAGCTTGAGGGAGGCGATGGAGGTGTTGCCGGCGTCGCCCCCATAGAGCGATTTCACGGCGGCGGAAGGCGTGTTGGCTGAATTTGCGGCCATTGATGTCCTTGGCGCGAATCGCAATGCGGAAACGCAGCGCGAGGCTCGCGGTGAAGCGGTCGATTCTGTCACCGTGCAGTATGCCGCACAACGGAAAACGCGGTGTTTTCATTGTGTGCATACTGTGGATAAGGGCTGGAAAACCGGTGGACGACCTCGGCGACCTCCCACCGGCGAAAAAACCGCCGGGTGCTGCCACCCGGCGGTTTTGATCTTGCGACTGTCTTGAGCCGCTTCGCCCAGCACGGAGACCGTGATGTTGGCGTTGACGTCGGTATGCAGGTGCAAGGTAACGGCGAAATCGCCAATGGTCTTCAGCGGACCATTCGGCATCAGCACTTCGCCCTTCTTGACTTCAAAGCCCTGCTTGGTCAGCGCCTCGGCGATGTCCGAGTTGGTGACGGAGCCGAACAAACGGCCATCCACACCGGCCTTTTGCGTGACTTGCACGAGGTAGCCTTCCAACTTCTCGGCACGCGCCTTGGCGGCAGCCAGTGTTTCGGCAGCCTTCTTCTCGAGCTCCGCACGGCGGGCTTCGAATTCAGCCTTGGCCGCTTCGGTGGCACGCTTGGCCTTGCCTTGCGGGATCAGGAAGTTACGGGCGTAGCCTTCCTTGACCTTGACGATATCGCCCAACGCACCAAGGTTGAGCACTTTTTCCATGAGAATGACTTGCATGTGTGTTTCCTTTCCTGGTCAGCCGCTTAGTGCAGATCGGTGAAGTGAATCAAGGCCAGGAAGCGCGCGCGCTTGATCGCGGTGCCGAGCTGGCGCTGGTACTTCGCCTTGGTGCCGGTGATGCGGGCCGGGATGATCTTGCCGTTTTCGTTGATGAAATCCTTCAGGACACCGATGTCCTTGTAATCGATTTCAACAATCTTTTCGGCGGTGAAGCGGCAAAACTTCTTGCGGCGGAAAAGGCCGCGATTCGGGTTGCGTTGGTCTTTCTTGTTCTTGTCGAATTTTCCACGACGGGGTCCTGGACGGGGCATGATATTCCTCTAGCTTAATTTGAATTGTGTGATGTGCAAGACGGCGGTGTCGTTCTGCCGGCTTTTGCGGGACAAGAATCCTTTGATGGAAATGGCGTCACCGACCTTGATGCTGTCGAGCTGCCGGGCCACCTCTCCGGCCGCCATGGCAGCCAGTTCGATGTCCGCCGGAACATCCAACCCGTTTTCGATTTGCGAAGACTGGTGGTGAATCCGGAGGTTCAGGATCGCAATGCCGGCGGGGGTTTCCCGCATCGCATCGCGCCAGGCCACTGTTCCAGAAAGGACGGCGCTGTTCATCATGCGCTGCCGCAAAGCTGGAGAATCTGACGGCTTCAGGCCGCTTGCGCCTCCTTGGATTTCTCATCCTTCACGTCAACCGACTTGGATTTCTCCTCCTTCATCATCGGCGACGGACCGGTCTCGGCCTTGTCCTTCTTGACCGTCAGGTGACGCAGCACGGCGTCGTTGAACTTGAACGCGTGCTCGAGTTCATCCAGCGTCTCTTGCTTGACTTCGATGTTCATCAGCACGTAGTGGGCCTTGAACACCTTCTGGATCGGGTAAGCCATCTGGCGACGGCCCCAATCTTCAATGCGGTGAATCTTTCCCGCACCCTGGGCAATGACCGCCTTGTAGCGGTCGATCATCGCGGGCACCTGCTCGCTTTGATCCGGATGAACGATAAAAACGATCTCGTAATGGCGCATGAAAACTCCTTGTGGATGAAGGACTTACGTCCTGATTAAGCCCCCGGCGATGCGCACCGCCGTGGAGCAAGGGGGGTCAATGATCCTTGGCTGCCGTCCAAAGAATGCAGCCAAGCCCGCGATTATGCGGGAAATTCTCCAATAAATCAAATACTTTGCCGGAACTCTGGATGCAGCGCCGCGTGCGGCGCCGCATCCAGACGGAAGCCTACTTTTTGCCTTCTGCGGCCAGCTTGGCAGCCTTGGCGAAGTCCCCAGCCTTGATGATGGTGATCTTCTTGGGGTCAATGTGCTTCCGGAATGCCGCCGTAACGTCTTCCGGCTTCAAGGCTTGGATCTTGGCATCGAGCGCCGCACTCCAGGCGTAGGTTCGACCGAGGTAGAGGTTGTTGCGGAGGCCGGTGGCCAACGGGCCATCCTGGGCGCGCTGTTGCAAGCGTTGCTGGAGGGCACCCGATTTGGCCTTGGCCAATTCTTCGGCATTGAACCCGTCCTTGAGTGCACGCGCTACTTCCTCCTGGAACGCGGTCTCAATCTTGGCCATGTTCTGCGGTGCGCCAATGGCGAATGCAATCCAGTTCGCTCCACGATCCGTCGAATTGACACTCAATTGCGAACCCGCTGCATAGCTCAAGCCGTCCTTCTCGCGGATGCGCGCCGTCAAGCGGGCGTCAAACCCTGCGCCACCGCCCATGATGTAGTTCGCAATCCACAGCGCGGCGAAATCGGCATCGCTATCCTGCGCGTCCACGTTAAGGCGCGCAATGAACATGGCGTTTTCCTTGTCGGGCGTTTCGAACGACTTGTTTGCCGGCGAAACATCCTTATACGGCGTGGTCATGCGCTGGTACGGCACCCCGCCCTTCCAGTCGCCGAACGCTTCGCGAACCGCCTTTCTCCACCTCGGCTTCGTCAAAGTCCCCGACGATCGCGATCTGGCCTTTTGCCGCCGCGTAGAACTGCTGGTGATAGTCCTTGACCTGCTGAAGCGTCACGGCCTTGACGTCCTCTTCCGCCTCCGCCAGGGTTGGCGAGTAGCGAACATCTCCGCGCGGGAACTGGTTGAAATGCTGGCCCAATGCCACGGAAGCCACCGCCTCCGGGTTGGATCGCTGTGACTCAATCACGGTCAGCAATTGCTTGCGAAGCTGCTCGAATTCGCTCTCCGGGAATGACGGCTCGCGCATCAAGTGGGCAGTGAAGCGGATCGCTTCGGCCAAGTTCGGTCGAGTGGTCTGGAAATTGGCGGTCAATCCGTTGACCCCGCCCTGAATCTTGAGCTTTTCGGATGCGTCCGCGATTTGCGTGCGCGTGAGTTTGCTGGTGCCACGCGTGAGCATTGCGCCGGTCATTGCGCCAATACGGCCTTTGCCAAACTGGGTCTTCTCGTCGCCGCTCAGGAAACGCAGGCTCACATTGACGGTCTCCCCGCGATTCTTCTTGGACAGCATCGCCAGTTGAATGCCGCCGATGTTCACCACCTTGGTGCGCTTGTCGATGTTGGCCTGGGAGGGATCAAACGCCTCGGCTTGTTGCACCACTTGCTTGGGCTTGAAGTCCTTCATGACTTCCGCGACGGCAGGCACGGCCGGCAGTTCCGCACGTTGCGGCGCGTCTTCGGGCTGGAAAATCCCAACCACGCGATTGTCGCGTCGGTAGTACTTGGCAGCCGCGGCCTTGACCTGGTCGGCGGTGACCTTTTGCGAATCGTCACGCCCCTTGAAGAACAGGCGCCAGTCACCCAGCGCAATGTACTCCGACAACTCGACGCCGATGTTCTCGTGATTGTTCAAGGTGCGCTCAGCCTCGTTGGCCATGCTCTTCTTTGCGCGGTCCATTTCCTCCGCGGTCGGTGGCGATCGATGGAATTCCTCGACGATGCGGGTCAGTTCGGCGAGCACCGGCTCATAGGGATCGCCCTTCTTGATGGCAGCGCCCAGGATGTGCAGCGTGCTATCGACACCCACCAAAGGTTGCGAAAAGACCTGCGCGGCCTTGCCAGATTCTACGAGCGCCTTGTGCAGGCGGCCGGTGGGCACATCGGCGAGCACAAAGCCGATGAAGCCTGCGGCATCCGCATCGGCATGCAATGCCGAGGGCGTCTTGTATCCCAGCATGACCAATTGAATGTCGCCCTTGCGGCGGACAAAAAACTGCCGCTCGCCGTCCTGCGTGGGTTCCACGGTCCACAGCTTCGGCAATTCCCGCGTCGGCTTCGGAATGGGTGCGAAATATTTCTGGATCAACCCGAGCGTCTTCGCTTCATCAAACTTGCCCGCCACCAGCAGCACTGCGTTGTCCGGCTGGTAATACTTCCGGTAGAACGCCTGCAGGTTTTCGATCTTGACGTTTTCGATGTCCGAGCGATTGCCGATGGTCGAGTTACCGTAGTTGTGCCAATCGTAGGCCACGCTCGACATGCGCTTGAACAGCACATTTCCCGGCTGGTTCTCGCCCATTTCATATTCATTGCGGACGACCGTCATTTCAGAGTCCAAGTCCTTTTTCGAGATGAACGAATTGATCATCCGGTCGGCTTCCATCTGCAACGCCCAATCCAGGTTGTCGTCGTTGGCCTGGAACAGTTGGTAGTAATTCGTGCGGTCGATCCAGGTCGTCCCGTTGAACCGCATGCCGCGTTTGTTGTATTGCTTGTCGATGTCCGGGTTCTTGGGGGTGCCCTTGAAGACCAAATGCTCCAGCAAATGGGCCATGCCGGTTTCACCATAGTTCTCGTGGCGCGACCCCACCAGATACGTGATGTTCACGGTCACGGTCGGCTTGGATGGGTCCGGAAACAGCAGCACGCGCAGGCCGTTGGGCAACCGGTACTCATTGATGCCTTCGACGGAGGTCACCTTTTCCGGTAGCGCCGGCATCGGTCCCTTCTTGGCAGGCACCGGTGCGGCCTTGGCGGCCGGGGCGGGCTTGGCCGTTTCGGCTTTTTGCGCTAATGCGCCGCCACTCAGCACCATTGCCGCCAATCCGGCGAGGACGAAACGAATCACTGGGGTACTTTTCATGTTGCCGCTCCCTTGCGCATTGAGGCGGCGATTCTAGCAATTCCCAACTACAGGTCCTGTGCCAGACTGTATCGCCAAGGAAAGCAAAGTCTTTGACTGGCGCGGCATTTGAGCCACTTTTGGCCCAAGATGCCCGTCCGTTCTAGGGTTTGGCTTTGCGCCAGGCGATGACCGTTTCATCCGGCAACAGTGGGTTTTGTCGCAGAATTCCCCGGACTCCGTCGGAGCGCCCTAAGATGGCCGCATTGCAGTGGCCCTTAAATCATTCCACCATGTCAACACCCACCTTGCCTGTTTCGCCGCAAAACATTCCCCCGGCCGCCGCTTTCGTGGCGCGGTTGGCGCTGGCCTGGGGATTGGCCGTACTGGCAATCGGCTCGCTGACGGCATTTGTGGCGCGCAACAATCTCCCGAAGCTCGGGGGCATCGTGTTGATGTTCATCTTGATGTCGGTCGCCGTGGCCATCGGTGTGGGAATCACGCATGTACGGCGCGTGAAGTCGATTGCCGGGCGCGCAGACGCATCCACCCTCGCCAACCGCCATCGCCGCCAGATTGAAGTGCCGTACGATGCACCCATCGCATTCGACATCGTGGAGACCGCGATCCGGGAATTGCCGCGCGTCGAGCATGTCGACGCGAACCGCGCAGCCCGCTACATTCGCGCCGAGGTTCCTACCTGGAGTCCGTACATGGGCGGCGGCACCAGTTGGGACGGACGCGGCGCGAACCTGGTACAGGCCACCATTGCGCCGGGCGATTGCTGTGGCAGCGCGGTCATTGTGTGCGAACCCCGCGCGGGCGCGTGGCTGGATTGGTTCTTGGTCGACGACGGCGCCAATCTCGAAACGGCCGAAAACCTCACGCGATCCATTGGGCGCATCGTGGCCGAACGCCGGCGGGCGGAGATGGCGGAATCCAAGCAGACCGCCGCCGAGAAGGAATTGGCCGACGCCAAACTTGCATTGCTGCAAGCACAGGTGGAGCCGCATTTCCTGTACAACACCCTTGCCAACGCCCAATTGCTCACCCGCAGCGACCCCGCGCGCGCTGACAAGATGCTGGGCGAGTTGATCGCGTATTTGAGATGCTCGCTGCCCCGCACCGAGGAGACTGCAGCGACCTTGGCGGACGAATTGGCGCGCGCCAACGCGTACCTTGAACTGATGAAAATCCGCATGGGTGAGCGCCTGCGCGTCGAGATCGATGTCCCTGATACGTTGCACAAACTCGAATTGCCTCCGATGGTGTTGCAAACCCTGGTGGAGAACGCCATCAAACATGGATTGGAGCCGAAGCCCGGGCCCGGCACGATCTGGATCCGCGCCAAGGCGGCGGGCGAGTTTGCCGAGATTCAGGTGGCGGACGACGGCAAGGGATTTGGTGGCGCGACCTCAGGCACGGGGATCGGACTCAAGAATGCCAAGGAACGTCTGCGCATCGCGCATGGCGATGCCGCAACGCTGTTGATTTCGCCCAATTACCCGAGTGGCGTGACGGTCACCGTCCGGATTCCCATGGAGAAAACAGGTTCATGACCAAGTGCGTGATTGCGGAGGATGAAGACCTCCTGCGTGCAGAGCTGATGTCGTTGCTGCAACAGGCATGGCCCGAGATCGACATCGTGGCCCAGGCGTCGGACGGCGGCGCGGCCCTCGAGGAAATTGCGGCGCACCAACCGGCAGTGGCTTTCCTGGATATCCGCATGCCGGGATTGACCGGCCTCGAAGTGGCTGCGGCAGCGCATGAGGCCAGCCCGGACACTGAGTTCGTCTTTGTCACCGCGTACGACAAGCACGCGATCGATGCTTTTGAGCATGGCACCATGGATTATTTGATGAAGCCAGTGACATTGGAGCGGCTGACAGCCACCGTTCAGCGCATCCAAAAGCGGTTGTCCAGCGGCACCCTCCCAACCATGGTCAACCAGTCCGCATTGAAAGCGGCGATGGGCCTGCCGGCACGTGAGCCGCTGACCTGGATCACCGCCAGTGCCGGGCGCGACACGCGGCTGATCATGATCGATGACGTGCTCTATTTCCAATCCGACAACAAGTACACGGTGGTGATGACCGCGGAAGGCGAGGCATTGATCCGCAAGCCCATCCGGGAGCTGCTGGCGGAACTGGACCCGGCGCATTTCAAGCAGATCCACCGCAGCACCATTGTCAATTTCAGGGCGATCCAGGCGATCACGCGCGACGAGTTCGGCAAAGGCATTCTCAAGCTCAAGAAGCGGCCGGAAACGCTGACGGTCAGCCAGCCCTACATGGCGCTGTTCAGGAACATGTAGTGCCCGGGGGCATCACCAAGTTCAAAAGAACTCGCGCATCATGAAGTCTTCGAGGCCTTGGTTGTCCTCGAGCCGCGCGGAGAGCACGACCACCCGCCCGATGCGGTGCGATTCCCAATTGAAGTTGCCTTGGTAGTGCTTGCGGATGAGTGCAATCATGCTGCGGATGATGGCGCGGCGGACGTCGCCATCCGGCCCGGCCTCCACTTCGATCACTTCGCGCCAGCCATTGGTGCGGTTGGGCATCCAGCCATTGAACGCATAGCTGGCGCGGCGATGCGAAATATCGAGAATCGAAAAGACCCCCCCGGTGCCGCCCTGACTCCTCCCCAAAGCGGCCAAATTGCGCCGTGCATTCTCCGCGGCGCGATCGGATGCCGAACTTGAAGCGTCCGCCGATCGGTACTGCGCATTGATCGCCGCAATGGCCTCTTCCTGCTGCTGGCGCTGGGCGCGTCGCGCTTCGAGGACAGACGCAAAATCATCAGGGGCAGGCGCTCGCACTTCCTTGGGCGGCGGATCGGGCGGTTGTTCGGGCACCGCAAACGTCTTGGTTGTTTGCGCCGGCGCGGTGATGATCCGGCGCTGTTGCGGAGGAACCACGCGAGGGGGCTCCGGCTCGGCAGGCGGGGCCACTTGCGGCATTGGCTTGACCGGCGGCAGAAGGCTTACGTCAAGGGTTGCCGGGGCACTTTCGCGCATGTCGGTCTTTGGCGCAGGCGCGAACCACAGCAATACCAGGTGGGCGGCAATGGACAGCAGCAATCCCGTCGCAAGCTTCTTGAGCCTGCGATCGGCTTGAGGTACGACGTCTAGGGGAAAGCCGGCTGCATCAAAAATCAGGCGGCCGCCACGATGAAGATTTGGCGTCAACACAACAATTCCAAAGGGCCGTGGGGGCATCGGACCGCGAATGCCATTTTCTCAGCTTTGGCGCGTTCTTCACGACACGCATCAAATCCCGTCTTGGACCTCTCGGGTTGCATATAATTTCCAAATCCGCCGCCAAAACTGCCAAGATTGCCGCAGCATGAGCCAAAAAGCCCACCAGATACTCGACGTGCCCAAAGGCGCCAACGCCGCCGAAATCCAGCGTGCGTACCGGAAAGCGCTGGGGCGCGTGGCCTCCGATACTTCATTGACGGAGAGCGAGCGGCGAATTGCGAGCCAACGGCTGGACGCGGCTTACGAGGAGCTTGCTGTTCCGAAAGCAACCGGCGGTGGCATCGGCGCTTTGGTTTCCGCGCCCAAAGTGGCCGGCGCTTTGGGGATTGGCCTTGCGGTTCTCGCCCTGGGCGGCTATTGGATGTGGGATCAGGCGCGCCAGCAGGAAGAGCGGGAGCGCATCCTCGCCGAGCAAGCAGAGCAACAGCGCGTGCGCGAGGCCGAGGCGCGTGCCGAGCAGGAGCGCGTTCGCATCCAGGAAGAGCTTCGGGCGCAGCGCGAAGCCGAGGAAAAGGCGCATCAGGCGCAAATCGAGGCACAGCAAGCAGAAATGAAGAACAAGCAGTTTGTCGAGGACACACGACCCGAGCTGCGCGCGCCAACGCGTTCCACCCAATTCAGCGACGCATATTCGACCTACTCCGCCTATCAGCAGGAACGTTCACGCCAGTGGCAGGAACAGCGGGATCGCTACGAAGACCAGCGTGCGGTTGAGCGGGCACGGGCCGAAACCGATCGTCAAAAACGCTACGTCGAACAACGCCAGCGCGAGGAAGAATACGCTCGCTACCGGCGCGACGCCAACGCCCGCAACAGCCGGTAAATTGGGGCCAGCCCGCTATTTGAGCGGGTTGGCTTCCACAATCACGGCGCGCTCCTCCATCTTCTTGCACTTGGGATTGCCGAGGCATTCATCGGCAAGTACCGATTGCATCTTGTAGACGAAGTGCAAGGTCTGGCCCTTGATGGGAGGCTTCTTTGAGCAAAATTCGGACAACCCCAGTTCCACGACTTCCTGATTCTTGTCGTTCTTGAAATTGATCAGGCAGCCGTTGTCCTGTTTTTCCAGGTCCAATACCTTGCCGATGGCGAGTTTGGTCTCCTTGCCGATTTTCTGGGTGGGTTCCTGGGCCGGGGGCGCGGGCGGGGCTGTTGGGGATGCGTCTGCGGGCGCGGTGGGAGTGGCCGGGGTCGGAGGTGCCGGCGGCGGCGTCTGGGCGACCGCAACCATGGAAAAAACGGCTGCCGCACCAGCGGCAAGGAACCGCAGTTTCGTGTTCATGTTGTCTCCCAAAGTCGTATTTTTGTGTGCCAATCTTACTGCAAGGATACGGCACGCGTGCCCGGCCCCCTTTGCGCCGCATCAAGCCGCACGCCTTCGGCTACACGCTTCAAGCCGCCCAATCAAGAACCACTTTGCCGGAGTGCCCGGATAGCATGGTCTCAAATCCGGCCTTGAAGTCATTCATCGGATAGTGGTGGGTCAGGATGGGCGACAGATCCAGGCCGCTTTGCAGCATGGCCACCATTTTGTACCAGGTCTCAAACATTTCACGCCCGTACACCCCCTTGATCTCCAGGCCCTTGAAAATCACCTGGTTCCAGTCAATAGCGGTGTCTGACGGCGGAATCCCGAGCAAGGCCACTTTGCCGCCGTGATTCATGTTTTGCAGCAAATCCCGGAACGCGGAGGGCACGCCCGACATTTCCATGCCGACGTCAAACCCTTCCACCATGCCCAAATCACCCATGGTGTCCTTGAGCGACTGCTTTGTGACATTGACCGCACGGGTCGCCCCCATTTTCAGCGCCAGGCCCAAGCGATAGTCGTTTACATCCGTGATGACGATATGGCGCGCACCGACGTGCCGCGCAATGGCCACCGCCATGATGCCGATCGGTCCGGCCCCGGTGATCAACACATCTTCGCCCACCAGGTTGAATGAAAGCGCGGTGTGCGTCGCGTTGCCGTACGGGTCGAAGATGGAGGCCAGGTCATCGCTGATCGACTCCGGAATCCTGAACGCGTTGAACGCCGGGATGACCAGGTATTCGGCGAAACATCCGGGTCGGTTGACGCCGACGCCTGTCGTATTGCGGCAAAGATGCCGGCGTCCGGCGCGGCAATTGCGGCAATAGCCGCAGGTAATGTGCCCTTCCCCGGATACGCGGTCGCCGATGGAGAAGCCCCTGACCTCCTGGCCCATCTCGACAATTTCGCCGACGTACTCGTGCCCGACATGCATCGGCACCGGGATGGTCTTTGCCGCCCATTCATCCCATTTCCAGATATGGATGTCCGTCCCGCAAATGGCGGTCTTCTTGATCTTGATGAGG
The DNA here is from genome assembly GCA_044228625.1 of Usitatibacteraceae bacterium. GTDB lineage: Bacteria > Pseudomonadota > Gammaproteobacteria > Burkholderiales > Usitatibacteraceae > UKL13-2. The sequence goes on along the minus strand of JBGAUM010000002.1, from coordinate 78,662 downwards.
ACATCGTTGTGTCCGACCTCAGGCATCGGAACATCGGTCATGGTCAGTCCCGGTCCGGGCGTCAGCTTTGCAAGGGCTTTCATGGTCGTTTCAATTCCTGGTCGCAAATGGGCGATTGAAGGCGCAAAAAATCAGGCGATGGCGCCGAGGGCGCGTCCCACCTTTACGAAGGACGCGACCGCATGGTCGATATCAGCCTCGGAATGCGCCGCAGACATCTGGGTGCGAATGCGCGCTTTTCCTCGCGGCACCACCGGAAAACTGAAGCCAATGACGTAGATGCCTTCGGCCAACAAGGCATCGGCCATGCGCGTGGCCAATGCAGCATCCCCAAGCATCACCGGAACAATCGGGTGGTCCTTGCCTGCCAGCACAAAGCCTGCCGCATGCATCGCATGTCGAAAGCGCTCGCCATTGGCCTTGACCTTGGCACGTAGCGCTGCCCCCTCGGCAGTTCCGAGTAGATTCAGGACTTCAAGCGAAGCTGTCACAATGGCAGGCGCCAGCGAATTGGAAAACAGGTAAGGCCGCGACCGTTGCCGCAACAAGTCAACAACGGCTTGTCTTGCGGCAATGTATCCGCCGGAAGCGCCCCCCAATGCCTTGCCGAGCGTACCGGAATAAATGTCGATCCGCGCCGCTACTCCGCAATACTCCGCACTGCCCTGCCCGTGCTCACCGACAAATCCGACGGCATGGGAATCATCCACCATGACCAGCGCGTCATACCGGTCGGCCAATTCACAGACCGACTTCAAGTCGGCAATGATGCCGTCCATGGAAAACACGCCGTCGGTCGCGATCATCTTGACCTTCGCGCCGGCCGCGTCGGCGGCCTTCAGTTGCGCTTCCAGGTCCGCCATGTCGTTGTTGCGATATCTGAAGCGCTTGGCCTTGCACAACCGCACGCCATCGATGATGCTCGCATGGTTCAGTTCATCGCTGATGATTGCATCCTCGTCGGTCAGCAAGGTTTCGAACAGGCCGCCGTTGGCATCGAAACACGAGCTGTAGAGAATAGAGTCTTCGGTGCCCAAGAACCGGGCAATGGCGCCTTCCAATTCTCGGTGGGTGGTCTGCGTGCCGCAAATGAAGCGAACAGAGGCCATGCCGAACCCATGCTCGTCTAGGCCACGCCGTGCCGCAGCGACCAGTCGCGGATCATCCGCCAGCCCGAGGTAATTGTTGGCGCAAAAATTGACGACCTTCGTGCCATCAGCCAACGCAATGTGCGCTTTTTGCGGCGTGGCGATACGGCGTTCTGTCTTGAAAAATCCATCAGCGCGGATCTGGTCAAGTGTGTCGCCCACCCGCTGGTAAAAGGTCGTATTCATCTGGCTTCGGCTTGTGGCGTCCGGCAGGAAAAGAAGCGCATTCTAAACCGCGAGGGCACTCGGCCACGCGCCAAATTGCGCTATGCTTGGTCATTCGATCCGGGAGTCCAGAATGAAACTCGAAGAATTCCTGATGCACCAGACCGACATCCTTTCCGTTCCCGTCGGCCACACGGTTTTTTCGGAAGGAGACCCCGGCCGATCCATGCTGGTGCTGATGGCTGGACGCGCGGATGTCCTGATCCGGGGCAAAGTGGTCGAGACTTTGCAACCGGGCGACATCGTGGGCGAAATGGCCATTATTGATGATTCGCCGCGTTCGGCGACCCTTGTGGCACGCGAAGACTGCAATTTCATCGCCATTGATGACGTCAAGTTCCGCGAATTGACGGCCGCCAATCCTGACTTTGCGTTGCATATCATGCGTTCCATGGCGATGCGGTTGCGCGGCGTGTCGGCTTTTCTCTAGGTCAGATCCCGCCCATCGGCGGTCCCGAACGCGTCTTCAGCGGCAACGGTTTCGCCCTTCCTGCTTGGCGCGATACAGCGCAGCGTCCGCCTGGTGGATCAATGATTCCACGGTTTCCCCTGCGAGCGGAATCGTAGCCGCTGCGCCCACGCTGATGGTCACCACGGGAGCCGCAGGATTGGCGGGATGAGGCATCTGGCGCCACTCGCAGGCTTGGCGCATGCGCTCGGCCAATCCCAGGGCCTGCTCGACATCCAGCCCGGGCAGCACCACCAGAAACTCCTCCCCGCCGTATCGGGCAATGAAATCTCCGGGCCGGCTCGCGCACTCGGCCAACGTATGGGCAACGTCGGAAAGGCAACGATCTCCCGCCAAATGACCCAATGAGTCGTTGTAGGCCTTGAATGCATCAATATCCGCCATCAGGATGGCCAGAGAGGACCCCGATCGCTCCGCGCGGCGCCATTCATCTCGCAGCACCTCCTCGAGTCGGCGACGGTTCGCCAGACCGGTCAGCGGATCGGCCATGGACAAGCGCGAAAGGTGTTCGTTGGCCTGCCGCAATGCCTCGGTCTTCTCTGCCACCAATCTCTCAAGCTCCGCTTGGCGTGAACGCAATTGCTGCGTGCGCCATTTGAAGACTCCCAATGCGAGCGCCACCAACCCCGCAAGGGACATCGCCAGAAACCACCGCGTTTGCCAAAAGAAAGGCTCGACGGTCACAGGCAGCTCCGCCATTTCACCCCAGTTCTTGCCGTCGAGTGAGGCGGACACCAGGAACCTGTAGTTTCCATAAGGAAGCGAGGGAAAAGTTGCTTCGCGGTTCTTTCCCGCGATGATCCAGTCACCGGGCAACCCCTCCATGCGATAGCGAAACTGCGTGCGCTCCGATTCCTTCAAGGAGGTGGTGAAGTACCGGATGGAGACCGATTGCGGGCCTGCTGGCACAACGACGCCTCTGCGCCAATTTGCCGCATGGCCATTGACAAGGGCTTCCTCAACAGCTGCGACAGGCGCGCGCCCTTCGCCGGGCAGGCGCGCTGGGTCCACAATGACGAGGCCGCTGAAGCTTGCAAGCCACAAGCGTCCACGGGCGTCGATGCTGCCCGCAGGTTGCAGACCTCCTGCAAATGTCGTGCTGCGAAGCGCATCTCCGGGTCCGAATCCGGTCGAGTTCACCTTGCTTGCCCGGCCATCCGCGAACGCGTCAAGTTCGGCTTGCGAGACCTTGTAGAACCCGCGGTTGCAGGTCACCCAGAGGTTTCCGAAACGGTCGGGAAGGAGAGTTTGAACAACGCCGTCCCAGATTCCATCCGCAGGGCGAATCACGCTGACGCGATCGGCCTTGATGCGGATGATGCCTTCCCCCCCGGTTCCCGCCCACAACGCGCCGCGACTGTCCTCAAAAAGCGAAATGATCCAATTGGAAGACAACCCTTCCTTTCGGGTCAACACCGAAAATTCTCCTGCCTCAAACTTGTACAACCCGCCGCCCGTGGTGCCAAACCAGACGCGCTTTTGCCTGTCTTCCAGCATGGCCGCGACACCTTCGGTCGGCGCATTGGGACCCTTGATGGTTTCAAACGCCTTGCCATTCCAACGCGCAACGCCCGCCTTGGTACCCACCCACAAGTAACCGCGGGAATCGCGAAGGAACGACCGAACGTCCACGCTGGGCAATCCTTGACCGGCGCCGAAGCGTTGGGTGCGGCCGCTGAACCATCGAACAGCGCCCTCGGTGTACGTGCCGATCCACATCGACCCATCGGTATCCTCGTATAGCGCCGACGTTTCCAGTGTCGGGAGCCCGTCGCGGAGGCCCAAAGGCTTCACGCCGTCATTTTCGAGCCGGCTGATACCGCCGCCGGACGCCGACACCCAAACGGTGCCGTCTTTGCGATGCAACACGGAACGCACATTGTCGTGCGTCAGGCCCTCCGGCTTGCCGACCAGCACAAACGGTCGCGACCTCAACCGGTTAAGCCCGCCCGACCATGTGCCGACCCAAACGCTGTTCTCCCGGTCGGCGAGCAGACACCAGATCTGGTCGCCCGCCAGCCCGCCTGCCGAGGCCAGCGTATCGAATCGTCCATCGCGGTATCGGACGATGCCCGATCCCCAAGTGCCAATCCAAAGCGTGCCATCCGGTGCGTTGGCCAGGTGAGTCAGTTGATTGGTCGGCAATCCTTCCTTCAATCCGAAGACCCGTTGCTTGTCCCGGAGCACGTGAACCAATCCGCCGCCTGCGGTGGCCGCCCATACGCCGCCTTCCGCACTTGCCAAGACATGCCGGACTTCCGCATGGGGAAAACCGTTGGCAGGACTCTTGACGACAAACTGGCTCCCGCCGAACGACACCAAACCGCCGCCGGTGGTCCCAATCCAGAGCGTGCCATCGCGATCCAGGGCCAACGAACGCAAGCGATTGACAGGAAGACCATCGGAAGTTTTGTAGATTTTGGTGACGCCCTTTCCGGTTTCCCACCGGACCAAGCCATTTTCCGTCGCCGCCCACACAGTGCCCTTCGGATGCTCGACAAAGGACCAAACTCGCTTTCGATCCGTGATGTCTGCATCAAATACGGTTTCAAAGCGCCCCTCTCGCCACCGCACCGCCCCTTGATGGTGCCCAAACCAAATGGATCCGGCCGAATCTTCAAAGATTCCAAAAATCGGCTTTGAGAAGATGCCCGGTAACGCAGCTTCCTCGAATGTCGTAAATCGCACGCCGTCAAAACGCGCCAACCCGCCGGCGGTACCTACCCACAGATGCCCGCTAGAACTTTGAAACACAGTTTGCACGGTGTTCAAGGGCAAGCCTTGTTCCGTCTGCCACCGGTCGATCCTCAATTGAGACACAGCGGATCCCGCACGATCGCCAGCGTCCGCTACGCTTGACGGTGGTGCGGTTTTTGGGGTCTCCGCATCGGCCGGGTTCGAAGCGCCAACCGTGCATAGGCCCCACAAGATTGCGCTCAGGAAAATATGAAAGCAGCGGGAACGCATCGGGCAGCTTGGAAGTCAGTCAAAACCCACGGCCAAGTGCAGCGGGCGTTGAAAAATGCATGGTGATTTGACAAGGAATTGATAAGGCACTTTACCGCGCAACCGCCTCAATTTCACTTCACTCCACACTTTTCTGAATCGAATATTTGAACATCGCCATTCCAGGTCCGATGCGCTGCACGGCCTCAAGGTGCAATGCGGGAGAGACGATTCTGCGCGGCAGCAGCGGTTTTCCCTCGTTCAACATTACCGAACCCACAAAGAGGACCAGCTCATCCAACAGCCCCGCGTCAAGGAATTGTCCCGCCAAGTCGCCTCCACCGACGATCCATCGGTTTCGCCCGGCCGCCGCAGCGCACATCTCGGCATGCACGGGGCGAACATCGCCGGTGACCCTGCGAATGTCTGCGTCGGAAATACCGGGCAATACACGATGCGAAAACACCCACACAGGAAATGCGTACGGCCAGGGCGCCCCGCGGCCCACGACATGCTTCAGCATCCACTCATAGGTTGCCGCCCCCATTGCCGCCGCGCCAACGTCCCGCAAAATGGCATCAAATCCTGTGTCCTTGAAATCGGCCAAGGGAAATAACCATTCAAGAGAATCGTCCTCAGTGGCGATATAGCCGTCGAGGCTGGTTGCAGTGACGTATTGGGTTTTCATCGCTGCAAGTATCCGTCAAGGGAGCGCATGTCGGTGGGCCCCGCCTTACGAATCATCGCTTAGACTTGCGCAATGAAATCCGTGATGCAACTGCGTGGGCCATGCAGCTAATGCGCCGTTGGCGGCTGTTCCCCAAGTACGCCACATTGATTGTGTCGTTGGTGGCCGGTTTGCTGATGCTCAGCGGCGGAATCGGCGCCTATTTCTCGGTCAAGGAGACCGAGGCGCAGCTCACAGAGTTGCAGGCAGAAAAATCGGTTTCTGCGGCGATTCGCATTGAGCAGTTTGTGGTTGATATCGAGCACCAGATGGGCTGGGCGGCATTGCCCGTCACGTTTGGCAGTGGTGATGAGATCGAGCAACGGCGCATCGCGCTGCTCAAGCTCATGCGGCAGGTACCCGCCGTTACCGAAGCCGCATGGATCGACAAGAGCGCCATTGAGCGCGCAAGAGTCTCACGGCTGGCCATGGATTCGAGCGGCTCCAGTACCGATCAATCGACGAATCCGTTGTACGCGTCTGCCAAGGCAGGCAAGACCAGTTTTGGCCCGGTGTATTTCCTGAAAGGGACCGAACCTTACATGACCATTATCAAGCCCGCATTGGGCGGCGGTGCGGTGTTAGCCGAAGTGAACCTGAAACTGGTTTGGAACGTGGTGTCCAAGATCAGGTCCGGAAAAGCGGGCGTCACCTACGTCGTGGATGGTTCAGGAACGTTGATCGCCCATCCCGATATTTCATTGGTGCTGAAAAAGACCAATCTTATGGCCCTGCCGCAGGTGTCCGGGGCGCTGAAAGGGCAGCCGTCCTCAATGGGCGTCAACATTGCCCAGGAGCCTGTGATCTCTGCGCACTCTCCGATCGACTTTCTGGGGTGGCGGGTCTTCGTGGATACCCCTCGCGCAGAGGCGCTGGAGGCCACGACGCCGGTGATCATTCGGGCATTGGTATTGCTCGCAGCAGGCCTGGTGATCTCCGTTGCGGCGAGCTTTTTTCTAGCCAAGCGCCTGGTGAGACCGCTCGGGGTCCTTGCGGAGGGTGCCAAGGAAATCGGGGGGGGCAACTTTGAACGCAAAATTGACATTCAGACGGGCGACGAACTCGAAGAATTGGCGGGGCAGTTCAATGCGATGGGCAGTCACCTCAAACAGTCCTACGCCGTACTTGAACAAAAAGTGGAGGAACGCACAGCCCAGTTGAAGGCCGAGCAGGCGCGTACCCAGGATCTGCTGCACAGCATCCTTCCCGCGGATGTGGCAAACGAATTGTCCAGCACCGGCGAGTCAAAGCCGGCCCGCTTTGAATCGGTCACCATCCTTTTCACGGATTTTTCCGGTTTCACGCAGGCCGTCGCGAGCATTCCGGCCGACCGCATGGTGGCGGAGCTCAACGAGTTGTTTGCCGCATTCGATGACATCACGGATCGTTGTGGCGTCGAGAAAATCAAGACCATCGGCGATGCGTACATGGCCGCCGCCGGGCTGCCCAAGCCTTGTGGGGATCACGCGCTGCGATGCGTACGCGCCGCGCTGGGCATTGCGGAATACGTGGCCGAACGCAACAAGAGGTCGCCATTCAAATGGGGTATCCGCATCGGCGTACATTCAGGGCCCGTCGTCGCCGGCGTCGTGGGCAAACGCAAATATGCGTACGACATTTGGGGCGACACCGTCAATCTCGCGTCCCGCTTCGAAAGCGCCAGCGAGCCAGGCCGCGTCAATATTTCAGCCTACACTTACGATCTCGTGCAGGAAGAATTCGAATGCGAATATCGGGGCAAGGTCGATGCCAAGGGCAAGGGAGCCATCGACATGTACTTTGTCATTGGAACGCGTTCGCGCGGCTGAACAGCGCACCATCGTCCCTCTTCCCAACCTTTACTTTTCCCCAACACAATCTACAGGCAGAAAAAACCGGACAGGGTTGTCGAGTGATCGCCAATCGCCGTCATGGCAACTGGCCACGTTGCATCAAGGCATTTTGCGATAGGCCAGCCGGTAGGTCCGAAACCTACCATACTCTTTTGCCATCGGCACCGTCCCGACGAACTCACACAGGAACCGGTCTTGGTGGTCGTCGAATTCCAACAGGCCTGCAAATGCTTCGCTGACATACACTTCCCCCGGGGGGGTGACCGGCTCAATGCGCGCGGCCCGGCTGATATGCATCCCGGCAAAGCCACGGTGCTTCGTGATGGGGTCTTCCACCTCGTACACTGGCCCGGCATGTACCGCGATCCGGATGTTGGTGTCGGATGGCAACCCCAAACGATTCCATTCCGTCGAAGTGACCATGGCCGATAACTCAAGCGCGGCGTCTGCAGCCGTGACCGCATCCTCGATCACCAGGAAAAGGCCATCCCCCCAGGTATTGGCAGACAAGACCTGGCCATCCGGGATGGCGTCGACAATTTTTGCCGCCCGGCCCCAGAATTCACGCACAAACGCCTTGACCTGAAATTCTCCCAGCCTGCTGAAACCGACGGCATCCGCAAAGAGGATGGAGACGACACGCTGTCCTGCAGCATGACGTAGATCCATCGTGGCAAGCCGTTGCTGTGCCTCGATCGGTGCCAATCGCGTTGCCCTTCCCTCCCCCAAAGGCAAGCAGGCCACCTCGATGCCGCGTGCCGCCCATTCCTCGACGACCGCCCCCGTGCCACCGACCCCGCCCTGAAGTCCATCCCATAGTGCCAGCCCCACCGCATGACCATTAATCGCGCGTGCGCGCTGCAAGGAGATTCCGGCCATGACGGCGCCCTGAAACTGGTAGGCCAGGTCTTCACCCAAATGGGGCGCAAGGACGATCAGTTCTGAGGCGCTTGCAACCACGGTGTCGAATCGCTTGCCCCATGCCTCACCGGCAGGATCCGTCACGCTCACTTTTCGAAATGCTTCGACGGGATGGGGAAGCACAATGATGGTTTCCTTGCCAAGCCTTTGCATGGCCTCCAGGAACAGGATGTCGCCACCACACGCCGCTCCCGCAACGCCGATCTCCACACCGTGCTCGCGGATGGCCTGTTCGATTGAAGTGGCCACGCTCCCCACCAGATGCGGAGGAAACCTCGGTGGTGTCCGGCCCGGGGAATCCACCATGTGGCCGGAGAAAGCTGCCACGCCCACGCCGGGAAATACCCCCTGCAGCGTGGACGACGGCAATCCCCTGGCGGAAAGAATCGCCAAGGCGTTGTCGCGCACCGATCGGTGATTACCGTACGCCCTCGGCTCGATGCGGCGCGCCGCCGAATAATGCGCGATGGCCTTCTGGAGATCGCCCAGCAAGAGCGCCACTTCGCCAGACGTCGCTTCATGCCAATACGTGGCTCGCGACCCCGCGGGAGCCGCTGCCAGCAAAGCGCCGACTTCCGTCGCCAGTCGCTTTGCTTCGTCTTCATCACCATCCAGCAGCGCCAATGTTGCGGCGTTGATGCCCGTCCAGGTGCCACGCGTGACTTGAAAGGCCCGCAAATACGCGGCGCGGGCTTCCTTCAACGCGTCCGGTTCACCATGCAAGTAGCGGGATTTGGCCTCGCGCGCGGCGAGGCCGAGCGTTTCCTCATCATCGTGACCTTCTTCGATCAATTCCCGGACGGCCCGCTGGGCGTCCTTGAGCGCCCCGGCTCGCAGCAGGGCGATGGCCAATAGCTGCCTCTTCTCAAGCGTCTGTGGTTCGGCACCCGCGTCGCGCAACAGGTCGATTGCCGCGAGTGCATCGCCTGCCGAAATGGCTCGTCTTACTGCCTGAATGTCTATTGGTTTTTGGACAGGCTGATAGGACATCGTTTGGCTTTCATCTTTCAGACTGCCGCGATCCGGGCCATTTGGGCGGACTCGGTCAGCCAGTCTTGAGAGATTCGCACCTACTATGCCTAACGCAGGGCCACACTGCAAGCAACGCGCGTCTTCATTCACTGCCCATCATTGCGTTGCGGCCCGCGAATTCACATAATGCCCCATGCGAAGAGAAAAAATCAGCGGGGTTCGGGCGGACCTGCGCGAGGCGCTTGCGGACGCCTCCCTGGTCCCGATGGTGGTGGCGGTGACCAGTCATGACAACCTGGTCCCGGACGACGAAAGCCAGATTCGGGCGCGCGTTCGGGACACGCTTCGACGCGTGGAGCGAACGGCGCGCGAGGCACCGCTGATCCTGTTGACCGGACTCACAAGCCCCACCGACCGATTGGTCGCGGATGAAGCGATGATCCGAAATTGGGCGGTCGTCGGCGTTTTGCCTTGCGCGGCCGCAGACGTGAGAGCGTCAATGACTGACGACACAGCGCGCGCCAGTTTCGACGAGTATCAGGCCAAGTGCTGGCGGGTCATCGAGATTCCCGCCGCAGCCACGCCTGCGGAAGAACCGACGTCGGCCGATGAAGTGCATCGATCTCGGATGCGCGAGCAAAACATTTTCATCGTCCGCCAGGCACAGCTGGTCATTGCGTTGTGGGATGGCGTGCCGGCCAAGCCCGGGGAAGATCATGGAACCGCGGCGATTGTCGAGTTGTGCCGCCATGGTCCGCCTACATTGAGCGCGGATTTGCTTTCCAGCCCCGAAACCACTTCGCTGATTCACATTCCAGTCCGCCGGCTGAGTGACCCGGACCACAAGCCCAAACGCGTTCCCGAGTCAAAGCTGGACAAGGCGTATCGAAAATCGGCAAGGGAGTTCTCGCGATTCAATGTCGCCGCCCGAAAAAACCGGATCGACAACGAACCCAACCATACCAACAGCATTCGGTCGCTTCTGCCGCTCGAGGAGCAAGGTCGCCTCGGCCAAATCGGCAGCCCCTTGGCTCGCTTCTTTGCCGACGCGGATTCCGTGTCGGTGCGGCTTCGACGCAAGCGGGATCTTGCCGTCCGTGTGGTTTCAATTGCCGTGGTCTTGGGCGCCTTCTTTCAGGCTGCTTTCACCACGCAAAAAGAAATGTTGTGGCTCATCGCCTATGGTGCAGCGGCGGCATTGGGTTACGGCCTCTACCTGTCGATCTTTCGCCTGCCACTCTCGCAAATCGGCGACCGCTATATTGAATACCGTGCGATCGCGGAGGGTCTGCGCATCCAGTTTTTCTGGCAGATCACCGGCATCCACCATGGCGTTGCAGAGGAGTACCAGCAACTGGTCAAGACCGAGGTGGGCTGGGTCCGCGAGGCCTTGCGAAACATCCAGTTCATGGTGGCGCCCCTTTGGCAGTGGGAGCCGCCCTCATCCTATGTTCCGTCCCGGATTGATGTCGGCCGGTACTGGGTGGACGGCCAGGAGCAGTACTACCTCGGTACGACGCAAAGACCCGGTAAGGCTCTGCAGTGCAAGATTGCCGCGGGGCGCATCGAACTTCTGGCCAACGTCGCCTTGACGGGCGCGTTGTTGCTGGTGGGCGTGGCCGCCGTTGCCAGCATGATGTTGATGCCGGTCCACATCAAAATCGCGGCGTCGGCCTTTTCAACCAGCTTCTTCTTGCTGGGCGGCGTGATCAAGGGCTATGCCTCAGCGATGGGCTACGCCGAGCAGTCGGTGAGTTACGAACTGATGGGCGCGCTGTTCCGCAATGCGCGCTCCACGCTGGAAAGAAATGCAGGCAACGAAGCCATCGAGGAGCAATGCCTGTTCACGTTGGGCAAGTTTGCCTTGGACGAGAATGCGAGTTGGCTGCTCATGCACCGCAAAAACGCGTTCCAAGTCTCCGGGTAAAGCCCCGCCTTCCGCCGGTTTGACAGTGACGCCAGTTTGCCCGACACTGTTCGCTTATTGATTTGCCGCTCACTCAACTCGTCTGCTCAGGGAAACCATGAAAAACACACTTGCACTCCTCGCCGCCGTGCTCATCGCCTCCACCAGCGCCATTGCCGCCAATGAGCCTGCAAAAGCGCCTGAAGCCGCGAAGCCTGCGGCCAAGAAGCCCAAGGAAAAACCCGCACAAACGTATGTTGTCGTTGATGCCTCGTCAGATACCTTGTTGTCGAAAGATGCCGCGAAGGCCAGTTGGATTGAAAACATTCCCGCCAAGGCCGCAAAGCTCTATTCCCCCAAGAAATGGGGCTTTGTGACCGAGGTCGGCGGTGGCTTTACCGCCGGCAAGGCTTGTGTGGTGACGGCGCGCGTCATGCTCTTGCCGCTGGGGATCAACGGCAAGACGATGCTGTTCAAGCCAGCCAAAACCACCAACACGTTTGACACGCTGCCCATGGCAACCAAAGAGCAGTGCTCGGAACTGGCCAGCAAAAAACTGTCTGAGGCCATTCACGCCATGATCGTGACGTTGAGCGAGTAAGTCCTTCGATTGGCGAAGCGTTGGTTCGGCTGATTCAACGCTCCGTCGTCAACTCTAGCGTTTCAAATGGTTGATTCCGCGGTCGCAAGCCTCGAATAGGTCCAGTTCTACCTTGTATTCCGCAGTTTCGATTTCCATCAAGCCAAGAATGGTGGAATAGACATTGTCGTGGGACCGGGGAGTCTTCACCTGTTCCGCCATGCAGCGCACATCCCAGTTTTCGAGCTTCACAAAATCCGCGGAGACCCAGGCAAACATGGGAACGCGCGTCTGCTCCTTGGGCGCCAATGCATAGGGAAGCCCATGCAGGAACAGCCCCCCTTCTCCCAGCGATTCGCCATGGTCGGACACGTACAACAGCCCCGTGGCGAATTGCTTGTCGAGGCGCTTGAGCATCTCGATGGATTCACCCACCACGTGGTCGGTATACAGGACCGAGTTGTCGTAGCTGTTGCGAAGAGCCGCGTTGTCACAAGATGCCAGGTCGTTTGACTTGCAGGCCGGGACGAATTGCTCGAATCGCGCAGGATAACGCTTGTAGTACGCAGGGCCGTGGCTGCCTTTGAGATGCAGCACCACGAGGGTATCCCGCGTGGTCTTGCGGAGTTTTTCCTCGAGTCCTTCAAAAAGAATTTCGTCAAAGCAGTTTGCGGCTTCCGTACACCAGCGTGGGTCCGATGATCCGGTGAGGTCGATGACCTCGGCCTTTTCGCAAACGCCCTTGCAACCCGAATCATTGTCGCGCCACCAAACTTGAGCGCCGCCTCGAAGCAGGACGTCGATGAGCGTCTCGTTCGACAACCCTTTCTTGAGCGAGAAGGCTTCACGCCCGAAGCCTGAAAAAATGCACGGCACCGAAATCGAGGTTGCCGTGCCACAGCTTTCTGTGTCCGGGAAGTAATAGCCGCCTGCGGCCCTCATTCGCGGCGTGGTGTCGCGCTCGTAGCCGTTGAGCCCATGGTTTTGCGCGCGGGCCGTCTCTCCCAGCAGGAAAAACACCAATCGCGGCTTTTTCAGCAGGTAGGCCTGCTTGGCGTCAAGGCCGCGGGGCGCCCGCACGGTTTGCGCCGCCCACTGCGACGCTGCCAAATGAACTGAAGCGGCAAACAGGTTCCATGGCGCGACGGTGTCAAACGTGATCGCACGATTACGCGTCGCCGACGCATAGCGCGAATATTGCGCAAACACGCCTGCCGAGGTGACGATCAACAAGACAAAGCAACCCAGGAGGACGAATCCCGACTGCCGCCACCACTTCGGCTCTGACTTGAGGGAGATCCGTAGCGCGACCCACGCCGGCAACAATCCAGTCAAGGCAACCCAGGCAATCAACCGCCAATGCACGAGTTCCAGCGCTTCCGATTGGTGCGTTTGCAAGAGGTTGAGCACCATGGTTCGATCGAACTGGGTGCCCAGAAACAATGTGAAGAAACTCAGGACTGACGCGACGAGCAGCAGGATTGCGGTGGCGGGTTTGAGTGCGCGCCCCCAAAAGATTGCCGCGACCAAGGCCATGGCGATGAAGCTGATGGCAAACACGAAGACCCATCCCACGCCCACAAACGCCAGCCACTGCAGTCCCTCTCCCGCAGACGGCGCCTTTGCAAAGGCGCCCAGTGTTGCGAGATTGGGAACCAGCGACAACCACAATGCGGCAATTGCGATCCACTGAACTCGGGTAACCGCCAACTGGCGAAGGGCAAGAAAAACGCGCATGAAGGAATGAGGAAAAGTCCGCAAGATGAAGTATGACCGACTGCTCTACGTCATTGGCTTCATCTGGGGATAAATCTTGAAAACCCAAGACGCATCAAGGTTTTCGGGCCATTTTCGGCTCAATCGCCGCGCCAGGCCTAGGGTTTTACCATCAAGCCATGGTCACCATCGAGGCCGCAAGCACCACCGCGGGGTGGACAGCATGCTTGCTGGCACCGTCGAGGATTTGGGTCCGGCAACTGGTTCCGCCGGCCACGATCAAGGTCTTGTCGCCCGCACCGCGCACCGCCGGCAACAGCGCCTGTTCCGCCATTTTCATGGAGACCGCATGATGTTTCGCGTCGTAGCCGAACGAACCCGCCATGCCGCAGCAACTCGATTCGATGGGTTCGACTTTCAGATCCGGAATCCACTTGAGTACTTCGACCACCGGCTCAAACACATCGAAGGCCTTCTGGTGGCAGTGCCCGTGGACGCGCACGCCTTCCACCGGCAGCGCGCGCAACTGCAAACGTGCCGGATCGAGACGGCCCTCCATCTTTTCGCGTGAAAGGAACTCCTCAAACAGGAAGGACTGCTTGGCCAGAAGTTCCGCGTCCTCCCCGGGCCACAGGGAAAGGAACTCATCCCGCAGCGTCGTGATGCAGGAGGGCTCCAATCCAACGATGGGCACGCCGCGCCGCACATAGGGCAGCAGCGCGTCCAGGGTTCGTCGCGCTTCGGTCCGCGCTTCGTCCACCATGCCCGCCGCCAAAAAAGTGCGGCCGCAACACAACGGCCGGTCGCCCGTCGCCGCGCCAATCAAATCCACGTTGTAGCCCGCGCGCTGCAGCACGACAGCTGCGGCTTCCACGCTGGCCCCCGGAAAAAGTTTGGTCGGCGCCTCAAAGTAATTGGCGAAGGTATCCGTGAACAGCACGACATCGCGTTCCGGGCCGAAGTACGCGTCGCTCTTTTCAGCGCGCGCCTTGCGCATCGCTGCCTGCCATTTGGCGGCGCCGACACTGGCCAGCAATCCGCGCCGCCAGACGGGCAGCTTGCGCTTGGCGGAAAACCCGGTGAATCCTTCCGTCAGTGCCGCCATTCCGGGAATGATATTTCGCAGGGTCGAGGCCCACGCGAACATCGGGGCATAGCGGGCATACCGTGGCAGGTAGGCCACCAACCGGTCCTTGATCGTAAAGCCATGGGCTTTCTTGAATTGATAAGTGGCCTCGATCTTCATCTTGGCCATATCCACACCGGTGGGACATTCGCGTTTGCAACCCTTGCATCCCACGCAGAGGTCCATCGCCTCTTGCACTGCATCGGACGCGATCCCCGCGCCATCCATCTGGTTCGAAAGGGCGAGACGAAGGGTGTTGGCGCGCCCCCGGGTCAGGTGCTGTTCGTCGTCAGTCGCGCGATAGCTCGGGCACATGGTGCCGGCATCGAATTTGCGGCAGTGGCCGTTGTTGTTGCACATCTCCACGGCACTCGCGAGCCCCAGTTCTTTCGACCAGTCGAGGCCGGTCTGAATATTCTGCGTGGCGTAGCCCGGTGCAAATCGAAACAGCGACCGGTCATCCTGTTTGGGCGGCGACACGATCTTGCCGGGGTTCATCAGGTTCTTCGGGTCGAACAGGGCCTTGATCTCACCGAGCACCGCCGTGAGGCGCGGCCCGAAGAACGGCTCGATCCACTCGCTGCGCACCAGCCCGTCGCCGTGCTCGCCGGAATACACGCCCTTGTATTCCTTGACCAGCGCGGCCGCCTCTTCCGCGATGGCCCGCATTTTTGTCGCGCCGTCGCGCCGCATGTCGAGCACCGGGCGAACGTGCAATGTGCCCACGGATGCATGTGCGTACCAAGTGCCCTTGGTGCCGTGCTTGGTGAACACGTCGGTCAATCGCCGCGTGTATTCGGCCAGGTGTTCCAGCGGCACGCAACAATCCTCAATGAAGCTGACGGGCTTTCCGTCGCCTTTCATCGACATCATGATGTTGAGCCCGGCCTTGCGCACATCCCACAGTTTTTTCTGTGCGCCGGCATCCGTCATTTTCACCGCCGATCCCGGTAGACCAAGGTCGGCCAGCAGCGTTTCGAGGTCGGCGAGTCGCTTCTCCAACGCGGAGCGGTCGTCGCCCGCGAACTCGACCAACAGCAAGGCATCGGGTTCACCGATCAATGACGCATCGATCACCGGCCTGAACAGCGGGTTTTCCCGGGAGAGGTCGATCATGGTGCGATCCACCAATTCCACGGCGGTCGGCCCCAAGGTCACGATGTGCTGCGTGACTTCCATCGCGCGATAGAACGTGGGGAAATTCACCACGCCCAACACGCGGTGTTTCGGCAGGGGCGAGAGTTTCAGGTCCAGCGTCTGGAATACACCCAACGTCCCTTCCGATCCGACCAGCAGGTGCGCGAGATTCGGGACGGCGCTGTTGTAGTTCAACGGATCGCAAGGCGCCGCCCAGTCGAGGTTGTAGCCGGCCACGCGGCGAAGCAGCGGAGGAAAACGCAGGGCGATCTCGTCTCGCTCGCGCTCACAAATGGTGCGGATACGCGCGGCCAATGCGCGATCCGTACAGGCGCCCTCCTCGCCAAACTGCGCCACGCGCCCATCGGCCAGCAGCATGCCGATGCCTGCGACGTTGTGCACCATGTTGCCGTAAGCAATGGATCGAGAGCCGCAGGAATTGTTGCCGGCCATGCCGCCCAGCGTGGCCTGGGCCGAGGTCGAGACATCCACCGGGTACCAAAGGCCGTGCGATTTCAGCCGCGCATTGAGATGGTCCAGCACCAGCCCCGGCTGCACCGTGGCGCGCCGCTGCTCGGGGTCCATCGACACCATCTGGTTCAAGTGCTTGCTGTGGTCGATGACCAGCGCCGCCCCGACCGTCTGCCCGCATTGCGAAGTTCCGCCGCCGCGCGGCAGCACCGGTACGCCGGCCTCCACCGCGATTTGCACCGCAATTCGAGCGGCCTCGGGGGTCTTGGGCACCACCACCCCCACCGGCATGATCTGGTAGATCGATGCGTCGGTCGCATAGCGCCCCCGCGATGCCGCGTCAAACAGGACATCGCCCTCCACTTCGCGTGCCAGCCGTTCCGCGAGCGGATGGCGGTTGGCCGGAGGTATGAAGCGTATTGAATGAATCTGGGACATCGAAGAATTGACCGGTGCTATGGTTTCGCGGCGCACAATTGCGTAGTGTACGGAAAACCCCCTTGGAAAAGACCATGTCCGCATCAACATCGCTTGTACCTCACCGTGCCGGGCGGCACTTTTTGAACATTCCGGGCCCCACGCCCGTCCCGGACCGCATCCAGCGGGCCATCGACATGCCGATCATCGACCATCGAGGTCCGGCCTTTGGCGTGCTGGGCCGCGAAGTGCTGCATGGCATCAAGGCTGTGTTCCAGACGGCGCAGCCAGTCATCATTTATCCCGCCTCCGGGACCGGGGCGTGGGAGGCCGCGTTGGTCAATGTGCTTTCCGCGGGAGACCGGGTGCTGATGGTGGAAACCGGTCACTTCGCGTCGCTCTGGAACAAGCTCGCCACCCGCATGGGCCTGGTCACCGAACTGATCGACACCGACTGGCGCCACGGCGTGGACGCCAATGTCATTGAGGCGCGCCTTGCAGAAGACAAAGCCCACACCATCAAGGCCGTCTGCGTGGTCCACAATGAAACGGCCACCGCGGTGACGTCCAATATTGCGGCAGTCCGCAAGGCGATCGACCGCGCGAACCATCCGGCCCTGCTGATGGTGGATACCATTTCCTCGCTCGGCTCCGTGGACTACCGCCACGACGAATGGGGCGTGGACGTGACCGTCGGCGGCTCGCAAAAAGGATTGATGCTGCCACCGGGGTTGTCGTTCAATGCTGTTTCCGCCAAAGCCCTGGCCGCCTCCAGGCACGCCAAGCTGCCGCGCGCGTTCTGGAACTGGGAAGACATGCTGGAGTCCAACAAGACCGGCTACTTTCCCTACACCCCTGCCACCAACATGTTGTTCGGATTGCGCGAAGCCCTCCACATGCTGAACGAGGAAGGATTGCAGAATGTGTTTGCACGCCACGTTCGTCATGGCGAGGCGGTGCGGCGCGCGGTGAAGGCTTGGGGCCTGGAATTGGTCGCAATGAATCCGGAGGAATATTCTCCGGCGCTCACTGCGGTATTCGTCCCTGCGGGCCAGGATGCCGATGCCCTGCGCGGCAAGATCCTTGAACACTTTGACCTGTCGCTCGGCATGGGGCTGGGCCGGCTCAAGGGCAAGGTATTCCGTATCGGGCATTTGGGCGACACCAACGACCTCACGGTGTTGGCCGCAGTCGCCGGGGTGGAAATGGGCTTGTCTCTTGCGGGTATTGCCCATCACAAGGGTGGCGTGGATGCCGCAATGCAATATCTCACCGAAAGCGCGCGCAAGAGTGCCGCGGATAGAATCGCCGCGTGATCAGAATTCGAAGCGAAAAACATCAGCCATAAATCACTGGAGGAACCATGAAACGTCGTACCCTGATTGCGTCCCTGACTGCTGCGGCGCTCGCATTGCCGCTGGCGCTGTCATCTGCACCGGCTTTCGCACAAGCCTGGCCCAACAAGCCTGTGAAGCTCATCAATCCGTTCCCGGCTGGCGGCGGCACGGACGTGTTTGCCCGTCCGCTGGCGGCCAAGCTGACCAACAACCTGGGCCAGAGCTTTATCGTGGAAAACCTCGGCGGCGCTGGGGGCACGGTTGGGGCCGCAGTGGCCGCGAAAGCCGCACCGGATGGCTACACCTTTTTTATCGGTGCCATCCATCACACGATTGCCGAATCGCTGTACACCAAGCGTGGCTATGTGCTGGAACAGGACTTCGTGCCACTCACCGTGCTGGGTTATGTGCCCAACGTGCTGGTATTGCATCCGAAGCACCCGTTCAAGAGCGAGCCGGAATTGCTGAAGTTCCTCAAGGCCAATCCGGGCAAGATCAATTTTGGCTCGGCAGGCAGCGGTGCCTCGCACCATATCGCGGGCGAACTCTACAAGCGCACCGCCGGTGTCGACATGGTGCACGTGCCGTACAAGGGCATCGGCCCGATGATGCAGGACTTGCTCGCCGGCGTGGTGGACCTTTCCTTTGACGGCCTCGCCTCGTCGTCTGCACAGATCAAGGCCGGCAAGCTGGTGCCGCTGGCGGTGACTTCCGCACAGCGCTCGCCGTTGTTGCCGGAAGTGCCGACCATGGTGGAATTGGGCTACAAGGATTTCACCATGACCACTTGGTACGCCATTTGGGGCATCAAGGGCACGCCGCAGCCAATCCTCGACAAGATGCATGCGGAAGTGGTCAAAGTTTTGAACGACCCGGAAATCAAGAAGATCTGGGACCAGGCGGGCGCTGCGCCCGGCGGTCAGTCCCCCAAGGACTTCGGCACGTTCATCAATTCCGAGATTGCCAAATGGGGCAAGGTCATCAAGGACTCCAACATCAAGATCGACAACTGATCGTTTGACACTTGAAGTCGCAACAACGGCCGGGAAACCGGCCGTTTTCATTTGAAACGCGTTGCGACGAAGCCGTGCTACTACCAAGCAATGCCAATATCATGAAAAAAGTGGCGCATGTTTCCGCCCATGGACACATGGGGACGGACACCACCAGAATGCGCGGCCACGTCCATCAAGGACGATTTAGCAGGCTCGCAAATTCAGCGGAATTTTTTTCGTCTCGGCGCGCTTGGCGAGCGCCCTTCTCAAAAAAGAAAACTCCGGCCGATTGACAGCACATGAAGGCAACATGCTGCCCTCCGGATCCACTTCCTCGGCAGCATTCAACAGCGCATTAATTGTTTCGTCGTCCTTGTTGTCAAAGATTGCGCGGGCCCATTTGGCATACAGCGCAAGTGACAATGTTCCCCGAACATGCGGGTAGCTCGAAATGGCAATCGTCTCTCTAGCCAGTTTTTCCGCTGCGTCGAACTCCGTGAAATAAACGGCCAAGGCCTGTGCACGATCACCCCGCAGAAATGCTGATTCCGGATTCAACTTGACCAGATTGAGGAAGGCCTTGTCAGACCGTTTCAAGTTCGGCTTTTGCTTGGTGTAGTAATCCAAGATACAAGTCCATCCTGCGCGCAGCGCTTTGACGTTGGAGGTGCCGGTTTCCAAGGCCTTGTCGCAGTACGACACCGCCTTCGCCTCGTCGCCCAGCTTTTGCCAATAGGCACTCCAGTTCAATGCCTGCCATGGATCTTTTGAACCCAGCTGGTCTGCATGCTCCAGCGCCTTTTTGGCCTCGTTCATCCGACCTTCCAGAGTAAAAAAATGACCTTGAAGGGTATAGGTGCGGACAAATCCCGGGTCGGCCTTCGCAGCCTTCTCGAGGACCTCGGCCACCGCCGCAGCACCCTGGGGAAGGAGCCGGCCATCCTCCCGGCTGGATGCCATGATCAGCAATCGCGCCCTTTCCACCATGGCATGGGCGGACGCCGGGTCGCGCGAGAGGGCATCGTTGATCGCCTTGTCGGCCTCGATGAGAATGCCGCGCTCGCCCTGCCACTGGTTCAACAACGTCTCAGCGCGACTGGCCAGCGCTTCCGCCTCTTGCTTTGCTGCAGGTGAAACGGACTTCTGCACCGTGTTTTTCGGCGCCTCCGCGACCGCGATGGATGTCGACAGGACTGAGACCGCAACCGCCAGCGCGATGTTTGAAACCTGACCCTGCAAATTCGTCTTGAGATACCGAATCACCATCTTTCCAGTCCTTTACTGAGTTCATGTTTGATGTGAATTTGTAATCGCTCGCCAAGCGGAAAATCAAATGGTGTCTGAGCTATCCCGGTTTCCGTGGACACTTTTGAAGGTAGACAATACCTGTGGAGGTGTCAAATGGGAAAGCATGTGGAGAAGGTCAATCCTGACCGGAAGCGCCAGCGGTTCACCAAGGACTTCAAGCTTGAAGCGGTGAAGCTGTTGGAGAAGGGCGAGAAGCCGGCCACGCAGATCGCCCTGGAACTCGGCATTCGCCGCAACCAGTTGCACAAGTGGCAGGCCCAGTTGCAAAAGAAGGGCGAATCGGCGGCATTTCGCGGTCCCGGGGCCAAGCCGCTCTCGGAATACACCGAGGTCGAGCGGCTCAGGCGCGAACTCAAACGTGTGACCGAGGAGCGCGACATCCTAAAAAAGGCGGCCGCGTACTTCGCGAAGGAATTGCCGTGAGGTACGCGTTTGTCGAGCAACACCGAGAGTTCCATCCTGTCACCCGCCTTTGCCGTCTTGTCGAGGTTTCCCCCAGCGGCTTCTATGCCTGGCGGGACCGGCAACCCAGCGAGCGGCAACGGCGCGACCAAGCGTTGCTGATCGCCATCCGCCGGGTGCATCTGGAACACCGCCAGCGCTACGGCGCGATCAAGACCTGGCGCATCCTGAACGAGCGCGGGGAGCGCTGCGGCAAGCACCGCGTGGCTCGGTTGCGCCGGGAGCACGGCATCGAAGCCAGCCGCCGCTCGCGGCAGCGCCTGACCATCGAGCATCACAAGACGGCGGCTCCGGCGCCCGACTTGGTGGAGCGCCGCTTCGAGGCCACCGCGCCCAACCGGCTCTGGTCGGGCGACATGACCTTTATCCGTACCCGCGAGGGTTGGCTGCATCTGGCGGTGCTGGTGGACGTGTTCTCCCGAAAGGTGGTCGGCTTCCAGACTGACAGCCGACCAGGACAGGACCTGCACATCGGGGCATTGGCCAAGGCGATTAACGCGAGAAAGCCGGCCAAGGGACTGATTCACCACACTGACCGCGGGCCGCAGTATCGCAGCGTCGCCTATCGCGCCCTGCTGGCTCGTCATGGACTGCTCGCCAGCATGAACGGCCGCAAGGTGCCGCAGGACAATGCGATCGCGGAGAGCTTCTTCTCGACGCTGAAGAACGAGTTGATCCATCACGTCGATCTCCAGACCCGCGAGCAGGCCAAGGCGCTCATCGTCGAATACATCGAGCGCTTCTACAACCGCATCCGGATTCACCAATCGCTCGGCTATCGCACCCCCGAGCAATACGAGAAGCTGTATCGTGGTGCTTAACTAAACCGTCCGTGAAAACCGGGACACCTCAGTCTGACCCCATTTATGCGCAACGCGGCGGCCAAAAGACAACGCCCGCGATCAGCGGGCGTTGGAGAGGGTTTCTTTTTTACTACTGAAAGAGAGCGGCGCTGGTCAGTTTGAACCGGGAGGCTTTTGCGCGTTTGCGGATTGGTCATCCATATTCGGCAACTGTCCCTGCACCTCATCGAGTTCTTGCCCTGGTCTGCGTGATCGCTGAACGTCGACCCTCGTTTGCTGCAATAGGCGATCCACCCGAAGCAATCGCCACCACAAAGAAAGAAAGCCGATTCCGACCAATACCCAAACCGACGCCATAAAAAGCCGCCCCCCAGACTCGCCAAAGAGTCCAAGTGCGAGGCCGTTTATCCAGCACGCCGATCCACACCCTTCCATTAACGGTTGCGTGCGGGTGAGTGACATTACGCCACCCAAGACGCAGACCAATCCGAACCCAAAACTAAATATCTTGAAGAGCATGTTCTACCGCGGCCTGACCAGGCGCGTACCACTGCCCGATTGAAGAATTCCTTGGGCAGCTTGGGCGGCATCATTGAACCTGGCCCAAAAGTCCGGAACATCATAGTCAACCTTGAAACGCGAATCGTCGCAAACACATCCTTTCGGCGGGCGACTTGCATCCGTGGCCGCAGGAATAAAGTCATTTGCCATGCGGATGTCATCGACACTACAGACGTTCCGATCTCTTGGACAATACCAGCGGAGGCAAACAAACTTGCCCGCTCCGTTGTAATAGCCAGCGGCGTCCATGTAGCTATTTCCTGGCGTGAAACCAGTGGCCACTTTGCGCGGGCCTTGGTACTGGTTGCCATCCCGGAGGAAGTGGAGGCATGCCGGGCAACTGCGGCTGTGTCCAAACAGATTGCGGAGGTGCCCAAGGGGCACCACGCAAACCGTACGGATCAATAAACGTCAAGGGTTTGCCTCCGACATAGCTGTATGTGTTGACTCCCGCAAGCAACCCAATCGGATCACTCTGCACATACCGCCCCGAAGAGCGGTCGTAGTCACTGAAGTAGTTTTAGTTCTTTTTTGTCACTGATTCAAAGTACTGCCCCGGAAACCGCAAGTTATAGACGAACGGGTTGGTGCCGTTGACGTTGTTCGGATTCCCATCCGGTTGGCTGTCCCCAAACGGCTCCGTGTTCTCCCACCGCCAAACCACGGTGTTGTCGGCTGCTTTGGTGATCGCCCTGGGCGTCCCCAGATGATCCGCATGAATGTAATGCACCTGCGCCTGCGCATTGATCGCGAATGAGCGGGAGACCTGCGGCGCCGGGAGGTAACTCGCATTCCCCGCCTGATTCGCATGGATCGTACAAGTCCCTGCCGCGACCAAGGTGATGGTGGTGCCATTGGTGCCGGTGGCCGTACAGGTCGTTGGCGTGGCGCTGGTGAAGGCGACCGCAAGACCGCTCGATGCCGTCGCCGTCACCGTGAACGGCCCCTCCCCCATCGTCTTGTCGGCAAGGGCGTTGAAGGTGATGGTCTGGCTGGCTTGGCTCCCCGCCGTGATGGTGAAGCTTCTATCCATATTCGCCGCTGCCGCCCAGTTGCCATTGCCGGTCTGCCGCGCGCGGACGGTGCAGGTGCCGGTACTGAGGAGCGTCACCGTGGTGCCGGAGACGGTGCATTTGGCCGTGGTCTGCGATTGGAAGGTCACTGCGAGGCCGCTCGTGGCCGTGGCGGCCACAGTGAAAGTGTTGGGCGTCTGTGGCCGATCGGGCAGCGGATCAAAGCTGATGCTCTGGTCGCCCTTGTTGACATAGACATAGCGGACTTCAGTGGGCGCAGCGGCATAGTTGGTGTTGCCGGCTTGATTGGCGGTGAGTGCGCATTTGTGGAATAAAAGGGCCAGCGTCATTTGTTTTCGTTGCGCTCAGCAAAGACAAACGAATACAGACACGCCCTGAAGCACGGCCTTTTCGATCATAACGAAACGACGAGAAATCGCTACGCAGCCTTCTCCCCATGCCACCCCTTGGGAATGGAACCGAGCAGCTTGCGCGTGTATTCCTGCTGCGGGTTCAGGTAGATGTCGTCGGCGTTGGCGACTTCGATCACGTTACCCTCACTCATCACCATCACCTGGTCGGAGATGTATTTCACGACGGCCAGATCGTGTGAGATGAAGATGTAGCTCATCTGGTATTCGTCCTGCAGGTCCTGCAACAGGTTCAGCACCTGCGCCTGCACGGACACGTCGAGTGCGGATACGGATTCATCGCAGATCAGCACGTCCGGCTTCATGGTGAGGCAGCGGGCAATCGCCACGCGCTGGCGCTGGCCGCCTGAGAATTCATGCGGGTATTTGTAAAACGAGACTTCCGGCATACCCACGCGCTTCAGCAAGGCCATGGCCATGCCGACGCGCTCCTTGTCGTCCTTGCCGATGGCGTGGATCTTCATCGGCTCCATGAGGATCTGGCCCACGGTGAAGCGCGGGTTCAGCGAGGCATACGGGTTCTGGAACACGATCTGGATGCGCCGCTTGTACTTCATGAAATCGTCTTCGGACAACTTCAGCAGGTCCACCCCATCGAACAGCACTTCGCCGCCGGTGGCATCGTGCAGCCGCATGAGCGTCAAGCCCACCGTGGTTTTGCCGGAGCCGGATTCCCCCACCAGGCCAAGCGTCTTGCCCTTGGCGAGCTTGAACGATGCGCTGGCCACGGCAGGAACATCCTTCGTCTTGAACAGGCCGTCCTTGAGCTTGAAATGCTTGGAGAGATTCCGCACCTCGAGGATGTAGTTGTCGTCCGGCTTGAAGCCGCGCTGGCGCTGTTCCGTGTGAATGGGTTTGAGGCCCTCGCCCATGAAGTCATCGATCACCGGCAAGCGCATGGGGCGCGAATCGACGCTGGGGCGGCAATTGAGCAGCGCCTTGGTGTATGGGTGCTGCGGGCGCTCGAAAATATCCTTCACCACGCCGGTTTCCTTGATTTCGCCGCTTTGCATCACCACCACGTGGTCGGCAATCTCGCCCACCACGGCGAGGTCGTGCGTGATGAACAGCACCGACATGTGGTGCCGCTCTTGCAACGCTGCGATGAGATCGAGGATCTGCTTCTGGATGGTCACGTCGAGCGCCGTGGTCGGTTCGTCGGCGATGAGGAGCTTGGGTTCGCAGGCAATCGCCATGGCGATCATCACGCGCTGCTGCTGCCCGCCGGACATCTCGTGCGGATAGGACTTCATGCGCAGATGCGGGTTCGGGATGCCGACTTCACTGAGCAATTCCTCGGCACGCGCCCACGCCTGCTTGGCGGAGAGCGTGGTGTGGAGGCGCAGCATTTCGGCAATCTGCTCACCGCAGGTGAACACCGGATTCAGCGAGGTCATCGGCTCCTGGAAGATCACGGAAATCTTCCCGCCACGAATCTTTCGCATGTCCATTTCGGGGACGGTCAGCAGATTCGTGCCTTCGAACAGCACCTTGCTCTCGGGAGAGACGATCGCCTGCTCTTTCGGCAACAGCCGGATGATCGACATCGCGGACACGGACTTGCCGGAACCGGATTCGCCCACCAGCGCGACGGTGGAATTCTTCGGGATGTCGAACGACACGCCCTTGACGGCCTCGAAGATCTTGCCGTCGTCGAGGCGGAACTTGACGTTGAGGTTCTGGACGGAGATGAGGTTATCCATGAGTAAGTCGCCGCCTTATTTGATCTTGGGATCGAGCGCATCGCGCAACGAATCGGTGAGCATCGAAAACGCCGTGACCAACACGGCCATGGAGAGACCCGCGGCGGCGAGCTGCCACCACTTGCCGATCACCAGTTCGGCCTGCGCCTCCGCCAGCATGGTGCCCCAGGACACCGAATCGACCGGCACGCCGAGGCCCAGGAACGAGAGGATCACCTCGGCCTTGATGAATTGCACCACATGCTGCGACAACTGCACCAGGCATACGTGCGAGACATTGGGCAGGATATGCACGAACATGCGGCGCTGGTGGGACGCGCCGATGGCCTGCGCGGCCTTCACATACTCGCGCGAGGCATGCTTGATGTATTCGGCGCGCACCAGCCGGTAGATACCGGTCCAGCCGGTCAACGCCAGGATGGCGACCACCATGCCCACACCCTTGTATTCCTGCAACGCGGGCGAGCTGCCGAACACCGCTGCGAAGGCCAAGATCAGAAGAATGTATGGGATCGACGTGAACACGTTGTAGAACCACTCCAGCGCATCGCCGATCCTGCCGCCCATGTAGCCAGACAACGCACCCAGCACCGTGCCGATCACGGTGGCGAGGAAGGCGGCAACGAGGCCGACGAAAATTGAAGTTTCCGCGCCCTTCACCGCTTTCTGGATCACGTCGCGCCCCCACTTGTCACCACCGAAAGGCAAGGTCTCGGCGCGCGGCGTCTCGGTGATCTTGATCTTGGCGGTGCGCTCTTCCCATTCCTTGTAGCGCGGTGCCAGCGGGTCGATGTCGCTCAAGTCCACATACGGCACGTTGGCCTGCGGGTCCGCGGCGGCGGATTTGGCGCCCTCAAGGTTCTCGGCACCCGCCATGAAGCTCGGGTTGGCATACGACACGCCAACTTCCTTGGACCAGTTCTTGGCCACGATGCCGAAGTACGAACCGGCCATCATCAGCAGGAAGAACACGACGATCACCAGCGCGATCATGCCCACCTTGTCACGCTTGAGGCGCCGCCAGGCCAACGTCCAGAGGCCCGGCGAGGGTTGATGCAACGGAGCGGCACTCTGCTCGTTTTGGGTCAACACGGCACTCATGGTCCGCTCCTTACTTGAATGTGACGCGCGGATCGACGGCCTTGTACATCACGTCGACCAGCAGGTTGATGATCATGGTGATCATCGCCAGGTACACGGTGGCGGCCTTGATCACGGGAAAGTCGGAACGGTTCACCGCCACCAGGATTTCGCGCCCCAGGCCGGGAATCGAGAAGAAGGTTTCGAGCAGGAACGAGCCGACGAAGATGCCGGGCAGCGCAATGCCGACGTTGGTGAGGATCGGGATCATGGCGTTGCGCAAAACGTGCTTCAGCATCACCACTTTTTCCGCCACGCCTTTGGCGCGCGCGGTCCGTACGTAATCGTGGTTGATCTCATCGAGGAAGAAGCTGCGGTAGAGGCGCAGCGCCGGCGCCAGGCCCACGAAGATGGCCAGCATGATCGGCAGCGGCGCATAGGTGGTGAGGTCTTTCCAGAAATTGCCCGTCCACCCCTGCACCGGAAAGACGCCCCATTTGAAACCGAAGTAATACTGCGCCACGATGATGTAAACCAGGAATGAGATCGACATCGCCACGGTACAGATCATCATGATCATGCGGTCCGTCAGCGTGCCGCGCACGTACGCCACGCCGATGGCAAGGATCACGCCGAGGATGGTTTCAAGCACCAGCACCGGGAGCATGATGGTCAGCGTGGGACCGATGCGTGAGGTGAGAATCTTCGGCACTTCCTCGTTGGTGGCCCAGGAGCGCACCGCCTGGCAGGGCGCGGGCTTGCCTTCCGCCTGTGCCTTGGCGCGCGCCGGATCGGTGTAGCTCTTGTAGGTGCAGGTGAAACCGTTGGCCACTTCAAACGCGAAGTAGCCCAGCTGAACGGGATACGGCTGGTCCACGCCCAACTGCTTGCGGATGTTTTCGATCTGGTCCTTGTTGGTGATCTTCCCCGCGAGCACGAGGGCCGGATCGCCCCCTACCCAGTTGAACAGGAAAAAGATCAGCAGCATGACCCCCGCCAGCGTGGGAATCATTTGCCAAAGTCTTCGCAAAACATAGGCCAGCATGAAAAGCTCCTACGGTTGTGCCGCCTTTTGGGCGGCCGAGTCGATGTCAAGATACTTGAAACTGGTGAACAGGATGGGATGTTTCTTGTAACCCTTCACCCACGGATAAAGGAGGTGATTGAAGATGCGATGCACCCCGAGCCGCGTCGGTGCATAGGCAAGGATGAGGCGGTTCATCTCGCGGTACAGTTGGTTGCGCTCCGGGCTGTCCGGCAGGGTCATGGCCTTGTCGTAAATGCGGTTGTATTCCTTGAGGTTGAAGCGCGTCTCGTTGGACTGCTCCACGTTCGGCCCATAGAACAACTGCAGGAAATTCTGGCCATCCGGGTAATCGGCAATCCACGCCGAACTGGCCATCTGGTATTTGCCGACGCGCCGGTCCTTGAGATGATCGGCGAATTGCACCGCCTCGGACTCTGCCCGGATCCCCACGGCCAGCAGGGACTTCACCCACAGTTCCGCCGCCTGTCGCTGCGCCTGCTCGAAGGCCAGATACTTGTACACGATGCGGATGGGTTGGCCCTCGGCCGTTTCGCGATATCCGTCGCCATCCTTGTCCACATAGCCGATCATGTCGAGCAAGGCCTTGGCCTTGGCCGGGTTGTAGTCCAGGAAAGATCCACTGCGAAAGTGCGCGTCATAGCCCACCACGCCCGGGGGCAGCGGGCTCTGCGCCGGAATGGCCTGGTGCTTTCTGACAATGTCGATTTCCTGGCTGCGGTCGTGCGCCAGGATCAATGCGCGGCGAAAGGCGATCTTCTCCGGCGTGTAGCCGCCAACGAGCTTGTCTTCCATGTTGAACAAGTCGTAGGTGAACTCCATCTGCTCTTCGCGGAATACCGACATGCCCTTCTTCGCAAAGCCCGGTGCGAGCTTGCCGTTGGGGATCACCTGCTCGATGAATTCGAACGGCGTTTCCTCGATGTAGTCGTGTTCGCCGTTGACGAAGGCAAGATAGCGCGGCTGCTCCTGCTCGATGGGATAAATCTCGATGCGGTCGATGAGCGGCAGGGTCTTGCCTGCCAATGCCTTGATGGCGCCCTGATCCCACTCGTCCTTCGGGTCGGCAAACTCGGTGTTGAGGCGGTGTCCGCGATATCCGGGATTCCTCTCGAGCACGATCTTGGAACGGCGCACCCATTCCTTCAAGAGATACGGTCCCGTGCCGACCGGGTGGGCCTGCGTATCGTCCTTGTATTTCTCGATCACTTCGCGTGCCACGGGGACCACATTCGGCATCGCGAGGAAGTACAGGAAGTTGTAGTCCGGCGCCTTGAGGCGGATTTGCAGCGTGTACGGGTCAAGGAACTTCAAGCCTTCGATGGGCGTGTCGAAATCGTATTTGCCGGCTTTCTTGGATTTTTCCGTATGCTCGTCGAGACCGACAATCTTGTTTTCGAACAGCCACTCGTAAGGCGAGCGGTTGGCCGGGTCGCGGAAGCGCCGGATCGAGTATTCAAAGTCGCGCGCCACGAGCTCCCGACGCTTGCCTTTGAACGCCGGGTCGTCGGCGTAATAGATGCCGCGCTTGAATCGCAAGGTGTAGCGGGCGCCGCCCTCCTCCGGTTCCGGCACGCGTTCCAACAGCATCGGCGCGAGTTTCAGGGGACGCGCGAGCCAGTCGTAGGTCAGCGGGGATTCGCAGATGTTCTCCAGAACGCCGACCGAATAGCGGTCGTAGACCTGATGCGGATCGAAGCCGGTTTCGGCCGCGCGAAACGCAAGGCGGACGGTCTTTTTCTCGACCGCGGCGAGAGTCGGCACAGCGCCGGACAGGACCATCGCGGCAAGGCAGGAGGCGGCCAAAAACCGCGAAAGTCGCCTCAGTGCCACACCGCCTCCGAAATCAGGAAAGCGCGATTATACCGGCGGGGATTGGCGGCAAATTCGCTCGACACGAATGCAAAACACAAGGACTGGCGCGGCTTTTGACGGCTTTTTGACCCGAATTCCTTGTCAGTCAATGACTTTATGGCCACGCCATGCACGAACGGCGGAGACATCATGGGGTTGCGCTCCGCTTTGATTCGTCCAGGTCGATGTACTTCCACACCTGGTTGTACAGCGGATGCTTTTTGTAGCCCACCACCCACGGATGGGCAATTTCGCTGCGCTGCCGGTGGGTTTGCGGGATCCACGGCACGTACACGGCGATCAATCGATTCATTTCCGCATACAGCTTGTCGCGCTCGGGTGAAGCAGGCATGCCCCGCGCCTTTTCGTAAAGCGCATCAAAAACCGGCGACCTGAAGTTGGCATAGTTGCTTTGCCCGGCGTTGGGACCATAGAGGTTCTGCAGGAAATTCTCGCCGTCCGGGTAATCGGCACTCCAGGCCAGTTGCCACATTTGCAATTGGCCGGCCTTGGCGCGCTTGTTGTTCTCCTGCCACTTCGCGGTGCTGAACTTGATGCGCAACCCGACTGCGGCGAGGTTCTTGGCCCAGAGTTCATTGAACTGCTTGCTGGTGGAATCCGGCTCGCTGGCCATTTCGATGGCCAATGGTTTTCCATCCGGGTTCTCCCGGAACCCGTCCCCGTCAAGATCAACATAACCCGCCATGTCCAGCAAGGCACGGGCGCGCGCCGGGTCATATTGGAATGTGGCCGCACGGAACGCCGGATCGTAGCCGGCTGCCCCCGGCGGAATCGCAGATTCCGCCTTCACGGCGCCGCCGTTTCGGATGATGGCAACATCCTCCGCGTAGTTGTAGGCCATGGCGATCGCCCGCCGCAACGCCACGCGCTCCGGGTTCATGCCGCCCACCACCGGGTGCGTCAGGTTGAAATAGGTGTAGACCAAGTCCATTTCCACGAACCTCTGTCCATGTATGCCGCGCCTCGCCAGATACGGCGCAAGCTGGCCGCCGGGAAACGCGGAACCCGAATATTCCAGCGGCACATTGCCGTAATCCAGATCGCCGCCCTGCAGTGCGAGCCAGCGCGGCTGCGATTCCTCGATGATGTTGACCTCCACGCGATCGACCATCGGCAGGCGCCTGCCCTTGTGCAGCTTCAGGATCGCCTGACCCACGGCATCGTTCGCCGGAGGATCGGCGTCAAAGAATTCCTCGCGATAGTTCGGATTTTTTTCCAGCACGATCTTGTGCGAACGTTTCCATTCCGCCAGCCGGTAAGGCCCGGTGCCGACCGGGTGTGCCCCCACATCAGTGCCGTATTTCTCAACCACCTCCCGCGCCACGCCACCGGTCTGCACGGTGGCAAAGACGTAGACAAAGTTGTAATCGGTGGACTTGAGCTTGACGCGCAATGTGTAACGGTCTGGCGTCTCGATGCCGGCAATCGGCGCGTCGTAGTCGAACGTGCCGCGCTTCTTGGCAGCCTCGTGCGCTTCATCCCCGCCGACGATTTTGCCCTCTACGTACCAGAGCCAAGGCGACTTGAGTTTCGGGTCGTAGAGACGCTTGAGGCTGTACGCGTAATCGTAGGCTGTGAGCTCGCGCTTCTTGCCGCCGAAAACCGGGTCGTCCGCAAAATGGATGCCGGGCCGGATCTTGAACGTGTAGGTTTTTCCCGTGTCGGTGACCTCCGGCAGCGCGGCCGCGGTGTTCGGCTTGAGTTTGGCCGGGCGCGCCAGATAGTCGTAGCTCAACAGCGGATCAAAGATTGCATCGTTGATGGTGTTCGAATACAGGTCCGACACCGTGTGTGGGTCGAAGGCGGTTTCGGCATTCAGAAACGCATGGCGCAGTGTTTTTGCGTCGACACAAAGCGCCAGAAGACTGACGCAGGCTGCGGCAAGCCATTTCATTTTTGGGCCAGTGCCGCTTGCTGTTGCGCCGCATCCACGTCGACATACCGCCACACGGTGCGCAGCACGGGATGGCGACGATACCCGATAACCCAAGGATGCGTCAGATCATTGTAGATACGGTGGGTCAGGGGCTTCCACGGCGCATTGACAAGAAAAATGCGGTTCATTTCGCGGTAAATCGCTTCGCGCTCAGGCCCAGGCGGAACGGTGCGTGCCTTCTCAAAGAGCCGGTCGAATTCGGCGACCTTGAAGCGCGCGTGGTTGGCCTGGCCACTGTTGGGCCCATACAACATGACATAAAACGCCTCACCATCCGGGTAGCCCGCTGACCACGCCAGGCGCCACATCATCAGCTTGCCCGCGCGCGAATCCTTCAACAAGTCGGGCCATTGCGCCTTGCGAAATTTCATCTTGATGCCGATCGCCGCCATGCTTTTCAGCCAGATGTCGTCGTAGGGGCGATCGCGCTGGGCGGGCGTGGAATTCATTTCGATGATCAGAGGTGAACCGTCGGGCATCTCGCGAAACCCATCACCATCGCGATCCAAATAGCCGTACATGTCAAGCAATGCGCGCGCGCGGGCCGGATTGTATTCATTGATGTTGCTCTTGAAATTCGGGTCATGTCCCATCGCACCCGGGCCGACGGGACTTTGGGCCGCCACGGCCTGGTTTTTCCGCACAATCTGGATGTCATCGTTGATGTTGTAACCCAGCAGAATCGCTCGACGCAGCGCAACTTTCTCCGCGGAATAGCCGCCGACCACCGGGTTCTCCATGCCAAAGTAGGCGTATCCCACCTCCAATCCGACGGAGCGATCGAGTTGAACGCCGCGCTTGGCCAGCGCCGGCGCAACGCCATTTCCCGCCACGGCCTGGTAGGTGAATTCCTCTTGCACCCGATCGAAGTAATCATGCTCGGCATTCAAAAACGCCAGCCATCGCGGCTGCGACTCTTCAACCGGCGCAATTTCAATGCGGTCAATCAGGGGAATGCGCTTGCCTTTCATGCGCGCCACAATTTCCTGCGCGCCTTTGTCGTCAGCCGGCGCTTCCGAATCCCAATATTCCTCCCGGAACCCCGGATTCTTCTCCAGGACGATGCGCGAGCCGCGCTTCCAGTAGGTGATTTTGTACGGCCCGGTGCCGACCGGGTGCGCCATCATGTCGGCGCTGTATCTTTCAAGCGCTTCGCGCACCTGCAAGGTCGACACATTGGTCGATGCCAGCAAGTACATGAAATTGAAATCGGGCTGGTTGAGCGTGATCCGGATGGTGTAGCGGTCGAGGACTTTCAAGCCTTCAATCGGGAGGTCGTAATCGAAGCGGCCCAGTTCCTTCTCGCGGGCCTTGAGCGACTGGTCGCCCACAATCTTGTTGTCCACCAGGTACAGGTTTGGCGACTTGCTTTTCGAGTCGTAGAGGCGCTTGATGGAAAACGCGAAATCCTCGGCGACCAGTTCGCGTTTCTTGCCCCCGAAAACCGGATCGTCGACAAAGTAAATCCCGGGCTTGAATTTCAGCGTGAAGGTGGTTCCGCCGCCGGTCACCTCCGGCATCGCCACCAACAAGTTGGGCTTGAGCTTCAGCGGGCGGGCCAGATAATCGTAGGTCAGTGGCGTATCGAACAACAGCGAGATGACCTGCGATGAATACGTATCCGAGATTTGTGGCGGATCGAAGCCGGTCTCCGCAATCTCAAAAGCGTAGCGCATCACTTTTTGTTGCGCTTGAACAGGGGCGACGCAAACAACCGCCGCAATGGCTGCCACGCAGCATCGAACGAAACGCCCCATGTCAGCTCTTCTTCTTGGTGCCCAGATAGACCGCCTTGGCCTCCAGGTCAATGTCAGCAAAGCGCCACCAATTCTCGGTCTGGATCAGCGGCCGGCGAAAGCCGATCACGTACGGATACCACATGTCCACCATGATGCGGTGCATGTTGACTTTCCACGGTGAATAGGTGGCGAAGATGCGCGTCATTTGCTGGAAGATCCTGGTGCGCTCGGGCCCGTGGGGCAGGACTTCGGCCTTTTTGAACAGCGCATCGAACTCTTCAACCTTGAAGCACGCCAGGTTCCCCTTCAACCCGCAGTTGGGGCCGTAAAGGTTTTCAAACGACGATTTGGCGTCCGGCGTGGAGGCCGAATAGGCCAGGTACCACATGGCCAGTTTGCCGTTCTGCGCCTGCTTCAACAAATCCGGCCACTTGCCCTTGTTGACCTCGAATCGCAAACCGATGGAATCCATCGACTTGCGCCACACTTCATCCACCGTGCGGTCCTTTTCTGTGGGCGTGGAATTGCTGCGCAACACCAGCGGCGAGCCGTCCGGCATTTCCCGGTACCCGTCGCCGTCAATGTCCCGGTAGCCGTACATGTCCAGCAGGGCCTTGGCCTTGGCCGGATTGTATTCGGCAATGGTGGTCTTGAAATCCTTCTCATAGCCCGCCACGCCGGGGCTGAACGGCGTGCTCGCGGGAATCGCCAGCCCCTTGTACACGAGGGCGATTTCGTCCTTGGAGCGGTACGCCAGCGACATCGCGCGCCGCAGGGCGATTTTGTCCGGCGTGTAGCCGCCGACAATGGGATCCTTCATGTTGAAGTACATGAGGGTCACATCCAGCAGTGGCGTGAACGAGGCCTGGATGCCCTGCTTCTTGAGGTTTGGCGCCAGGGTGGTGTTGGGGACTGCCTGCGTGGCCACGTCTTCCGGCATGCGCCAGAGCAAATCGAATTCGCGGTTGAGGAACGAGATCCAGCGCGGCTGGCGCTCTTCGATGACGGACACTTCCACGCGGCCGATCATCGGCATGCGCTTGCCCTTGAGGCGTTTCAGGATGGCCTGTCCTTCAACATCGTCCGCCGCCGGCTCGGCGTCGTAGTATTCCTCGCGGAAATTCGGATTCGCCTCAAACACCATCTTCGAGGAGCGTTTCCATTCCTTGGCCACCAACCGGTACGCGCCGGTGCCCACGGGGTGGGACCCAATGTCCGGCCCATATTTCTCCACCACCTCGCGCGCCATCGTGCACGCCACGCGGCAATCCGCCAACACATAGATGAATGTCGGCTTGGGCGTATTGAATTTGATCTGGAAGGTGTAGCGGTCCAGCGCCTTCAGGCCTTCGATCGGCGCATCGAAGTCGAGCCTGTTGACCTTGCGCGCCTGGGCGAGCCATTCGTCCGTCCCGGCGATGTGGCCCTCGACCTCCCCCAGTTGGGAGGCGGACAACTGCGGGTCAAACAAACGCTTGAACGAGAACACGAAATCCTCGGCCACCAGTTCGCGTTTCTTGCCGTCGAACGCCGGGTCGTCGGCAAAATAGATGCCGGGCCGGATTTTCAAGGTGTAGGTGCGGTAGTCCGCGGAGATTTCCGGCATGGCCGCCAGGGTGTTGGGCACCAGCTTGAGCGGCTTGGCCAGGTGGTCGTAGCGCACGGGCGTATCGAACATGCCTTTGTTCACGATGGACGAATAGACGTCGCTCACCTTGTGCGGGTCGAACGAGGTTTCGGCGATTTCAAACGCGTAGCGCAGGACCTTGTTGGGATCGGCATGCTGTGCCGCCGCCACTGCAGGCCACAGCAGGGCGCAGGCCATCAGGAGTCTTGGGGTGTTCATCGGGCAACCATGGGAAAAAAGCGGGCTAACTATACCGGAATCGTTCGCAACGGGTTGTAGCGATTTGCCCGTTTCCAGAGCGGAAAATGCGCCCCTTTGGGCTAAACTCCGGGCACGATTTTCAGGAGACATTCCATGGGCTTTCTGGCCGGCAAAAAGTTCCTCATCACCGGGTTGCTGTCGAACCGGTCCATCGCCTACGGCATCGCCACGGCGATGAAGCGCGAAGGCGCCGAACTGGCGTTCACCTATGCAGGCGAAGGCATTCGCGAGCGCGTGGAGCGGCTGGCGCCGGACTTCGAAGGCAAGATCGTGTTGCCCTGCGACGTGACCAAGGATGCCGAAATTGCGGGGTGTTTCGACGCGCTGGGCAAGGAATGGGGCGGGCTGGATGGCTTTGTGCACGCCATCGCCTTTGCGCCCAAGGAAGCGATCCATGGAGATTTCCTCGACGGCCTGTCGCGCGAGAGTTTCCTCATGGCGCACGACATTTCCTCGTACAGCTACGCAGCAATGGCCAAGGCCGCGTTGCCGCTGATGGAGGGGCGCAATGCCGCAGTTTTGACGCTCTCCTACCTGGGTGCCGAACGCGCGGTGCCCAACTACAACACGATGGGTACGGCCAAGGCGAGCCTGGAAGCCGTGACACGCTACCTGGCAGCGAGCCTGGGCCCACGGGGTATCCGTGCGAATGCAATTTCCGCCGGGCCGATCAAGACCCTGGCAGCGGCCGGCATCGGCGGTTTTGGAAAGATGCTCAAGTTCTTCGAAGAACAAGCGCCGCTGCGGCGCAATGTCACGCAGGAAGAAGTCGGCAACGTGGCCGCCTTCCTGATGAGCGACCTGGCCAGCGCGGTCACCGGCGAAATCACCTACGTCGATTGCGGCTTCAACGTCATTGCGAGCGGCATGCCCACCGGCTGAAATCAAAAACACAAGAACCGGCGCGGTGTTTCAGGCAGAACCGTCCTGCAAGCCGCGTCCTCCATAGAGTTTCGGGGAATTCATCCATGAAGTCTTTCAGCGGAAAAGTCGCCGTCATCACCGGCGGTGCGGGTGGCCTCGGCCGCGCCTTTGCGGATCGCGCCCACCAATTGGGCTTGTCGATCGTGTTGTCCGACATCGACGCCGCGGCGCTGGAAAAAACGCGCGGCGAGTTGGCGCAAAGTGGCGCCCGGGTGGCCGTGCTGGCCGGCGATGTATCGAAGCCCGCCCACTTTGAAGAACTGGCCCGCTTGGCCCAAGAAGAATTCGGTGGCGTGCATTGCGTGTTCAACAATGCCGGCGTGGGCTGTGGGGGATTCATCTGGGAAAACACCCCGGAGGATTGGGAGTGGGTCATGCGCGTCAACGTCATGGGCGTGGTGCATGGCGTCCGCATTTTCACGCCGCTGATGCTGGAAGCCGCCCAACGCGACCCGGATTTCGAAGGTCACATCGTGAATGTGGCGTCGGTCGCCGGACTGCTGACGCCCCCGTTGCTCGGGATTTACAACGTCTCCAAGCATGCAGTGGTCGCACTATCGGAGACCTTGCATCACGATCTCGGCTTGGTCAGTCCGCAAGTCAAGGCGTCGGTGCTGTGCCCCGGATTTACCCCGAGCGGGATTGCGAACTCCCACCGCAACCGGCCCGCCGATGTGCAGGCGAAGTCCGCGCCAACCGCGTCCATGATGAAGGCGCAGGCGATGATCACCAAGGCCGTGGAGACGGGAAAACTCACGCCTGCAGACGTTGCTGCCCAGACGTTTGACGCCATTCGCGATGGCCGTTTCTGGATCTTCACCCACGCAGCGTTCAAGCCATTGTTCGATGCGCGCCTCGAAGACATGCAGCAACTTGCCAATCCACGCAACGCCGCCGGCATGAAATAGGCGTCGTGCGATGGCGGGCCTCGGCAAGCGCGGGGCCAAAGGACAAAGGGCGCGCTCATTGGCGCGCCCTTCTTCACTTCAACGCTTCAATGCTTAGCGCTGGTCTTTCCTGGTCGTGGCGTCCTTGGCGACGGAGACCGAGGTCGCAGAACGCGCCTGCGCCACCAGCGACTGGACTTCGGCTTGTGACAACGTTTGCGCCACACGATTCTTGATCGATTTGAGCTTTGCCTCGTCTGCAGCCGAGGGCTCGACCACCTTGCTGATTTGCACGAGGGAATAGCCGCCAGCTGGATTTTCCACCCCGACGACGACCGGCAGCTTGGACGTATCGGCCTTCAATGCGGCATCAATGATGTGTGGAAAAAGCCCTCCCGGATTGGCACGGCTGACAGCCAACGCAGCCGGCCACTTCACATCGCCTTTGCCCTCCTTGGCCTGCGCGAGCCTGGTTTCGCCTTCTTTCTTGGCGAGTTTGCCGGCTTCCTCACGCGTCAGCTTTGCTACGATGCCCTTTTCCACTTCTTCAAATGGGCGAACGGTCGAAGGCTTGAGTTCCAGCAAGCGTGCCACCACGAGCGTGTTCTGCCCGATATCCACGGCTTCCGTGTTGCGCTTGTTTTTCAGGACTTCGTCCGAGAACAATGCGGCGGAAAGTTTGGGATTGTTGAACGGCGGGATGCCGCCGGTCTTGCTCATCCACGGCGACTGCCGGATGGTCAGGCCCGCCACGTCGGCGGCGCCCTTAAGGCTGCCCGATTGCTCGTAGGCAGCATTGGCAAATTTTTCGGAGATTTCCGCAAACTTGCGCGAGGCCTTGGCTTTCTTGAGTTCGCCTTCAATTTCCGGCGTCGCTTCTGCGAGGGACTTGCCCTTTTCCGGGCGAATGTCCTTGACCACGATGATGTGATACCCGAAGTCGGACAACACCGGACCCACCAGTTCGTCCTTCTTGGCGCCAAACGCGGCGTCCTCAAACGGCTTCACCATCTGGCCGCGGCCAAAAAAGCCTAGGTCTCCGCCATTGTTGGCTGAACCCGGATCCTGGGAATACTTCTTGGCCAGCTCGGCGAACGACTTGGGGTCTTTCTTGGCCAAGGCAAACACTTCGTCCGCCTTGGCTTTGGCAGCCTTTTTCACATCTTCCTTGGCATCTTTCGCCGCGTTGATCAGGATGTGGCTGGCCTTGCGCTCTTCCTTTTGGATGAATCGGCTGGCATTCGCCTCGTAAAAGGCCTTCACCTCTTCCGGCGGCACGGCAATCGTGGGGGCCAAGGCATCGGCGGAGAGTTCCACGTACTCGGCGCGCACCTGCTCGGGAATGGTGTAGTTGGCCTTGTTCTTCTCGTATTCAGCCTTGGCGTGTTCAGTGGTGATCTTGACGTTGGCGTTGAACTGTTCCGGCGTGAAATTCACGACAGACACCTCGCGCGCTTGTTCCGACGCGGCACGGTAGGCCTCCACACTGGCGTTGGACACGAAATGCGTGTTCAGCAGGCTGCCGGCGAACTGGTTGCGCTCGAGATCCTTGCGCACCAGGTTTTCAAAAGCCACGGCGGACATGCCCTGAGATTTCAAGTACAACTGGTATTGCTCGGGCGAAAACTGGCCGTCGCGCTGGAACGGGGCTTCGCTGGCAATGCGCTCACGCAATGCAGCGTCGCTCACCGTGGCGCCCGACGACAGCGCGACTTGCGCGAACAATTTCTGGTCGATCAGCGAATCGAGCATGGACTTGCGCATCTCCGGGGTGTCCAGCAGGTTGGTGTCTACCTGCCCACCAAACTGGCGCTTCATCTGTTCAATCTGACCGCGCACGGCTTCATTGAACTCATTCTGCGAAATCTCGACCTTGCCGACCTTGGCAACGGAGTCGAGCTTGGGGTCGGTGCGGACATACGATTCGATCCCCCAAAGCGCAAAGGGAACGGTGATGACGACAAGAATCGCCTTGGCGAGCCAGGTCTGCGTGGCTTGGCGGATGGTCTCTAGCATGGAACTGTTTGAATTTTCTGGAAAAAGTGCCGTTGGCGCCGGGACAGCGACCGATTGGCGGAATCGTCGATTTTAGCCCATTTCAGTCCCCATACTGAGCCCTTTCTCGACTTGTTT
This sequence comes from Usitatibacteraceae bacterium, assembly GCA_044228625.1. Taxonomy (GTDB): domain Bacteria; phylum Pseudomonadota; class Gammaproteobacteria; order Burkholderiales; family Usitatibacteraceae; genus UKL13-2. Next base: position 39,949 of record JBGAUM010000002.1, on the reverse strand, counting down.
TGTGCCAGGCTCACCGCGCTCGATATCCTGCTGGCCGATCTCTGCTGAAGACCTGGCGCGGTGTTGCGTCGACGTGGTATGAAGGATGACACCATTGCAAAGCAGGCCTGATTCCGTACATTTCGTCGACACCGGGAACTCCCGCAAGGCAGACGCATGGCGCGGTCATGAGCCCGCAACATCGCCCCCGGTGGTCAAGGCTGCCATGCAAAAATCGGGGGCAAGACGTCGACTCGGGAATCACCTTGAGAAACTTGATTGCGGCAATCGCCGCTTTGTTCGCCGCAAACACGCTGCATGCAGAAACGCTGGAAACCCAGTCCTTTGTCATCGGCATCGAAACCAAGTGCGCGGAAGGAAATGTCTCCTGCGACGACGTCACCTATACAAGCAAGAACAAAAAGTCCGGCAAGCGCATCGTCCTGCGCGGGAAAACCATGCACACGCTTTGCAAGGATGGTGTCACCCCCTGCCGCTTTGTGGGCTGGGAATTTCGCAATGGATCCACGAAGTATAGGGTCACCGAGGCAGGTGAGTTGTCGGTCCTGAAGGACGACAAAGTGTTGCTAAATGAAAAGGGGCAGTGGCGGGAAGCGCCATAGATCAACGCACCGATGGATCGCTGCTGGCGATCGCCTCATTCAGCAGGACGGCCACGGAAGGCGTGTTACTTCAGCGTGCGATGGGTCAGCGCCGGCAAGCTCTTGCGGACGGTCTGCTGATAATGGGGATTGATGCCCGCTACCACAACGCCGGAACCCCGCGGCAGCCGATCGAGCACCACACCCCACGGGTCGACGATCATTGAATCGCCGTGCGTCTCGCGGCCACTGACATGGAAACCGCCTTGCGCAGGTGCGATGACATAGGCGAGATTCTCGATGGCCCGCGCGCGGATCAAGGCTTCCCAATGTGCCTTGCCAGTGGTGGCTGTAAACGCCGAGGGCACGATCAGGATGTCCACCTCCCCCATGGCGCGATAGAGCTCGGGGAAACGCAAGTCATAGCAGATGGACAGGCCGATCTTTCCATAGGGCGTATGGACCGTCACCACCTCATTGCCCGGTTCAATGGTCCGCTCCTCGGAAAAATTCTCCGAGCCCAGTTGCAGGTTGAACAAATGGATCTTGTCATAGCGGGCTGCCAGCGCGCCTTCCTTGTCGTACACCAAACAGGCATTGCGCACCTTGCCCGGCACGTTTGATTTGATCGGCACGGATCCGCCAATCAGATAGACGCGATGCTTTGCGGCAGTTTCAGACAACCACTGCTGGATGGGGCCTTCACCGGGAACCTCGGCCACCGCCACCTTGTCGGTGTCTTTCAGGCCCATGATGCAAAAATATTCGGGCAGCACGATCACGCGGGCGCCGGTGGAGGCCGCCATGTCGACGAGGCGCCCGGCCTCTTCAAGGTTGGCTTTCACATTCGGGCCACTGGCCATCTGGATGGCCGCGACGCGAAAGAAGGATTGTGTGGATTGTGCCGCCTTCAGCAAGGCGTCAGGCACCTGCCCGGTTTGCTTGGTAATGATCATGATGCCTTTTTCGCCTCGTCCCCCGCGGCGGCGGGCTTCACCTGTTCTGATTCTTTCTTGGGTTTGTCGCGATTCTTTTTGACCGTGGTGACCTCGGGATTGGTCCATGATCCCATAATCATGACCTCATAGGAAATGGCTTCCTGGAAGAGTTTCGACACCAGCCACACGCCTGCGCCGACCGCAGGGTTGACCAGGACAATTGCGCCCAAGGCCGCCCCCTCTCCCACCAGCGGAAAGACTTGCGCGCGCATCGCCACCGTCTCCGCCGGCAGCGAGATGGAACCGGATAACTGGATGAAGGCTGCCGGCCCCTTCAATTCGAAGTTCTCAGTGCTCATGACCCCGTTGGCAATGGCCACGTCGGCATTGATCCGCCGGAACGCCAACCCGTCATCGTAGATATCGCGAAAATCTAGGGACAACCAAACTGGCCATCGCTGGCTTCCAAATGCATCTGCCCGGATAGATTCGCCGTCCTGAATTGGAACGCATGTCCGGGCCAGGCGAGCTTGCCATCCAACTTTCCCTTGCCGCCGCGCAATTGGTCCTGATACCCAAATTGGGCCAGCAATGCGTTGAGATTTGAGCTCTCAAGGTTGAAATCGAGCGCGGTGCGGGGGCGGCCGTCGGGTTTCTGCGGGTCGCCGTACCGTTGGTAGATGCCGTTGGCTTTGAGTGCTGCGTGACCGTTCGTGATGTCCATTTGGTCGATTTTCCAATTGGCACCGAGGGGAGTCGCCTTGAATTCGAGCTTGCCCAGGAATTTGTCGGACATCGTGAATCTTTCCGCCACGATGTCAAAGGCCGGCAAGTCGGTCTTCTCGGCCTCGGCTTGCGCCGCCTGAGCCGAAGGCGGTGCAGACATCGGCAATTCATCCGCAATCGACAACCGGGTCAGGCGGGCACGCACCACCCCCCGGTCCGCCAGCGATGCCGCGCGCCATGAAAAGTCGCCCTGCGCCTCGGCACTCTCGACATTCAGGCGCCAATCCTCACCGGCGTGGCGGCCCTTGATGGTCAATTCCTTGAACGGACGTCCATAGGCGATCAATTGGCCGAGCTTGAAATCGAAACCCGCGATGGGAGACTCAGCCTTTGCAGTATCGGCCGCCACGCTCCCTGCGGGGGCCGGCGGCTCAAAGGCATCCACGGCCTTGCGCCAAGCATCGAAATCAAGTTGCGGCATCGATCCCACCAGCCACATGCCATCGGGAATCGGACGCGCCCCCACGACTTCACCCACACTGGCCACCCCTCCCCGAAACGCGCCGTTGGCCTCGACACCTTCCACGCGCCGCCGGAATTGCGCATCGACGCGCGACTCAGGCGAATCGCCTTGCGGCGTCGTGTTGCCCGCCAATGACAACCGGATCTGCTCACTGGCCTGACCCGCATTCGAAAACGTGAGTTGCAACTTGCGCGGTTCCTCCGCGCGCTTGGCCAGCGGGAATGGCAAGGTCGAGGTCGCCCCAATCAAGTTGGAGGCGATCTGGATTTCCGTGCCTGCTGATTTTCCGGTGATCTTTCCGGTCAAATCGACCGTCCCGGTCACCTGTTGCGGCAAGCGGACCGGCAACAGCATTCCAAGCGGGGTCGCAACGCCCAATTCGCCACGCGCCGTGAATTCCGTGGTGACGCCGGATTCCCCGGTCCCTGCCAAAGTCACCGTGGCGGGATATCCAAACGCCGTGCCGGTGATGCCTTGACTCTTGGTGCCTGTTTCGCTGAAGCTGACCGCACCCGACACGTTGGCAACTTCCGTCTTCTTGTCTCCAATGGTGACCATGGCACGTCCCCGATTGAGCGCGTATTGCCCGTCGAAGCGGAACGGCACCTTGTGCACTTCCGGGTTCCCCAGCGGAATCTTCAGCGTAAGGTCGAGTTTTCCGGGACCCTCGAGCGCCACGAACCGCGTGAAGCCGCCGATCGAATTCATCAAGGCGCTTTCGCGGATGTAACGCGTGACCTCTTCGGCCCGCGCCGCCGTGCTTCCCTGGATGATCAGCATCGGTGGATGGTTCGCCAGGTCATCGATCACGACACTCGTCTTGCCGAGACGCGTCGACAAGACCTGCGCGCTCGCCACGTGCGCCTCGAAATGGGTGTTCTCGTAGGCGACGGTGCCGCCAATCGCGCTGATTTGGGGCCAGCCTTCGGTATGCCGCAATGTGACGTCCGTGAGGTTTCCGGCGATGCGGAACTGCCCGGCCGTGCCGCCCCTGAACGGGAATTCGTACAACGGGCCCTTGAGAATCAGCTGGGCCTCCTTGACCTCGCCGGCGCGAATCGCCCATTCGAGATAATCGCGCGCGACTTTGACGTTTTTATGGAGGTAGCGTCCCACGGCCCGCGCATCGATGCGTGCGAACTGGCCCGTCAAGTCGATGGTTCCGGGTCCTTGCTCATCCTTCGCGCGCGCACCGGTGGCGCGAAATCGCTCGTATTTGCCTGCAAACTCGCCTTCCAGGTCGGGATTTGCCAGCACCAGTGAGCGCAAGTCGACACGCAGCGCATCGGCGTCCAGCAACCAACTCCCCTTGGCGTCGAATTTTGCAAATTGGAGGGGCTCTTCGTAGATCTTGGGAAGATCGAAGGCCAAGTCGCGCGAGGCAATCTCAAATTTGCCCCCCTTGTCGCTCCCCTCGATGGTGCCCGTGAATCCGGAAATTCCAGGGAGATTTTCAAACTGGTTCAAGGAAAATCCGGACAGGGTGCCCTTGAATTCATATCCGGTCGGCGATCCCAATGGGCCACGCCATGCGTATCGCGTGTTCTGAATGCTGCCGCGCGGCGAAAAATCATTGGCCACCCGCCGAACATCCTTTCCGACGGGAAAGAATTCGAGCAATGCCGTCATGACCTTGAGGTCGATGCCATTGCCGGTCATTTCGCCACCGGCTCTCGCCGCATCGTTCTGGTCCTTGAGCGTCAGGGAAAAATCGGCCGGGGCCATCTTGACGCCGTTGGCCGTGCGCAAGGCCAGCCCCTTGCTGGCCATGGTAAATCCAGCATCGGCGGCGCGATATTCCAGGCGACCGGAGAGTTCCGAAATATCCAGGGGTTCAAGGTCATCACCCAGCTTCGCCTTGGCGCCACTCAAGTGCACGTCGGCGGTGATGGCCCGCAGTGGCGTGGAGGCACGCATGGCTTCATTGGGAACGGCAAGCGTTGGCGCCGCCGTATCAAAATCCAACCAGATGCGCGCATTGCCATGACCGGCAATCATCGCCTTGGGGACCGTGACATGACGTCGAATTTCGTCGAGCCTTGCGTCGTTGACCTGCGCATAGACGGTACCGTCCGCTTGCCATCGGGCGTCCTCCTGCCGCACATCGACCGCTGCCCGCACTTCGATTGACGTCGCCAACGCTGCCGGGGGCCGCGCACGAAACCCGACCTCATGCCCGTTGCGGCGCTTGTGAATGGCGATGTTCACGTCGGCAAACGCCAGTTCACCGGCTTCCGTCAGCGCATCGTTCCAGGTCAGCGTGGCATCGCGAATCACCAGACCATCCTGCGCAAGCAGCCATTGCAGGAACCGTCCATCGTCCGGCTCATCCTTCGGTGCGTTGAGCGTCCGACCGGCAAAGTACAACAGCCCGTCCGTTCCCCGGGAAATCGCCAACGCGGGCGCGTCGACCGTGATCTCGCCAAACCGGACCTGGGCAACGGCCAACGCCCACCACGACAGCGAGGCCGACACATACGGCAATCGCAGGGCCTCCTGCCCGCCGGGTCGTAGCTTTGAATCCGGCGGCTCGCGGAACACCACCTCTTCCATGTCCACCCACGGCCGGAACCCGGACCACCGCCCACGGATCGATTTGGCGGAGACGTCCATCCCGGACGCCGCGGCGACACGGCTGACAATTTCGCCCTGATAACGCTCGATATTGGGCATGACCACGAACTTCACCGTGGCCACAAATGCAAACACAACCAGTCCGAATGCGATGGCCGACCAGTAGCACGTCTTTGCGCTGACCTTGCCGATGCGAAATGCGAGCTTTTTGATGATCCAATCCTGATCGTGTTGCCGGATGCCGCCACTGGGGCCGTGCTATTTTAGCGGCGTGTGCGTCCATCCCTTCGGGCGCATCAATTCATACAACGATTCGGCCAAACCCTGCCATGCCCATCGATGCGCCGTTTGACACCCGACTGCAACGCTTGTTCCGCACGTCGCGCTTCGCGCAACGCCTTCTCCATGCCGAACCGGCGCTCGAGAATTGGCTGGCCACTCATGGCCACGGGGCCTTCGACGTACCGGCGGTCTCGGCAGAACTGCTCCCGGGGCGCGAGGCGGATGTTGAGGTCTTTGACGCCCAATTGCGCGCGCTGCGACGCCGCGCCATGGCCCATGTGCTGTTCCGCGACCTCAACGGGCTGGCTGGACTTGACGAAGTCCTGCGCGCCTTCAGCCAGCTGGCCAGCACGACGATCCGCGCCGCGACGGTTCGCCATGTCGGTGACTGCGCGGACAAGTTCAATCTCCAGGATGCCGGGCATCCCCTGGCCATTCCGCTGGTCATGGGCATGGGAAAGCTGGGCGGCGGGGAGCTCAACGCGTCGTCAGACGTTGACCTGATCTTTGTCCACGCCGAGGACGGAGATGCGGCATCCGGCCGGTCGTGGCACGAGTTCCATTGCGAAGTCGGAAAACGGCTGATCCGCTCGATTGATGCCGTCGATGCCGGCGGCTTTGTGTTTCGGGTCGACATGCGGTTGCGTCCTTTTGGAATCAGCGGCCCGTTGGTGACCAGCCTTGCGGCGCTGGAAAACTACTTTGTCTCCCAGGCCCGGACATGGGAGCGTTACGCCTGGCTCAAGGCCGATGCCCTGACTGGCGCCACCACCGTCATCACGGAACTGGACGCGCTGGTCACCCCGTTCGTCTACCGCCGGTACCACGACTATGCCGCCATCGACGGCATCCGCGAAATCCACGCGCAGATTCGCACCGAGACCGCAAAGAAACGCACCAAGGACGACATCAAGCTGGGACCCGGCGGCATTCGCGAATTGGAGTTCGTGGTGCAGATGTTCCAGCTGATTCGTGGAGGTCGCGAGCCGTTATTGCGTCAACGCTCGACACGCGCCGCCCTGGACGTCATCGGTCAACTGGGCCTGTTGCCGGCGGGCCTGGTGGCGAAATTGCAGGAAGCCTATGCGTTTCTGCGCAACCTCGAGCACCGGCTGCAATATCTGGATGACCAGCAGACCCAGGCCCTGCCGGTCAACGACGAAGACCGCGCCCGCATCGCAGAGGCCATGAGTTTCGATTCATGGAGCGACTGCCTGAAAGATCTGGACGCGCACCGGGCGGTCGTTTCTGACGCGTTTGACGGCTTGTTCGCCTCACCGGCCCCGGCCGCAACGCCCAGCCCGTCGGGGGGTGTTGTCGCGGCCTGCAACGCGATCGTTTCGACTCGAATTGATGATGAGGACGAGCGCGCATCGATCCTGCGCCGCATCGAAGGTTGGCTGACCGCCTCACGGACGCAGTCCTTGCCTGCCAAATCCCGTTTGCGCCTGGAGAGTCTGATTCCCAAGTCGCTTGAGGCAAGCGTCGAGGCCCCTGGACCTGCCGCGCGCACGTTTTTTCGCGTCTTTGACCTCTTGGAAGCGATCGACAAGCGTGAAGCGTACCTGGCATTGCTTGAAGAGGTGCCCGCGGTGCTGACGAGGGTCACGCGCATCGCCGCACAAAGCGCGTTTGCCGCGGACTTCCTCCGGAAGCACCCGATCCTGCTTGACGATTTGATCGACACGCGGGAGCGCGGCGTCCCCATCGACTGGAAAACCCAACGCGCGCGCCTGCAGGCGCTCTGCGATGAAGCCGCAGGCGACGTCGAGCGGCAATACGAAATCCTGCGTCACACCAAACATTTGCTCACCCTGCGCCTGAACGTCGTGGACATTGATGGCGGCATCGGGGTCATGGCGTTGTCGGATGAGTTGACCGCCCTGGCCGACATGCTTCTGGAGGCCACCCTGGTTCTGGCGGCCCGGGCACTTCGCCTGGTGCCGGAACAGACCTGGGAGGCGCCGCCGGGATTTGCGGCACTGGCGTTTGGAAAGTACGGCAGCAAGGAATTGGGCTACGCCTCCGATCTCGACCTGGTTTTCATCTGCGCGGACGATGCCGACGCGGGTGTTCTCTCGCGGCTTGCGCAGCGCGTGGTGAGCTGGCTCAACGCGATGACCGCGGGAGGCGTGCTTTACGACACAGACTTGCGCCTTCGACCCGATGGCGACGCCGGCGTCATGGTCTCGCGGCTCGGTGCATTGGCCGAATACCAGCACTCCCGCGCCTGGACCTGGGAACACCAGGCGCTCACGCGCGCCCGCTGGTGCGCGGGCGACGCTGCACTGCGCGAGCCCTTTGATCGTCTACGCGCGGAGGTCCTTGCACTACCCCGCGACATTGAGAAGCTGCGGGTGGATATCGTCACCATGCGTGACAGGATGCGGGCCGACAAGAAAGACGGTGGCGAAAAACTTGACCTCAAACACACCCGCGGCGGCATCGTGGATGTGGAATTCATTGTGCAGTTCCTGATCCTGGCCCAATCGCATCATCACCCGGAATTCCTCGGCAACCTCGGCAATTTCGCACTCCTCACCCGCGCTGCGGCACTCGGCTTCCTTGACGAGGAGTTGGCCGCAACCGTGGGCAAGGCCTATCTGGCCTACCGCGAGCGACAACATGTGGCGCGCAACAACAACGAAGCAAAAACGTGGATCGCGCCGGATGAACTGGTCGACGAACGGCGGGCGGTCCAACAGGCTTGGAGCGCGCTGCTCGGGTAACGAAGTGGCAAAGCCCATTCGGCAACCAGAAAACTCCAGGACTGGCAACACTTTCCGGACGATTTCGGCTCAAACGCCGCGCCAGTGCTCGACTTTCAACTTTCCGCGCGCTCGATCATTTCCGCAGCCGCCTTGCGGGTGGCTGCCGTAATGGAGAGCCCCCCCAGCATGCGCGCGACTTCCTCAACCCTTGCCTTGTCTTTGAGCGGCGTCACGGCGGTCAATACCTGGCCCGCCGCTTCGGATTTGCTGACGCTGAATTGCGCATGCGCACACGCTGCCACCTGGGCCAAGTGCGTGACCGCCAGGACCTGATGTTTGTTGCCGAGGCGGCGCAGGAGCCGCCCGACAATTTCTGCAACCCGGCCGCCGATGCCTGCGTCCACTTCATCGAAAACCATCACCGGCACGCCGCCTCGCGACGAGGCCATCATCTGGATGGCAAGCGAAATTCGCGACAGCTCACCGCCCGACGCAATCTTCGCCAAGGGACCCACCGGTTGGCCTTCATGGGCACAGACCATGAATTCGCAGGACTCTACCCCCGATGCCGAGGCCTCACGCGACGCAAACTCCACGGACAGCCGCCCGCCTCCCATGGCCAGTTCCTTGAGCGAGCGGGTAACTTCGGCGGAAAACCGCTTGCCCGCCGCAAGGCGCGACTGCGTGAGCTTGGCGGCCGCCGCGGAGTAAACCGCAAACGCGGCACGCTCCTGTTCGATCAACGCTTCGAGGGATCGCCCGCCCCCCAGGGATGCCAGCCGATCGCGCTTTTGCTGCAACACCTCAGGAATACGAGCTGGCTCGATACGAAACTTTCTCGAGACCTCTTGAACGTCCGCAATGTGGCGATCAAGCTCTGCTAGGCGTGCAGGATCGGCATCAAGCTTGCGAAGGTAGTGGCGCAGTGAAGACACGGCCTCCGAGAGTTCAACGGCGGCCGACTGCACCAGCGAGGCGGCATCTTTGAGTTCCGCATCGGTTTCCGCACTTTCCTGCAAATCGCGCGCCAGCGATTCAATGGTGTCGAGTGCCGGGCGCTCGGACTCGGATAGCGCTTCGATGGCCCCTTCCACCGACGCAATCAGGCTCGCCGCATTGGCCAAACGCCGTTGTTCGGCTTCGATCTCGGCAAACTTGTCCACCGTGAATTCAAGCTTGGCCAATTCGCCGATCTGCCAGGTGAGATCCTCAAACTCGCGCGCGATGGCCGCTTCATTGACCTCCCGCGCGCTGCGCATGCGGGAAAGCTCGGACCATTCGCGATGGCGCCTTGCCGTTTCTTCCAGCAAGTCCGCATGGTCCGCAAAATCATCCAGCAAGGCCAACTGCGCATCGCGTTTGAGCAGGGTCTGATGCGCATGCTGGCCGTGAATGTCGATCAATCGCTCGGCCAGGTCGCGCATTTGCGACAGCGTCACCGCCGTGCCGTTGATGAACGACTTTGATCGACCGCCGGATTCCAGCACGCGCCGGAACAGGCACACGTTGGCATCTTCATCCGCCAAGTCGTTTTCCGCCAGCCAATGGCGCGCCCGCGTTGCGCGGCTCAAATCCCATTCGAGTCCGATCTCGGCGCGCGTTGCGCCCGTGCGGACCACGTTTCCGTCGGCCCGCGCGCCGAGGGCCAGGGTGAGCGCATCGATCAGAATCGATTTGCCCGCCCCGGTTTCCCCGGTCATGGCGGTGAACCCGGCCTCGAAATCAAGGTCCAGCGATTCGATCAGGATGAAATCTCGGATGGAGAGTGTGCGCAGCATGGAAATTCAACGACCGCCGGTTCGCCTCAGGACGTCCGCTCGTTCCAGTGCAGCTTGTTGCGCAGGACCGAGAAGTACGAATGCCCCTCCGGATGGATGAGCGTGAGCGGCTTCGGGTGGGCGCGAATGGTGATGACATTCTCGGTGGCCGGGTCAAAAAAGGACTGCACGTCAAAATTCACGCGCGCATTCTTGCCGTGCAGGAGCCGGATCTTCACCACTGAGGTGGAGGCAATGGCGATGGGTCGGTTGGACAACGTGTGCGGGGAAATTGGTACCAGCGTGATTGCAGACAAGGACGGATGCAGGATGGGACCGCCGCTGGACAAGGCATACGCCGTGGAGCCGGTGGGGGTGGCCACGATGATCCCGTCGGCCCGCGCCGAATAGACAAACTCGCCATCCACTTCCACGGAGATCTCGATCATGGTGCCCATGGCGCCGCGGCTGACCACCACATCGTTCAACGCCACCGAGCGGAAGATGGTCTTGCCGTCACGCTCGATCTCGCCTTCCAGCAAGATGCGCGATTCACGAGTGAACTTGCCGTCCAGCACGGCACCCAAGGTTTCCGCAATGTTGTCGGCTGACAGGTCCGTGAGAAATCCCAGGTGGCCCAGATTGACACCGATGACCGGGACATCGTGCCGGGCCGCGACACGCGCGCAGCCGAGCAGCGTGCCGTCACCGCCGACGACGACCGCGAGGTTCGCACCCTCGAGCAGGGCATCGAGCGGCTCGCGCGGAAACACCTCATCGGGTGCCACGGGGGAGAACCCGGCGGTCCGGTCGTCGGCGCGCACGGTGTATCCCCGCTGCTTCAAAAGGCGGACGATCTGTCCAAGCGGTTCCCCGACCCCGACGCCATCGTGCTTGGCGACCACCGCGACATGTTTGGCCTGTGCGTTCATGAGCCGGATTTAAGCACAGACTCCGCGCCCTGCAGCGCCTGGCACAAGCGAGACCTTGAAAAATTGACGGGGCGCACCTATTTCGCGCCAAAACGCCGCTGGAACGCGGCTAAATTGCCCGCGCTGTAGCGGTCCGCCGCAGGGTCCATCAACGCAGCGCGGCAAACCAGCGTTCATTCCCGTTGCAATTCACGCTAACATCTGCCCATGCTCTCTGATCGCGCCCAAACCCTGCTCAAGTTTCTGGTGGAGCGCTACATTGCCGACGGGCAACCCGTCGGTTCGCGCGCCCTGTCCAAATTTTCCGGCATGGAATTGTCGCCCGCCTCCATCCGTAACGTGATGGCGGACCTGGAAGAGATGGGCTACATCGCCAGCCCGCATACCTCGGCCGGGCGCATTCCCACACCGAAAGGGTACCGGCTGTTTGTGGATTCGCTATTGACCATCCAGCCGCTCGAGCCGGTACAAATGGAGCAACTTGAAACCAGCATTCGCCCGGATGACCCCAAGCAACTGGTGCTGGCCGCATCGCAATTGCTGTCCGACTTGACCCACTTCGCCGGCATCGTCATGGCCCCGCGCCGGCAGGGCGTGGGCTTGAACGTTTACACCGTCCCAGCTCACCGAGGCCGCCAATTTCATCAACGCGCACTATGCCGGCGTGGAATTCGACCAATTGCGTGAGCATGTCAAGCTCGAACTCTCCCAGCTGCATCGCGACATTTCCACCCTGATGTCCGCCGTCGTCGAAGCACGCGGCCAGGGCTCGGACTCGGCCGGCGTGGTGGTGTCCGGCGAGCGCAACTTGCTGGATGTCGATGAAATCGGTTCCAACATGACGTCGCTGCGCCGCCTATTCGACGTCTTCGAGCGCAAGTCGCAATTGATGGAGTTGTTGGACATGAGCCAGCGTGCCGAAGGCGTCAAGATCTTCATCGGCGGGGAATCGAGCCTCGTACCCCTCGACGAGTTTTCCGTGGTGACGGCGCCCTACGAGGTCGACGGACAGATCGTCGGCACGGTGGGCGTCATCGGCCCCACCCGGATGGCGTACGAGCGTGTGATTCCCATTGTCGATGTGACGGCAAAGTTGCTGTCATCGGCCCTGTCCCAACACTGATCCCGCACTGAGCCGCTTCCTCCCAATACCGGCGGGCATTTCAAGGCTGTTTTGGCCTGGAAGCCCCGCCAGTCCTTGAGTTTGCCATGCCTTTCCGCCCTGAACCGCCCTACGCCCACGGCACCGCGCCGCAAACCGGCATCCTGCTCGTCAACCTCGGCACGCCGGACGAGCCGACCGCGCCGGCGGTGCGGCGCTACCTGAAACAGTTCCTGTCGGACGAACGTGTCGTGGAAATCTGGCGGCCCCTTTGGTGGCTGATCCTGAACGGCATCATCCTCAACACGCGGCCAAAGAAAACGGCGAAGAAGTACGAAGACATCTGGAAGAAGGACGGTTCGCCCCTGCGGGTGATCACCGAACGTCAGGCGCAAATGCTGCGCGGTTATTTGGGCGAGCAAACCGGCGTGAAATTCCCGGTCGTGGTGGCAATGCGCTATGGCAACCCGTCGATCCAGGCGGGCATCGATCAGCTGAAAGCCCAGAACTGCGCCAATATCCTGGTGCTGCCGCTTTACCCGCAATATGCGGCGAGCACGACCGCCTCGACCATGGATGAAATCGGCCGCGTGTTGGCCGGTGTGCGCAATGTGCCGGGCATTCGCTTTGTGCGGAGCTTCCACGACCACCCGGCCTACATCCGGGCCATTGCCAAAAACGTGTTGGCCGAATGGACCAAGATCGGCCGGCCGGATTTCAAGCAGGACAAGCTCATGATGAGTTTCCACGGCCTGCCCAAGTTTCATCTCGACAAGGGCGATCCTTACCATTGCCAATGCCACAAGAGCGCGCGTCTGATTGCCGCCGAACTCGGCGTCAAGGAAGGCGATTACGCCGTCACCTTTCAGTCGCGCTTCGGCCGCGCGGAATGGCTACAGCCGTACACGGACAAGACGCTGGAAAAACTGGGCAAGGCCGGCACGCGCAGATTGGACATCATCGCGCCGGGGTTTGCGGCGGATTGCCTGGAGACGCTGGAGGAACTGGCGATTGAGAACCGGAATGTCTATCTCGAAGCCGGTGGGAAGGAGTACCACTACATTCCAGTGGCCAATGACACGCAGCCGTTCGTGGAAGCGCTGTCGGCAGTGGCGACGGAGAACTTGGGTGGGTGGATCGATCGCGCCCCGGACGCGACGGCGTTGAAGGACTCTGCAGTACATGCGAAGGCGATGGGGGCGCCGGCATGAGGCGCGTTGTCCTTGCGGCCGTTGCCGTGCTGGCCTCCCAGGTCGCCCACGCGATGAGCTTTCACGCCAGCCCACCTTATCTGTTCCTCGGCGGCACGGTGGTACGTTCGGACTGGGAAGCCTGGGAAGAAGCGATGATTCGCTTCGACGGCAAGATCGAAGCGGTCGTGTTCCACAACTCCGGCGGCGGCGACTCGCAGGCCGGGCGCAAGATCGGCGAGGACATCCGCAAGCGGAATCTTTCAACAGTGGTGTTGGGCCGCTGCTCTTCAGCCTGCGCAAACATGTTCTTGGGTGGCGTCACGCGCCAGTTTGCCGAGCCACAAACGGGCCTCCACACCGTGCTCGGCTACCACGGCAGCTACAACAAGAAGACGCACGAGATGAACAAGAAGAAAACCGGCGACTATTTCCTCGACATGACCGACGGCAAGATGCGCGAGGACTTCGTTGAGCGCTTCATCCGCCTCGAGAACCGCAAAGGCCTGCTGCGCTTCATCCACCCCGAGCAGCGCGCCCGCCCCACCGAACCACTTGCGCAACTGTGCAAAGGCGACGAAGAACGCACCCAGCGCGACACGACGTGTGAAAAGCTTGAGGGCGTGGACGCGCTCGACAAAGGCATCGTGACCACTTGGACCACGCGTGCTGTTCCGGCGTATCCGAAGCCGGTGAAGGACAAGGGGACGTATCGCGGTTGGGATCCCTAGCCGGAGCTTGGGCTTGGTATTGTCATCGCCGTTCGCTTAGCAACTCTGGAAGTCTGAGTGTGTGCCATGCTGAATCGAGCCGCGGGTTGCCCGGCGGCAAGCTACTTTCTTTTGCTTCGCCAAAAAGAAAGTAGCCAAAGAAAAGGCGACCCAAAGTCGGCGCCCCTTCGGGGTTCCTTGCGCTACTCGCGAGCGAAGGCGGCTGCGGAACTCGCGGCTCGAACCCACAACGGTGCGCAAGCCACTCTTTTGTGCTCGCCGCTCAGACAGTCCTCGCCGACATCCCCTGCGCCCGCTCCGTTGCTCAGCGCCGCCTAATGGGGACCCCAATGGCCCATTCACCATGCATTCGTGCAATGTCCGAGGATGTACGCAAGTTTTGCCTTTCCACCATTGGACCCGCCGAGCATCGCAGAAGCAACGGGAGTAGTCCGCGAGGGATGTCTGAGCCGCGCGGAATGAACTTCGTCTTCGGGCCAGCAATATTCGCGCGGCGAGTTACCAAGCGGCCCGCTGCTTCGAGAAGCGCAGGGAATCCCGACAGCTTCATCGTCGGGGCGGGGACGCTGGGGCCGCCTTCCTTTGCTTCCTTTTCTTGGCGGAGCAAGAAAAGGAAGTTGCCGCCGGGCAACCCCCGGCTTAGTTCAGATTGCGACAACAAATTGGCGGCAAAGCACCTCACCGGAATTACATCCTCATCCTCGAGGGCGAAAAAGCGCCTCCAGAAAGTCCCCGCCCAGTACCAGTATCGCCAATCCCACGAGCCCAAATAGCAACGCAATGATGCGCGCCGGAGTTCCAACTATGTAGCCGCTTGGTTCGCCACCTTCCCAACCGTACGGAATACGCGGATTCAAGAATTGCAAAGCAGACTCAGCAATCAAATGCAGACCAATCAGTGTCGCAGCGACGTCAAACCGGTCATTGATGGTCGCGACGACAACGACGATCCAGATGACTGCGCGAAGGGCATTCGGCCAATTCAGTGGGTCACGTTGAATGCTCATGAACTTGCTACTTCTTCACCCCAAAACAATGCTCCAAAGATGGGAAAACCCCTCCCCTCACCTCCTCTGAATACTTCGCTGCGACTTCCGAAACATTCTTCCCAAGATCCATATAACGCTTGGCAAATTTCGGCGTGAAATCCGGGAAGAGTCCCAAAATGTCTTCCGTCACCAGCACCTGCCCATCACAAGCCGGCGAAGCGCCGATGCCGATCACGGGCACCGACACCGACTCCGCCACCGCGCGCGCCACGGGCTCGACTGTGCCTTCGATCAACACCGAGAACGCCCCCGCCGCTTCGAAGTCCCGTGCGATGCGCGTCCACTTTTCCGCGGCATCAGTCTCCTTTCCCTGTGCCTTGAAGCCGCCCAGGGCACTCACGCGCTGCGGCATCAAGCCGATATGGGGCATCACCGAAATGCCGCGCGCGACGAGGAACTCGACGGTTTCCACCATCTCCGCGCCGCCTTCCATTTTCACGGCTTGTGCGCGCGATTCGGCCAACGCGCGGGCGCAGTTGCGGTAAGCCTGCTCCTTCGATTCCTGATAACTACCCCAGGGCATGTCGAGGATCACCATCGCGCGGTCCGAACCGCGCATCACCGCCTGGGTGTGGGCAATCATCGTGTCCAGCGACACGTTCATGGTGTTGTCGAGGCCATAGACAATCATGCCCAGTGAATCGCCGACCAGCAGGATGTCGCAATGCGGGTCGAGCAATTGCGCCATCGGCTTGGTGTAGGCCGTCAGCATCACGATCTTCGCGTGGCCCTTCATGGCACGGATTTCGGGCACGGACAGGCGTTTCTGGATCGAGGCGACACTCATGGAAAATCCTGATCGGGAGTGGGAAACAACGCGGTATTATCCGGGCTGTTTTAGAACAAATCGTCCAATTGACATGACTACTCTGATCGTTCGCTGGTTCCTCAATGCGCTCGCCCTGATGGCGGTGGCCTGGCTTTATTCCGGGGTGAAAGTGGAAAGTATCTTCGCCGCGCTGATGGCGGCCTTGGTGCTGGGGCTGGTCAATGCCGTCATCCGGCCGTTGCTGGTGCTGCTCACCCTGCCCGTCACGTTGCTGACATTGGGCCTCTTCATCTTCATCATCAACGCGTTCCTGTTCTGGTTTGTTGCGGAGATCGTGAAGGGTTTCACCGTCACCGGCTTCATGGCCGCGCTGATCGGCTCGCTGATGTTCAGCGTGATCACGCTGCTTACCAGTTGGATTGCAGAGCCTTCGAAGAAGAAGTAAGAGCCAAGCACTGGCGAGGTGCTTGGGCCAGTTTTGGCCAAGTCGGCGCGCGAGTGCTTGAGTTTTCGGTCCCGCGCTAAGGGACGATGGTTCCAGATTTTGATTTCACGATACTTGTATCGCTGGAGCTGATCGTGCCGTCGAGGTTGATGTCAAAGCGCGCGTTCGCAGAAGTCACTGGTCCGCCACGCGCCTTTACCGCGCTAATGTCCGCTGCATTTACACGCCGGCTGGAGGTGACATCGCCGGGCATGAACGCAATGGGAAATGTTGTACCGGTACCCGCACCATTGAGGGCGTCGACCAGTACGGTCAATCGCTGGACCGCGGGCAGACCTGTAATCGTCAAAGTCGTGTCAAATCCATTGTAAGACGGGTTGGCGCAGCAGAGTTCCACCACCATCGGGTCGGTAAGCGTCACCACGCCAATACTGGTAATCGGCACATTGAAATTCATCACCACGCGATGGCCGGTTCCCGCATTGCGCGATTCGACCGTCGGATTGCCCTCGACATCGGTATCTATATTGATCGGGATATCCCGCTCACCCGCAACGCCGTGCAATTTCCGGTAGACCGCCGAGAGCAATCTCGGCGCGACGCTCGCATCCGGCACGATGTTCGACGACGTTGAATCTGGCCCGGTGCCCACTGCATTGGTCGCTGAAACCCGGCAGGCATACGACGATAGATTCGTGAGGCCCGTCACCAGGGCAGGTGATTGCGCAACATTGACAACCACATCGCCACCACCGTTGTTGCATTTGACGCCGAACGACAAGATAGGGCTTCCGCCATCATTTGCCGGCGGGGCGAAATTGACTTGGACGCGGCCATCGCCGCGGACAAGGGTGGAGAGCGTGGGCGCCCCGGGAATGGTGGCTGGAGTGACGACGATCTCGGCGGTGGACGGGCTAAACAACCCTGCTGCGTTGCGGGCCCGCATGCTGCATGCGTAGGCCACGCCATTGGTCATGCCGCCAACGATGATTGGCGAGGACAAGCCGCTGTTCAGTTTCCCCCCCCCCGGGGGACGTGCAAAATACAGTGTAGTTGTCAATCATGCTTCCCCCGTCGTTAGCGGGCGGGCTAAAAGTCACCATGACGCTGGAGTCTTGGGGGGTCACCATGAAATTGAGGGGCACGCTGGGCGGGCCGAAAGGGGTGGCCATGGCCGATGCGGACGGCACACTCACGCCTGCCGCGTTGTGCGCGATCACCGAGCAGGTCACGGCCACGCCTGCGGTCAAGCCGCTGACAGTAATGGGGCTCGCCGCACCCGTGGTCGGCGCGCCGGCCGAGCAGGTGGCGGTGTAAAACGCCACCGCCGCCCCCCCGTTGTTGGCCGGGGGCGTGAACGCAACCGACACTCCGCCGTTGCCCGCGGTTGCCGATACGTTTGTGGGCGGATCGGGTGGGCCGAATGGCGTCACATTGACAGCGTTTGACGCTGCACCTTGCCCAGCGCTATTGGTGGCGCGCACCGCACAGGAATACAGCGTGCCATTCGAAAGACCCATTACCACCAAGGGGCTGCCTGGGCCTGATTGTGTCAATGGACCCGGCGTGCAAGCGACTGAATAGCTGGTGATCGTGGCGCCGCCGTTATTTGCAGGCGGGGAGAAGGCAATCGATGCTTGGCCATTGCCGGCGGTGGCCACTACATTTTGCGGCGCCCCTGGCGGCATAGCAGGCGGTACGATCGTACCTGTGGCGCCAGCGAAATTGGTGGGCGAGTTGATCGCGGTGGCGCCATTCACGCCCATCGCCTTCGACAACGATCCATCAATCGGAAGATCGCCATAAGGGCCGCTATTGACGCCAAAGAAAGTGATGGTTCCGTTGGTGAGAAACAGGAATCCATTGGGAATGATGAAGTCTGGCGCAGGCCCTCCCGCCGCCTGAATGCCGGCCGTTCCAATCAGGAATCGCTTGTTCGTCGTGTCGCCTTGCAAATTGCTTGGGATGGTAAACGTGTTGGTCGACGAGCCGTTGGACACCTGAATTTGTGCATTGGCAGTGAATTGCTGACCGCCGAACTGCGTCGAAAATTCAATGAACTGAAGCGTGCCAGTGGAATTCGAGTAAACCTCTGACACTTGCCAGAGGTGAACGGCTGCAGGGGATTGCAACGGTATCAATGTCACCGTGAGTGCCATGACCAAGATCCAAAAATCCCAAATAGCCCTAAAGTTCGCTCTCATCAAATCCACCCCGCCTTGAATTCGCTTGATCATACGCGTCCCGTGTTTACCCGGATGCCCCCAAAGCGCCCCTTTTCGGTTTTCGTATAATCTTGCTGCACCGCAATAACGTCGGTTCCACACGGGATACTTCATGAGCTTCCTCGCAGAGCGCCTTTCGCGCGTCAAACCCTCCGCCACCATCGCCATTTCTGCCAAAGCGGCAGCGCTGAAAGCCTCCGGCAAGAGCGTGATTGCCCTTTCGTTCGGTGAGCCCGATTTCGATACGCCGGACAACATCAAGGCTGCGGCCATCAAGGCAATCCAGGGTGGGGATACCAAGTACACCGCCGTGGACGGGACGCCGAAACTGAAGGAAGCCATCGTCGCCAAGTTCAAGCGCGAGAATGGGCTCACCTACACCACCAAGCAAGTGACGGTCGGCACCGGCGGCAAGCAGGTGTTGTTCAATGCGCTGATGGCCACGCTCTCGGCGGGCGACGAAGTGATCATCCCGGCGCCGTACTGGGTGTCATACCCGGAGATGGTGCTGCTCGCCGAAGGCACCCCGGTGTGCATTCCCTGTCCGCAGGAAACCGGCTTCAAGTTGCGCCCCGCAGACTTGGAAAAGGCCATCACGCCCAAGACCAAGTGGGTCATCCTCAATTCACCGTCGAACCCGACGGGTGCCGCGTACACCCACGACGAACTCAAGGCCCTCACCGACGTTCTGGTGCGCCATCCGCATGTCTGGGTGTTGACCGACGACATGTACGAGCATCTGGTGTACGACGATTTCAAATTTGTCACGCCTGCGCAGATCGAGCCATCGCTTTACGACCGCACATTGACGATGAACGGGGTCTCGAAAGCCTATTGCATGACCGGCTGGCGCATCGGCTACGCGGGCGGCGCGGAGCATCTGATCAAAGCCATGGGCGACGTGCAATCGCAATCGACCTCGAATCCTTCGTCGATTGGCCAGGCGGCCGCCGTGGAAGCCCTCAATGGCCCGCAGGATTTCATCCCGAAGAACAATGCAGTATTCAAACAGCGACGGGATTTGGTGGTAAAGATGTTGAATGACGCGCAAGGCCTCTCATGCCACACACCGGAAGGCGCGTTCTACGTCTATCCGTCGTGCGCGGGATTGATCGGCGCCACCACGCCGTCCGGGTCCGTCATCAAGAATGACGAAGACGTGATCAATTACCTCCTCGATGCGCAGGGAATCGCCGTCGTTCACGGCGCGGCATTCGGCTTGTCGCCGCACTTTCGGGTGTCGTATGCCGCGTCGACAACGCTGCTCGAGGAAGCATGTACGCGCATCCAGAAGGCCTGTGCAGAACTGAAACTCGCGCAAAAGATCGCGGCTTGAGAGTTCGATCCTGATGCAAACGGCGCTGCCCGCCTGCAAATGCGGGTTGCGTTACCGTCTTTGCGGATAGGATGGCCTTTGCGTTGGCGTCCTTGCCATCACGGACGCCAAGCTTGTACCGCCTGCTAGCTACAGGTCTCCACCCGGGAAACACGCGGCCAGTGCGTGGAAGACGTTGGGGTGTATTCCATCGGCTTGGACTCGCGCGCATTCAGCACGACTTGGTAGTCACTGCCTTGCTTCTTGCCATCGATCTCGAAATGAAAGGTGACGATCTTGCATACGCTGTTGTCGTTCTTCCACCGGCCCTTCAGCGCGCCCTTGCCATCGGCCTGCTGTGCTTCCCAGACAATGCCATCGCGCTGCTCGGGAGGTCGCACCTGCGCGCCGGCATCGGCTGAAACGAAAACTGCAACAAGTGCCAAGAATATGCCACGCATGGTTCCCTCCTGTTCAATGGATGATTGTCGGCAAGCATACGCCATCTGCCAGACCGAAATCTTGTGAATTGTGCCCAGTTCATGGACCCTCGGAGAAGAGCCAATGAACATGGCGCCGCTGCAAACGGCCTGGCTCCAGTGTTCGGGCAGCCTGGGCTCTTAGCAATTCACTTCTTGCCGGCATCCTGGTGCTTGGACGGCGCGGTGTTTCCAACGCCATTACGGCGATGCGTGAACCTGCAATCCATCCTCCGCCCATCAGGCAACAACGACCCACGGTTCAAATGGGTTGATGCAACCGTGCGTCGCCTTGCTGAAAGCTTGACCCAACTCAAGGGGAATATAATGGCGGACTTCAAAAATCCGCACTTTTCCCTCATGACTTCCCCCGCCGAAAAGAAAAAAGCCTCGCAAATTGCCGAGGTGGCCAAACTCACGGCCAGCAAGGTCGCTCCCGCCCACAAGGCCCTCGCGTCCGCGTTCGTTTCGCGCTTTTACCGCGACGTCGATGCCGACGAATTCAATGCCCGCGACGCTACGTCCTGGGCGGGCCTTGCCGCCTCGCATATCGCTTTCGGCACCGAATTCAAGTCTGGTGCCGCCAAGATTCGTGTGTTCAACCCGACGCTCACGGACCATCGCTGGACCGCACCCGTGACGGTGGCGGAGTTCATCAACGACGACATGCCGTTTCTGGTGGATTCCATTGCGATGGAAATCAATCGCATGGGCTTCGGCGTGCAATTGGTCGTGCATCCGTTGTACGCCGCGGAACGCGATGCAAACGGGCAGCTGGTCAACCTGTCGGACCCGGTTCAAGGACAGAAACTCGAGTCGTGGATTCATGTCGAGACAGACCGCATTACCGATCCGGATCGCATGCAGGAATTGGCCAAAAACCTTGAGCGCGTCCTGGGCGATGTGCGGGCCGCCGTCACCGACTGGAAAGCCATGTCTGCCCGCGTGGAGGAAACGCTCAACGGCATGGCCGGCGCGGCGAAGGCCGTCCAACTGACCGAACTCGACGAGGCACGTGACTTCCTTCGCTGGGTGGCTGACAGTCACTTTACCTTCCTGGGTTGCCGCGATTACGAGCTGAAATCCGAGAATGGGGCCGACCAACTGTTCATGGTGCCCAAGTCAGGCTTGGGAATCCTTCGGCACCCCGAGCATGGCGGGCCCTCCAAGAGTTTTTCCGAACTGCCGGATGACATCCGTGCGCTTGCCAGGAAACCCAATCTCCTGGTCCTGACGAAGGCCAATTCGCGCTCGACCGTGCATCGTGCGGGATACCTCGACTACATCGGTGTGAAACGATTCGACGACGCCGGCAATGTCATTGGCGAACGTCGCTTCATCGGCCTCTACACCTCGTCGGCGTATCACGCGGACCCGGCCGACATTCCGCTCCTGCGCAGGAAAGTCGCTGCTGTGCTCGCCAAGACCGGCTTCCCACCCGCAAGCCACGCCGGAAAGAACTTGGTGTCCATCCTCGATGGCTACCCGCGCGATGAACTGTTCCAGATTGGCGAAGAGGAGTTGTTCGACAACGCGATGGGCATCCTGCACCTGGGCGAGCGCTCGCGCACCCGCGTGTTCGTGCGACGGGACATCTATGGCCGCTTCTATTCATGCCTGATCTACCTGCCGCGCGAGAACTACAACACCGAGGTCCGCCTGAAGTTGCAGGACATGCTGATGAAAACATTCAACGGCACGTCAACGGATTTCAACGTGCAGCTGTCAGACTCGGTCCTTGCGCGCGTCCACCTCCTGGTGCGGACGTCACCGGCGTCCGCCATTCAGGTCGATGTGAAATCCCTGGAGCAGCAGATCACGGCCACGGTGCGGCGCTGGGAAGAAGGCGTGTTTGCGCTGGTGGTCGCGAATGCCGGCGAAGAGGCCGCAAACCAGGCCCGCCGCGAATATGTGTTGCCCTTCCCGGCCGCCTATACGGAAGCGACAGGCCCGGAGCAAGCGGTCGCCGATTTCAACGCCGCCCGCACGCTGACCGATGCCTCTCCGATCTCGATGACGCTTTATCACGAGCCCGGGCAACGCGCTCGCAATGCCTTGCGATTCCGCCTTTACCACCTGGGCAAGCCGGTGCCGTTGTCGGGCAGCTTGCCCATGCTGGAAAACATGGGGGTGCGGGTCGAGGGCGAGAAGAGTTTCACCATCGCGCGCAAGAACGCGCCCTCGATCTACATTCATGATTTCTCGCTGTTGCCGCTGTACGGCGCATTCCATCTCAAGGACATCAAGGACAAGTTCGAAGCTGCGTTTGCCATGGTCTGGAACAAGCAGATCGAAAATGATGGCTTCAACCGCCTGACGCTGGCCGCCGGGCTGGCCGCTTCGGACATTCTCGTCCTGCGGGCCTACGCAAAGTACCTCAAGCAAACCGGTTTCACTTTCAGCCAGCAATATATCGAGAACACCCTGGCCGCCCACCCGGGCGTCACCTCGGAACTGGCCGCGTTGTTCCACTCCCGTTTCGATCCTGCGCTGCATAGCGATCGCGAGGAAATGGTGGCCATGGGCGCATCGACGATCGAGGCTGCGCTGGAGCGCGTCTCCAATGCCGACGAGGACCGCATCCTGCGCCGTTACCTCGCCGTAATCCTGGCGACGCTGCGCACCAACCACTACCAGCCGGATGCGCAAGGCCAGCGCAAACCTTATGTGTCCTTCAAGTTCGAGTGCGCCAAAGTGCCCGACTTGCCGGAGCCGAAGCCGCTCTACGAAATCTTCGTCTATTCGCCGCGTGTGGAAGGCGTGCATTTGCGGTTTGGCAAGGTCGCTCGCGGCGGCCTGCGCTGGTCGGATCGCCTTGAGGACTTCCGCACCGAAGTGCTGGGCCTGGTCAAAGCCCAGCAGGTCAAGAACACGGTCATCGTGCCGGTGGGCTCGAAGGGTGGATTCGTTCTGAAAGCCGCCCCTTCTGCCTCTGATCGGGAGGCTTTCCAGAAGGAAGGCGTTGCGTGTTACCAGACTTTCCTGCGGGGCCTCTTGGACCTGACGGACAACCTTGTGCAAGGCAACGTGGTGCCGCGCGACAACGTGGTGCGCCATGATCCGGACGATCCCTACCTCGTCGTGGCAGCCGACAAGGGAACGGCAACCTTCTCGGATTACGCCAACGCCATCTCCAAGGAATACAACCACTGGCTCGGCGACGCATTTGCCTCCGGCGGCTCCATCGGCTACGACCACAAGAAGATGGGCATCACGGCCAAGGGCGCTTGGGAAGCGGTCAAACGCCATTTCCGCGAAATGGGTGTCAACACGCAAACGACAGACTTTACGGTGGTGGGCGTGGGCGACATGTCGGGCGACGTGTTCGGCAACGGCATGCTGCTGTCGAAGCACATCCGGCTCGTGGCCGCGTTCGATCACCGCCACATCTTCCTCGATCCAAGCCCCGATGCGGCCAAGAGCTTTGTCGAACGCGAGCGCATGTTCGCATTGCCTCGCTCGTCTTGGGAGGATTACGACAAATCCCTGATCTCGAAGGGGGGTGGCGTCCATTCACGGGGCGCCAAATCGATCCCCTTGACGCCTGAGGTCAAGGCCGTTCTGGGGATCGACCCCGCCAAGGATTCGATGACCCCGGCGGAATTGATGCGTGCCATCCTGATGGCGCCGGTGGACCTGTTCTACAACGGGGGCATTGGCACCTACGTCAAGGCGAGCCATCAGTCGCACGGCGAAGTTGGCGACCGCGCCAACGACGCCATCCGTGTCAACGGCAACGAGTTGCGCTGCAAGGTCGTGGCAGAAGGCGGCAACCTGGGCTGTACCCAGCTGGGCCGCGTTGAATACGCCCTCCACGGGGGTCGCATCTGCACCGACGCCATCGACAATTCCGCCGGCGTCGATTGCTCCGACCACGAAGTGAACATCAAGATCCTGGTCAGCGCCGCCATTGAGCAGGGCAAGTTGAAGCCCTCCGAACGCGACGCGTTGCTCGCAAGCCTCACCGACGAAGTGGGCGAACTGGTCCTCAAGGACAACTATTACCAGACGCAATCGCTCGCGGTATCCGGCGTGCGCGGCGAGAAGCTGCTCGATGCGCAGCAGCAATTCATCCGTCATTTGGAGCGTGCAGGCCGTCTGAACCGCAAGGTCGAATACCTGCCGTCGGACGACGAGATTGCCGAGCGCAAGGACAAGAAGATCGGCCTCACGTCTCCGGAACGCGCCGTCCTGCTGGCGTATTCGAAGATGGAACTCTTCGACGATCTGCTGTCGACCGATGTCATTGACGACCCCTATGTCGCCCAATGCCTCGTCGGCTACTTCCCGAAGCCCTTGCAGGAGCGGTTTGCCGATGTAATGTCCGGCCACCGCCTCAAGCGCGAAATCATCGCCACGGAGGTTGCCAACACCACCATCAACCGCACGGGCAGCGTTTTCATTCATCGCATGCGGACCGAGACCGGCGCCACCTCTGCCGAGGTCGTGCGATGCTTCATCCTGACGCGGGATGTGTACCGGGTTGCCGACACCTGGACAGCCATCGACAAGCTGGACAATCTGGTTCCCGCCGCCACGCAATCGGAAATGCTCATCGATGCGGGTCGCCTCGTGCTGCGTGGCACGTTGTGGTTCCTGCGCCGCCGCGCAGAGCGCATGCCCATCGCGGACGTCGTGAAGTTTTTTGCGCCCGGCGTGGATGCGGTCTCCAGCGGGCTCAAGACACTGATGTCTGAGGAGGACGTCAAGGCACTGGAAATGGGCGAAGCAAAACTCGTCGCACAAGGCGTGCCCGCAGCACTGGCAGCCACCGTCGCGCGTAGTGACGCCATGTATGCCGTCCTCGACATCGTGGAGCTGGCCCATGAAATGAAGCGCGATGTGCAATTGGCAGCGCAAGTCTATTTCGCCCTGGCCGGCAAGTTGGGATTGCGCTGGGTGGCCGGGGAAGTGACGAAGCTGCCCTTTGAATCCCATTGGCAGGCGATGGCACGTGCGGCGATGCGGGATGACCTCGCGAACCTGCAACGCGCACTGACCGAATCGGTGCTCAAGCTGTCGCCGTCGATCAAGGAGCGGGATGGCCTGATCGGCGCCTGGGAAAAGCACCACGAGAAAGCGCTGTTGCGGATGCGCGAAGTCATGGCGGACCTGCGGGGTGCCCGCGAAACGGACTTGGCCATGCTTTCCGTGATGTTGCGGGAACTTCGCGTCCTCGCCTGATCTCCCAGCCTCATGGACAAAATCAATACGCGATGGATCTTCGCGGGAATTGCCCTGTGCTGTTTTGTGCTGCTGACCGCGGCCTGGCATGCGCAGTACGGTCCCGCGAAGCAACAGCCTTGCCCGTTATGCATCCTGCAGCGCTATGGCTACCTGCTGTTGGGGACGGTCTGCGCAGTCGGCGCTGCGTTCGCGAGACCGGGGCGTCCGGCATGGGTTGTGGCGATCATCGCAGACGTCGTGGCGAGCCTCGGCGTGGCCGTGGCCGTCTGGCAAGTCACCAAGGGCAAGGAGATGACATCCTGCACCACCGACCCGGTCGGCGTGTTCGTGAACGGCCTGCCGACGGCCGATTGGTGGCCGGAATTCTTTTTTGCCAATGGCGGCTGCGCCGATGTCTATCCACCGGTGTTCGGCCTCGTCGTGCCGGTCTGGTCATTGCTCTGGTTTGCAGGATTTGCGGCGGCGATTGCGTTGGTGATTGCCAATGAAGCCCGGCGCATGGCGCGGCCCACCGCCTAAGTGGTGTTGTCGTCTGGCGCGCCGCGCGAACCGCTGATCGATACCCTGCGGGGGTTGGCGCTGTTTGGCATCCTCGCGGTCAACATCCAGGCCTACAGTTACGGCCTGCATGGAATTTCGTTGGGGATCCTCAACGAAGCCTCTTCCTGGGCCGACCACGCCACCGTGATCGGCATTGCGTTATTCCTCCAGTACAAGGCGTACCCCTTGTTCTGTTTCTGCTTCGGATATGGGTTTGCACTCCAGACCCGCCGATGGCGCGCCCAAGGGGTCAACGCTTCCAATCGGTTTGCCCGGCGAACGAATTTCCTGCTCGGTCTCGGGGCGGTCCACGGTGTGCTCCTGTGGTTTGGGGATGTCCTGACGAGCTATGGCATTGCTGGCAAGGTCATCGCCGCTCACATCGGCAAAGGGCCCCGGCGGTTGCTCGCCCCTTTGCGTTTCTGGACGGTGGCCTGGCTGATCTTTTCCATCCCGGTCGTCATCGCCCTGGCCTGGACCACCGGCGACGTCGCGGGCGAGTCCCTCAAGGCAGACACGATGGAATCGTTCCGCGTCTATACACAGGCCGGCTTTTGGGAAGCGCTTTCATACCGCGCCGGCGACTTCGTGGTCTACACGACGGGCTTTTTCCTGATTGGCGCGGAGTTGGTCCTGATCATGTTGCTGGGGGCCTGGTGTGCATTGACGGGCGTCTTGCGCAGGCCGGAACGGCACAAGTTGTTCTGGCGGTCTGTTTTGAAGGCGGGGATTTTCATCGGGATTCCCGTCAATGCCTGTTTTGCACTCTTCGCATGGCACGATGCCGCGCATCCGTGGGATTCGCGCGGTGTTCTGCAAGCGCTGCCAGATGGCTTTGCCGCCACTGGTGCTGCGATGATCATCAGCGGCCTGGCGCTTGCCCACCGAAGTCTGATCGTGCGCGTCCTGATCACGATTCTGGCCCCGGCCGGCCGGTATGCCCTGACGCACTACGTGACGCAATCCGTCCTGATGTTCGTTTTGTTGAGCGGCAGCGGCCTGGGATGGGGCGCATCATTGAAGCAGGCCCACCTTTTGGGATTGGCATCCTGCATCTTTGTCATGCAGGTTCTGATCAGCCACGTCGCGCTGAAGGCCGGATTCGAGGGCCCCCTGGAGCGATGGTGGCGCCGGTACACCTATGCGACTTCGACAAACCTCCAGCACCGGCGCGGCGTTTGAGGCAAAACATGCCCAAACTCCTTGCCAGTCATGGAGTTTGGCGTCGGAACGCGAGGAGCCTGGCACCTGCACGGCGCGCGCGATAATCAAAGTCTCAATTCACTTTGGATGATGTATGTACCTGACATGGTTTGAAAACCGATGGCACGAAGGCAATGCCCCGCTCATGGGGGCGATGGATCATGCTGTCTGGCTCGGATCATCCGTGTTTGACGGCGCGCGCGCCATCCACGGGCGTGTGCCGGACCTCGATTTACATTTGCAGCGTGTCATTGAGTCTTCCAGGCGCCTCGGCCTCGAGTGCGAAAAATCGGTCCCCGACATGCGCGCCCTGGTCAAGGAAGCGCTGGATCGTCTGCCGAAGGACGCCGACTACTACATCCGCCCGCTCGTTTTCGGCGGGGACGGCTTGCTGGTTCCGACCAATTCCCGCTTTGCCCTCACCTTGTTCACCGCACCGCTGCCCCCCTTCACCGGTTTTTCGGCGTGCCTTTCAACAATGAAGCGGGCCGACCCATCCATGGCACCGACGGACGCGAAAGCCTCCTGCCTGTATCCGAACACGACGCGCGCATTGCGCGAAGCGAAGGCGGCGGGTTACGACAATGCCGTGGTGTGTGACCCCTCCGGAAAGGTCGCCGAATTCGCCACGTCCAACCTGTTCTTTGTTGCCGAAGACGGGAGCGTGGTGACCCCGATCGCCAATGGCACGTTTTTGTCCGGCATCACCCGTGCACGCGTCATCAAGCTGCTGGCCGCCGAGGGCATCGCGGTCGCCGAGCGCGCCGTCAACCCGGGCGAGTTGGATCGCGCCAAGGAAATCTTCAATACCGGCAATTACGGCAAGGTCCAACCCTGCACCCGCTATGGCGGGTTGCAAGGCAGTCGTGAACTGCCGATCGGTCCGATCGCATCGCTGGCACGCGAACGCTACATGACCTTTGCGGATGGCGAGCGCATCTGAAATTCCACCCGGAATCGTGCGCGCGACATCGCCCGCGCAGTTTGATGTTGCGCGCGAGTTATTCCGTGAATATGCAGAAACCTTGGAAACCGACATTTGCCTGGCCGGGTTCGAGAAGGAACTGGCGGCGCTTGCCCAAATGTATGGCCCGCCCCAAGGTGGCTTGCTGCTGGCCCTGTCGAATGACCACGAACCGGTCGGGTGCGCCGGCATCCGGCGTTTCGACCCCGCGCGCGCCGAATTGAAGCGTGTCTACGTTCGCCCTGCCGCCCGTGGGCACGGGTTGGGGCGCGCACTGACACAGTCGGCCATGGAGATTGCGAAATCGCTGGGCTACACGCACATGGTGCTCGATACCCTCGACCCCATGGTGCCCGCGCAGGCACTGTACCGTTCGCTGGGGTTCAAGGAGCGCAACGCCTACAGGCCTGGCGATGACACGGCTGACCCAGCAGCCAACACGCTGCACTATTTCGAACGGGAGTTGCGGGACATTTAGTGGAGTCCGAATGGCGGAGCGCTTCGCAGCGGATGCAGTGCTGGTTCTGCATGCCTTGTTCGTCCTGTTTGCGGGTTTGGGGGCATTGCTCGTCCTGCGGTGGCACCGGGTCGCCCGGCTCCATGTTCCCGCTGCGTGCTGGGCGGCATGGATTGAATTGAGCGGCGGCATCTGTCCCCTCACCCATCTGGAAAACGCGCTACGCACAAAAGCGGGCCAGGTGGGTTACCCGGGCGGTTTTGTCGAACACTACCTCGTGCCGATCCTGTATCCCGCCGGGCTGACCCGCGAGACGCAATGGATGCTCGCGGCGTTGATCGTTGGCACCAATGTTCTTCTGTATGCTTGGTTGTTCCGGCGACGCCCAATGTCACGTGGAGAATTGAAATGACACCAAAAGGAAAAGCGCGCTTGGCGGACAAGGTGCTCTTTGCAAGGATTGCCGCTGGGCGCACCGACCTGGTCCATGATTGGCTCAATGCCGGGGGCGCGTTCAACTCCGGAATTGAGGGGGCGAGTGCGTTGCATTGGTGTGCCTACTTTGGAGATGTCACCGCAGTCAAGACCCTGATGTCCAGTGGAGTCGCGTTGAACAGCCTCGGGAAAAACCTCGGCTTGAACGGCGCCGCGTTTCACGGTCACTGGCAACTCTGCGAATTTTTGATTGAGAACGGTGCCAGCGCAAATGCAGCTCTACCGACTACTGGTGAAACACCACTGCATCACGCGCTGTGCAATGACGATCGCATCACATGGGATCCCGTCGTCAAGGTGTTGCTGAAGGCTGGTGCGAACCCGAACGCCAAAACCAAGCGCGGCATGGAGACGGGCACCTTCATGCGTGATGCGCGCACCCGGGGGGAAACGCCGCTGCATCGTGCAGCCGCATGCGGGACAGCGCCCACCATCCAGTTGTTGCTCGATGCAGGTGCCGACAAGACCCTCCTGGATGCGCACGGCGACTCGGCGTTGAGTTGGGCCAGCTGGCATCGCCGTCCGGTGGCGATCCTCCGTTTGTTGTGTTTTGGCGACCACCGCATCCATCCGGCCTATGGTGACGGGTTGCGCGCCAATCGAATCGGGAGCCCAGGCGGCTGAACCGGCAATGTAACCGGCTGTAAGTCCGCGACCAGTGCCCCCGGGAGCATGGCGTTGCATCTGGTTACATCCGCTTATCGCCACAGCGCGCCCGCGCAGCGTAAATTGCCACATGGGGATTGCAAACATGGAAAATCAACGAGTGCGCACGTTACATCGGAGTCCTGCCATGGGTTCGCGTCAAAAGTTTGTCGCCGCCGTTCGCAGTTTCCTGACGGCCGGTATTGTTGGCATCTTCTTCATGGGGGGCGCGTGGGCGCAAACCCCAAGCCTGACCGGCTTCTGGTGGAAGCCCACCGAATCCGGATGGGGTGTCGCCGTGCAGCAACAGGGCAACATCACCTTTGCGGTCTGGTTTACCTACGACGCCCAGTCCGTGCCGACGTGGTACACCCTGCAGTGCACCTTCAGTGGCACCACCTGCAGCGGGACGCTCGCGACCGCCACCGGGACGCCCTATCCCAGCATTACAGGCCCAGCCGGAAACACCGCAGTCATGGCCGGAACCGGCACCCTGACACAAACCGCCAGCAATCGCCTCAGCCTCTCCTACACCGTGGGCAGCGTCACGCAAACCAAAACGGCGCTGGAGCCGCAAAACTTCGTGGCCGCAGACCAGGTCCCGGTCTGCACCATGCAGACGCCCAGCGGCAGCAATTTTCGCGCGTCGCTCGGCAATTACACCGACCATTGGTGGGGCGGCACGGCGAACAGCGGATGGGGCTTGCAGATCTCCCACCAGGGCAGCACCGTATTCTTCGGCTGGTACACCTACGGGACGAATCGCAATGCCACGTGGATGACCGGGCAAGGCACCGTGGATGCGAACAACCCTCGCCGCGTGACGGGATCGCTCTATGCGGTCAACCCGGGAATTCCGTTCTCCCAGATTGCCGGACCCATCAATTCATCGAGCGTGCAAAACGTCGGCACCTTTGAACTGCAATTTGCCGACGGGGAGCGCGGAACGTTCTTTTATTCAGTCCCGTCCCAAAACCTGGTAAATCGCAGCTTGCCGCTCGAGCGATTTGCCGTGGCCGGCGGACAGGTCACCGTCTGCGTGGGCAACAATCCGGTGCTGGCGAAAGCCGAGGCATCGCGCCTCCTGGCCCGTGCCACGTTTGGGCCGAAGTCCGCCGAAATCGACAACGCCTCGCAAATTGGCTACTCGGCCTGGATTGACCAGCAGTTTGCCAAGCCGCAAACGTATCACCTGCCCAATGTCACTGCTTACCTGGCCACGCTGCCCGCGGACCAGCAGACCGGCCAGGCCGGCTTCAACTGGAGCATCTGGAAGAATTTTTCCACTGCTGATGATCAACTGCGCATGCGCGTGGCCTTCGCACTGTCGGAAATCTTCGTGATTTCCAACAACAGCAATATCGCTTTCAGCTACCCGCGCGGTCCGGCCCAGTACCTGGACAACCTCGGGACCCACGCCTTTGGCAATTTCCGAAATCTGATTGAAATGGTGACGTACTCGCCCATGATGGGGCTTTACCTGTCCCACCTTCGCAATCAGAAGGAAAATCCGACCACGGGTTCCGTCCCGGACGAAAACTATGCGCGCGAGGTGATGCAACTGTTCACCATCGGGCTCTATGAATTGTTTCCGGATGGCACCCAGCAGCGCGACGCTCTGAACCGGCCGATCGAGACCTATACGAATTCCGATGTGTCGGCACTGGCCCGTGTGTTCACCGGGCTTTCCTGGGGCGGACCCGATACGACCGACAACCGTTTCCTGGGCAGAACCGCAGATCCCAACCGGGAAATCATCCCGATGATTGCCTACAACCAGTATCACTCTACGGCGCAAAAACAGTTCCTGGGCGTCACCATTCCCGCGTCCACAACCGCCACCGTCAACACCAACAATGAAGTCCGCACTGCGCTGGACAGGCTGTTCAACCACTCGAATGCCGCACCGTTCTTCTCCAAGCAATTGATCCAGAAATTGGTCACTGCAAATCCCACGCCGGCCTATGTTGGTCGCGTCTCCGCCGTTTTTGCCAACAATGGAAACGGCGTGCGCGGGGACATGAAGGCCATCATCAAGGCGATCCTGACCGATCCCGAAGCCCTTCAGGCGCGCGGTGGATTCGATCAGTTTGGCAAGCTCCGGGAACCCGTGGTCCGGTTTGTTCAGTGGATGCGTGCCTTCAACGCGCGATCCAATGATGGCAAGTTCCTCCTGGGCACCACGCTGGATACGTCGACCCAGCTGGCGCAATCGCCCATGTACTCCCCGTCGGTCTTCAACTTCTTCCGGCCGGGCTACATTCCGGGCAACAGCAAGGTCGGCGCGTTCGGGTTGGTGAATCCTGAAGCGCAGATTACCAATGAGACCACCGTCGCGGGGTACCTCAACTTCATGCGGGGCGCGATCGGCAACGGTGTGGGTACCTCTACTGGCGGTGTACGCGACATCCAGCCGGACTATGCAGCCGAACTTGCGCTGGCCAGCACGCCGGATGCCTTGGTGGATCGCGTGATCCTGTTGCTGAACGGGTCGCTTTCCGACACCACCCGAACGCGCATCCGCGATGCGGTGGCGTCAGTCTCAGCGACCGATTCCCGCAATCGGGTCAACATGGCCGTGTTTCTGGTCATGGCCAGCCCCGAATACATCTTCCAGAACTAGGAGCGAGACATGTTCAAGCCCAAGTACACCCTGGCGCACTCTCGCCGCGAATTCCTGCGCACCGCCGGCCGCTTGTCAATCGCTGGAAGCGCCGCACCCTTTGCCCTGAATCTTGCAGGCATCGGCAATGCCGCCGCGCAATCGGTGTCCGACTACAAGGCCATCGTCTGCCTGTTCCTGTACGGCGCGAATGATCACAACAACACCGTGATCCCGTTCGATGCCGCCAACTACAGTACCTACCAGACGGTGAGGCCGGGCATCGCGCGTGCAACGTCCGAGCTGATCCAGCTCACGCCGAGCGCCCCGCTGACCGGCAGCAATGCAGGCCGGCAGTTCGCGTTGCCGACGGAGCTTTCGCCCCTCAAGACCATTTGGGACGAAGGCAAGATGGCGATCCTGGCAAATGTCGGCCCATTGATTGTGCCGACAACCAAGGCGCAATACACCGCGGCCAGTGTTCCGCTGCCGCCCAAACTCTTTTCACACAACGATCAGCAATCGGTCTGGCAAGCTTCTGCACCCGAGGGCGCCCGTGTGGGATGGGGCGGCAAGATGGGCGACCTGATGGCCGCCAACAATAGCGCGCAGATCTTTACCTGTAATTCGGTGGCGGGTGCGGCCGTCTTCATCACCGGCGGCACCACCATCGCCTACCAGCTCAGCAGTTCGGGCTCCACGACCATCGGCGGGCTGACCGGATCGTTGTTCGGCTCGTCCTCCGCACCGTCTGCGTTCCGCTCGCTGATCACCAGCGGTGGTGCCAACTTGTTTACGCAGGACCTGGCGGACACTACCCAGCGTTCCATTGACGCCAATGCGCAGTTGAGTTCCGCGCTGGCCAGTGCCCCCGACTTGCCGCTGCCCTCCACGCTGACCAGCAGCAGCCTCGGCGCCCAACTCCGGCTGGTGGCGCGCATGATTTCCCAGCGCAATACGCTTGGGGCCAAGCGTCAGGTGTTCATGGTGTCGCTGGGCGGGTTTGACACGCACGACGACCAGTTGCCCACGCAGCCCAACTTGCACACACAGATGGGCAACGCCATCAAGTACTTCTACGACGCCATCAAGACCTTGGGCGTTGCGGATTCGGTCACGCTCTTTACCGCCTCTGATTTCGGCCGCACGTTATCCAGCAACGGCGATGGTTCTGACCACGGCTGGGGATCGCATCATTTCATCGTCGGTGGTTCGGTACTCGGCCAACGCTACTACGGCACGTTTCCGATCATGGGGCTCAACAACAACGACGAAGTCGGCTCCGGCCGCCTGTTGCCGACGACGTCGGTCGATCAGTTTGCGGCCACGATCGCGCGCTGGTTCGGCGTGGGCGACAGCAACCTCGAATTGGTCGTGCCGAACATCCGCAATTTTTCGAACACGAACGTAGGATTCTTGGGATGAGTGCGGACACGGGACACGAACTGCTTCTTGTCCCGTGCCGACGAATCCGGGCGCGCGGCGAAATGAGCGCCGCGTCAGGCCGCGAACGTCGCGCCTGCCGAGACTGACTCGGCGTTGCGATAGATCGCGCCGTTGTGCGTGGCCAGGAATTTGTCGAACGGCACTTCTTCCTGCTTGATGAATCCCTGTTGCGGCAACGATCCTTCGCGCACCATTTCCACCACCGCGCACAGACTTGCGGCGGTCGTCCACGAAATCGCACGCCAGCTCTTGCCTTCCAGCTGCATGGCCGGATAGGCGCGCACGAACTCCTCGCGGTGCAGGCGGCCATCCTTTTGGCCTTCCACCGCCGCGTGGACAAACACCACGTCTTCCTCCACCGCCGGCAGCGCATTCTTCAGAAGCTTGCCCGCGGTTTCACGGTCATTGCGCAGATAGAGTTCATTCAACAGGAAGCGCATCAATTCACAGTGGCCCGGGTAGCGCATGGTCTTGTAGTTGAGTTCCTGCACCTTGCCGAAATACGTTTCACACATGGTGCCCAGGCCGCCGGAGGTGGTGAACGACTCCAGCATCAAGCCGTGCACCAGGATCATTTCCAGGCCTTCCAGCGCCGGCACCATCTGGGGATGGCCGTTGCGAATCACTTCGCAATCGTTGATGTATTCGTTGATGACGCCCTCGGGCGACCAATTGAGGGCGTAACCGAGCTTGCCGCGCGGATGCTGCGGCAGGGCCCCCACGCGCAACTCGATCGAGCGAAGCGACTCAAACCGCTTGGCGAGGTCGGCACCGACGATGCCGATGAATCCGGGCGCCAAGCCGCACTGCGGGGCCATCACGCCCTTGGACGTCTTGGACATTTCCAGAATGGCCTTGGTCGTCGGCACATCCTCGGTCAGGTCGAAATAATGCATGCCGTTGGCATGCGCGGTGCGCGCAATCTCGACGTTCAGGTGAAACGGCAGGCAGGAGATCACCGCATCCTTGCCCGCCAACGCGCGCTGGATGCTGGCCGAATCGGCGACGTTCAAGGCTTCGCTGGCGAACGGCAATCCGGCACCCGGATGCATGTCGTAGCCCGTCACGGTGAACCCCGAACGTGTGAGCAATGTGCCCACCAGGCTGCCGACTTTTCCAAGGCCCAAGAGGGCGACACGATTCAAATGCTGCGACACGATGACACTCCCGTTTGATGCAACGCCAACGGGCATTGCGATGGATCAAAGCGCGCGATTATAGTGCATTGCAACATCAACCCTGAATACCAGAATTGGCGGGCATCACAGGCCACAATCGGCCCAAACGCCGCACCAGTCCTGGGGTTTCAGCCTGCGATTCACCATGGCCGGACGAGCGGTTTGCACGATTCACCGCTAGAATCGCGCACAGCTTTTGATAGGGGGTTGCATGAAATACCTGCATACGATGGTGCGCGTCAATGACCTCGACGCCTCGGTCGATTTCTTTTGCAACAAGCTCGGGCTGGTCGAGCTGCGCCGCAAGGTCAACGAGGCCGGGCGCTTCACCCTGGTCTTTCTCGCGGCCCCCGGCGACGAAGAGGCGCAAATCGAGCTCACGCATAACTGGGATCCGGAAGATCTGGGCACCGCCCGCAATTTCGGACACATTGCCTATGCGGTCGATGACATTTACGCGACTTGCCAAAAGCTGATGGACGGTGGCGTGACCATCAACCGGCCACCGCGAGACGGCCGCATGGCGTTTGTGCGATCGCCGGACCTGATTTCCATTGAACTCTTGCAGCGCGGCGAGGCCCTGCCCCCGCGGGAGCCTTGGGCCTCCATGAAAAACACCGGGGTTTGGTAGGCGCCACAAGTGCCGAGGCAAATCCCGCGCCCGCATCCACAAAACGGAGAACTTCAAAAATGTTGATCGGTGTTCCAAAAGAAATCAAGAACCACGAGTACCGTGTGGGAATGACCCCCTCGTCCGTGCGCGAGTTGACCTCGCACGGCCATGAAGTCATCGTCGAGCACAATGCCGGTGACGGCATCGGCGCTCCCGATCATGTGTATGAGAAGGCTGGCGCCAAGATCGCCGCCAACGCGGCGGATGTGTTTTCGCGTGCCGACATGATCGTCAAGGTCAAGGAGCCGCAAGCCGTCGAACGCAAGATGTTGCGTCCCGGCCAGGTCTTGTTCACCTATTTGCATCTCGCGCCCGATCCTGAACAGTGTGACGACCTGATCGCCAGCAACGCGGTGTGCATCGCGTATGAAACGGTGACGCAACCCGGCGGCGGTCTTCCCTTGCTGGCGCCAATGTCGGAAGTGGCGGGCCGGATGTCGATCCAGGCCGGTGCGCACAGCCTGGAGCGCGCGCATGGCGGCATGGGCGTTTTGCTGGGCGGTGTTGCTGGCGTGCCACCGGCCAAGATCGTGATTCTGGGAGCCGGCGTGGTCGGCACCAACGCGGCGCAGATGGCCGTGGGAACCGGCGCCCAAGTCGTGGTCGTGGACCGCAGCCTTGATGCGCTGCGCCGCATCGATCGCATGTTCAACGGCAGCGTCACGACGGTGTTTTCCAACCGCGACAACGTGGAACGGGAAGTGCTCTCCGCCGACTTGACCATTGGCGGCGTGCTGATCCCGGGTGCGGCCGCACCCAAGCTCATCACCCGCGATATGGTGCTGGCGATGAAGCCAGGCAGCGTGATCGTGGATGTGGCCATCGACCAGGGCGGGTGCACGGAAACCTCGCATGCCACCACGCACGCCGAGCCGACCTATGTGGTGGACAAGGTGGTCCACTATTGCGTGGCCAACATGCCGGGCGGCGTGCCCCGCACTGGCGTTGGCCGACAAGGGCTGGAAGCAGGCGCTGCGCGACGATGTGCATCTCACGAACGGCCTCAACGTCTGCCAGGGCAAGGTCACCTGTGCCGAAGTGGCCGAGGCGCTGGGGCATCCGTTCGTGAAGCCGGGGACCATGATCGGATAAGGAGCCCTCCCCGATTCCGCAGGGCCCGCCCTGCGGATGGCCGGCGCGGGTCGGCGTCGCTACGCGCGCATCGTCGGGTACAGCACGCCATCGATCAATTGAACGGCCCCGGCACGCACCAGGTCGTCCACCAACGCGCGCGCCAGATCGTCATGGGTGCCACCGAGGAATCCTTCACGCATCTGCCCATAGACCGGGACGCTGCGAATGTAGTCTGCGACGGGCGTGCGCATGGCGCCACGGTCAAGCAGGGAAAAGACGAACAGTGCACGCACCACGTGCCGGGCATGCTTGGCCGGATCGCGGGCAAAGGCATCGAGGCGGCTGCGGGATTCCGCCAGCGCGGATTCCACATTGATGAACGGGGCGCCGTGGCCCGGGATCACGAGCGCTGGCTGCATCGCCTCGATCACATCCAGTGTCGCGCGCGCCGCGTCCAGGAACCCGGTGCGCGATTCGCCATCGTGTTCCGGCCACACAAAGCCCATGCCCTTTTCCCAAAGGGCGTCGCCCGAAACCAGGATGCGTCCTTCCTCGGCGAAAAACATGAGGGCGTCCATGTCGTGGCCGGGCGCCGCAATCGCACGCCAATCCCGCCCGCCGGCAACAATCACATCGCCCGGGATCATCGTCGCGTCGAACTGGAATTCCTCCGCGTATTGGTCCATCTGCTGGGACCAGCAACTCTGCTCGGTCCATGGCACGACATGCCGGACCTCGCCCTCCGGGATGACCACTTCACAGCCAAAGTGTGCCGCCAGCGCGCGATTCCCTCCCATGTGGTCGCTGTGACAGTGGGTGTTCAGGAGTTGGTGCAAGGTGGCCGCGCCCAACGCTTCCTCCACATACCCGATCGTCTGCTGCGCATGCCGACCGTAGCCGCTGTCGATCAGCACATTGCGCTCCGGGGCGTTGAGCACCACCTGGTTGCAATTGAGCCACCCGCGTTCGATGACGGTCAGGGAGGCATCAACGCGATGAAAGGTGGCGGTCATGTCGAGGCGTTTGCAACGGGAGACGGGAACACGACGAATATAATTTGAATTCCCGTCGCACCGCGATCACCCCATCGGACCCTTTCCATGCACATCAAGAATTCCACCATTCTCGTCGCCGGTGGCGGCTCAGGCCTCGGCGCCGCCACCGCCGCCATGATCATCGCCAACGGTGGCAACGTCATCATTGCCGACCTCAACAAGGATGCCGGCGAGAAGAAGGCTGCCGAATTGGGAGCCCAGGCACGATTCATCGAAACCAATGTATGCGATGAGGCGCAGGTGCAGGCGGCCGTCGATCTCGCGAAAGCCGCCTTTGGCGGACTTCATGGCGCGGTGAATTGCGCCGGCGTGGCACCGGGCGAGCGCGTGGTCGGCAAGACCGGCCCGCATTCGCTGGCCAATTTCCGCCGCGCGGTGGAAATCAACCTCATTGGCACCTTCAACGTGATCCGCCTGGCGGCACACGCCATGTCGCTGCAGGCACCGAACGCGTCGGGCGAGCGCGGCGTCATCGTCAACACCTCGTCGGTCGCTTCATTCGAAGGCCAGATCGGCCAGGCCGCCTATGCCGCATCAAAAGCGGGGGTCAACGGCATGACCCTGCCGATCGCCCGCGAGTTCGCCAAACTCGGCATCCGCGTCATGACCATCGCGCCGGGAATCTTTGACACGCCCATTCTGCAAGGCATGAGCGATGAAATCCGCGCTTCGCTGGGGGCGCAGATCCCCTTCCCGTCCCGCCTGGGCCGTCCGGATGAATATGCGGCGTTGGTGAAGACGATTTTTCAGAATGAAGTGCTGAACGGCGAGGTGATCCGGCTGGATGGCGCGATCCGGATGGGGGCGAAGTAGTAACCAGTTCAATTTCTCTTTGATAGGCGTAAGGCGCAAAGATGGCGGAGTTGATTTCCTTTTTGGCCCTTGTGATCTCTGGAATCGCCGTGTACATCTCGTGGCGCTCCATGAAATCCTCGGAAAAGTCCTCTGCAATCGCGAGGCGCAGCCTCGAACGGACGGCACAAGGTGAGCTACATACCAGGCTTAACTCAATTCAAATAGAACATGGCGCATTACAACGTACTCTAAGAATGTGCCGTAGCGCGTGCAAAGACTTGTTCATCAATGCGGGTGGGCTTGGTGGCAGCCGCCAAAGACTTCTGGATGACCAATTCGACCAATGGGAAGCCGAATCTCATGAAGTCATGTTGAAAGTTAATGAAATTAGTCGCCATCTAGAAAATGCCACATCCGGTATCCAACAAATTCCTGAACATGATGCAACACGCATCTCAGCGCAACTTCTCAGCCTTGCCTCTAAGTTAACGGTAATTCGTGAGAATGCCGCGACCAAACTCGCCGAATTGACCCGCAAGAAGTAGTTTCCCGCACCGCCGCAACTCGCTTTCGCGCGATAATGTCGCCCTCTCCTTTTCGCCTCCTTCCGGAGCCGCGCCATGATTTTTGACACCCACCTGAACGAAGACACCGACGCCCTGCGCGATACCATCAAACGGCTTTGCGATACCGAGTTGGCCCCGCGCGCCGCGCAGATCGACCACGACAACGCGTTTCCGATGGACATGTGGCGCAAGTTTGGCGACTTGGGCTTGTTGGGCATGTCGGTGCCGGAGGAATTCGGGGGCACGGGATTGGGGTACCTGGCCCACACCGTGGCGATGGAGGAAATTTCGCGCGCGTCCGCGTCGGTCGGGTTGGCCTACGGCGCGCACTCGAATCTGTGCGTCAACAACCTGTACCTGAACGGCACGGATGCCCAGCGCAAGAAATTCCTGCCCAAGCTCTGCTCAGGCGAATTCGTGGGGGCGCTGGCCATGTCCGAACCGGGCGCAGGGTCCGATGTGGTGGGCTCGATGGCCTGCCGTGCCGAGAAAAAGGGCGACCGCTGGATCGCCAACGGCAACAAGATGTGGATCACCAACGGCCCGCATGCCGATGTGCTGATCGTCTATATGCGTACCGCGCCCAAGGACCAAGGCAGCAAGGCCATGACCGCCTTCCTGATTGAAAAAGGCATGAAGGGTTTTCGCACGGCGCAAAAGCTCGACAAGCTGGGCATGCGCGGTTCGGATACCTGCGAATTGGTGTTCGAGGACTGCGAAATCCCGGAAGAGAACATTCT
>JBGAUM010000071.1:0-19540 GCA_044228625.1 Usitatibacteraceae bacterium | reverse complement strand
GTGGAGCTGACCGAGGCAGGTTGCATCGATTTCCAATGCGCACGAGCCGATTACCGACACGACCGTCCTGTTTCGGGCGATGCAGTATGCGGCCACGTTTGGCTATCCGGTGTGGCTTTCCGCGCAGGATGCTTTCCTTGGAAAAGGCGGCATTGCGCATGATGGCGAAGTGGCTTCCCGATTGGACTCTCCGGTGTCCCGGTCAGCGCCGAAACCGTGGCCATTTCAACGATCGTGACGCTGATGCGGGATACCGGTGCACGCGTGCATCTCATGCGGTTGTCGTCTGCCGCGGGCGTGGAACTCGTGCGCCGCGCCAAGGCTGAAGGCTTGCCATTGACGGCGGATGTCGGAATCCACCATTTGCTGTTGACCGACCGGGACATCGGGTACTTTGATCCGCAATACCGATTTGCGCCGCCGCTGCGTGCGCCGTCGGATCGCGACGCGCTTTCGCGGGCAGTCATCGACGGCACGCTCGATGCCATCACGTGGACCACACACCGGTGGATGACGACGAAAAAGAACGTGCCCTTTGGCGAGGCCACGCCGGGCGCCACGGGTTTGGAATTGCTGCTTCCCCTGACGCTCAAGTGGGCGGAACAGGTGCGATGGAGCGCGGCAGATGCATTGGCACGCATCACTGCGGCCCCAGCCCGTTTGATCGGGTTATCCTGCGGCACGCTGGCTCCCGGTTCGCCGGCCGACCTTTGCATTTACGATCCCGCGGCTTACTGGGCCGTCACGCGTGAGACCCTTCGAAGCCAGGGCAAGAACTCGCCGTGGTTGAGAAGGGAAATGCAAACGCGCGTCGTGACCACGTTGGCCGGCGGGCGGATTGTTTACGCGGGATAGGCATTCGCGGCCTGCGCCAACACCGGCGAGCCATTGCGCCATAATGTGTTTTATCCGGCCGCCTGACTCGGGCGTGCACGAATGGAGACTGTAATGAACAACACCGTCAAATTCGCCGTGAGTTTGGTCATCGCCAGGTATGCCCACGGCCCATGCCGAACTGTACAAATGGGTCGACAAGGAAGGACGCACAATCTATTCTGATAGCCCGCCCCACGACATCAAGGACGTCAAATCGAAAAATTTGGCGACAATGTCAGCGGTCCATCCGACAACTTGCCGTACGAGTTGCGCGAGGCCGCGCGCAAGAATCCGGTCACGCTGTATGCGACCAAGTGTGGTGAACCATGTGACGGCGCGCGAACGCTGCTGACCTCGCGTGGCATTCCGTTTGCGGAACGCAATCCGGAAGCGGGACCCCTGCGGCAGCAAGTGCTTTGAAACTGGATTGGCGCCCCGAGGCGCCCGTCATGACCGTCGGCGAAGAGGATGCGCGGCTTCTCCGAATCCACATGGTCCGGCGCGTTGACGCAGGCCGGTTATCCGCTCAATTTCACGCCGCTGGCCAAGCCGACGGATTCTCCGCCGTTGCCCAAAGCCCCGAAATCCGAAGACGGTGACACCGGTCACTCCGCAAGCCCCAAAGAAAAAGTAATCGGATTTCCGACATGAAAATTTGCGGCGTGGAACGTCAACTCACTCAACGTCCGCCTCCCGCACCTGCTCGATTGGTTGAAGGCCACG
This sequence comes from Usitatibacteraceae bacterium, assembly GCA_044228625.1. GTDB lineage: Bacteria > Pseudomonadota > Gammaproteobacteria > Burkholderiales > Usitatibacteraceae > UKL13-2. Next base: position 17,941 of record JBGAUM010000071.1, on the reverse strand, counting down.
TCGCCCGATGTGGTGTGCCTGCAGGAGCTCAAGCTCGAAGACGCCAAATTTCCGCTCGATGCGATCCAGGACGCTGGATACAACGCTGTATTTGATGGTCAGAAAACCTACAACGGTGTAGCGATCCTGTCCAAAATCCGGCCCGAAGGCGTGGTGAAGGGCATGCCGGGTTACGCCGATGAACAAAAGCGGGTGATTGCGGCGACCGTGGAAGGCGTGCGCATCGTGTGCGTTTACATTCCCAACGGCCAGGCTGTGGATTCGGACAAGTATCGCTACAAGCTTGAATGGCTCGCGGCACTGACGTCCTACCTTCGGGAAGCCATCGCGAATTACCCCAGCCTGTTCACGCCTTGCTGTGTACCGATGCCGAGCGCGCCGCAATATTGCGCCGGATGATCGCGATGTTCACGACCCGGCGGCTTGGGCCGGACAAGTGTTGTGCAGCGATGCCGAGCGCGCCGCATTTGCGGGCATGATCAATCTGGGCCTTAAGGACAGCTTTCGCCTGTTTGATCAACCACCAGGTACGTTTTCGTGGTGGGATTACCGCATGAATGCGTTCCGCCGGAAGATGGGTTTGCGCATCGACCACATTCTTTTGACTCCTCCGCTCGCTGCGCGATGCCGATCCTCGGCGATCGACATCGAGCCGCGCACTTGGGAACGGCCGTCCGATCACGCACCTGCTGTCGCGACACTTGATTGAACGCCATGGCAGCCCGTGACTTGGTGCTGCCGGTCTCACGCGAATCGCTGGACCGGTGGGAAATTCTTGATACGCAGCCCGAAGAGGCGTTCGACGAACTCGCCCGCCGCGCCGGGCGCGAGCTCAAGACCACAATGGCGACCATTTCGTTTTTCGATCGCCCCGTTGATGAGGCACTCCCATGGCGGGAATGGTTCAAGTCTGCCATCGGATTCCCGGCACGTGCGCTTTCGCGCGACGAGAGCTTCTTTCTTCCGGCACTGGGTACCGGAGTCGGGCCCGTGCGAACTTTCAATCTGCCGGATCTGTTCGCCGAAAAACATTTTCGCGACCATCGTCTGGTGCATGGCATGCCGTATTTGGCTTGCTACGCGGGTGCAGCCATTGTCGCGGGCGATCGGGAAATTGTGGGTGCGCTGGCCGTGTTCGATACGGTTGCCCGCGATTTCACCGGTCGAGACATGGCGGTGTTGTCCGGTATTGCTGACGAAGTGGCCAGCCGGCTGGAAGCCAGGCTCATCGCACGGAAGGAGCGATTGCCCGCGCAATCCGAATACGCAGATTTCACGGAAGCCGCCGACGCGCAAGTGGGCCGCCTCTCACGCGAAGTGGCGCGGCTGGAGACCATGCTTGAAAATGAGATTGCGACTCGCCGCGAAATTGAAGAGAAACTCTCGAAGGAAAAGGAATTCGCGACTGCGGCCATCCAGAGCCTGCCAGGGGCGTTCTTCATGTTTGACATCCATGGACGGCTTGTTCGCTGGAATACCAGTTTTGCGTTGACCACCGGGTATCGCGAGGAAGAAGTCCGCACCATGCATGCGATCGATTTTGTGGCGCCCGAAGACCGCGAACGCGCTGCCGAGGCGATCCGGCATGTGCTCATCGAAGGCCGCGAATCGTCGATTGATGCGGCCATGGTGCGACGCGACGGCACCCGCGTGCCCTACTTGTTTCAAGGGCGCGCCCTGGATATCGGCGGCATGCGGTACTGCATCGGATTGGGGGCGGGATGTCAGCGAGCGAATCCAGGCCGACAAGGAAATCCGGCGCGCCAAGGAGCGATTGATCTTTGCCTTGACCGGCTCCAACCTGGCCATCTGGGATTGGGATCTGGAAGCCAATGAGGTGACTTTCAGCCAGGATTGGGCCACGTTGTTGCACGCCAACGTCACCGACAAGGCAGGCATCGTGTTCAGCGGGTTGGAGGTCATCGACTGGAATCACCCGGAAGATCGCGAGCGGCTGATGGACGCGCTGACGGCGACGATCAAAGGCGAAACCGCCGACTTCGTTTGTGAGTACCGCGTGCACGGGGTGGACGAAGAATGGGTTTGGATCCAGAGTAAGGGCAAGGTGGTCGAGATCGAGCCGGCGACGGGTCAGGCGATTCGCATGACAGGCACGTCCGCAAACATCACCATGAAAAAGAATTCCGAGGCGCGTGTGGAGTTCCTTGCCTCGCGCGATCCGCTGACGAAATTGCCCAACCGGACCTTGCTCAATGACCGCTTGGAGCACGGAGTGGCCAATGCCGCACCCAAGAAGGCACGGCTGGCATTCATGTTCATCGACCTCGACCGTTTCAAAAGCATCAATGACACCCTGGGACACGATGTCGGCGACGAGCTGTTGCGCAAGGTCGCCGCGCGCCTCAATGCTTGCGTGCGCACCACAGACACCGTGGCGCGATTGGGCGGCGACGAATTCGCCGTGATTCTGGAAAACCTGCCGGCGGACGAGGACTCCGGGGCCGAGGGCGCGCAGCAGGTGGCGGAAAAAATGATCACCTCGCTGGCCGCGCCGATTCTCATCAACGACCAGCCACTCAATACGTCCTGCTCCATCGGCATCAGCGTCTTCCCGCACGATGGGCAGGATACGCAGACCTTGATGAAGCACGCCGACGTGGCCATGTACGATGCGAAGGCCAAGGGCCGCAACAACTACCAGTTTTTCTCGAAGGAAATGAACGCGCGGGCGCAGGAACGCCTGTCGGTCGAACGCTTCCTGAGGCTCGCGGTGCGCAACAACGAGCTAGAACTGCACTACCAGCCGCGGGTGTCTTTCCTCACCGGGCAAATCACCGGCGTGGAAGCGCTGTTGCGATGGAATCATCCCAAGCGGGGACTGCTGCTGCCCGGCAAATTCATTCACGTGGCCGAAGATTCGGGGCAGATCACCGCCATGGGGGAGTGGGTCTTCGAGCGCGCATTCCGGCAAGTGGCGGACTGGCGCGCGCGCAGCGGCCGCGACTTGGGGCTCGCGGTCAATCTTTCACCTGCACAACTGTTTGATGGCCAGCGCCTGACGCGCGCCATCGAAGGCGCCTTGCAGTCCAGTGCGCTTGACCCGACAGCGGTCGAACTCGAATTGACCGAAGGAATGCTGATCAAGAACGTGGCAGAGACGCGTGCCCTGCTGGAACAAATGGGGGCCATGGGCCTGGGCGTGGCCATCGACGACTTCGGCACGGGGTACTCGTCGCTGTCTTACCTGCGCCAGTTGCCGGTGGACACCATCAAGGTCGACTCGCAGTTTGTGCACGAAATCGGCATCAATCCGAATGACGAAACGATCATCCGCGCCATCATCGCCATGACCCACAGCCTCAAGCTCAACGTGGTGGCGGAGGGCGTGGAGAACGAAGCGCAGTATCGGGTCTTGAGGGACCTCGAATGCGACGAGTACCAGGGCTTCTTTTTTGCGCGCCCCTTGCCAGCCGCGGAGTTCGAGGCGCAATATTTGGATCTGAACTGAACGCCCAGGGGAATACCATGCAATCGAAAGCCGCCACCGTCGCCGAATACTTGAAGTCCCTGCCCGAGGACCGTCGCGCGGCGCTGGAAGCCGTGCGCGCAGTCATCCTCAAGAACATGGACAAGTCCCTGGAAGAGGGGATGCAATATGGCGGCATCGGCTACTACATACCGCACAAAGTGTTTCCACCGGGGTACCACTGCGACCCGAAGCAGCCATTGCCGTTTGCAGGCCTCGCCTCACAGAAAAATCATTTGGGTCTGTACCTGATGTGCCTCTACGTCGATGCGCCGGAGGTCAGCGAAAATGCCTTAGGCTGGTTCCGCGAGGCATGGACCAAAGCAGGCAAGAAGCTCGACATGGGCGCCTCCTGCGTGCGTTTCAAGAAAATCGAGGATGTGCCACTCGACGTGGTGGCGGCGCTGTTCAAGAAGGTGAGCGCCAAGAAATACGTGGCGGCGTATGAAATGGTGTACGCGGCGCAGATTGCGAAGGCCACAAAAAAGGCTGCGCCGAAATTGGCAACTGCGAAAGTGCCCGCTACGAAGAAGCCGGCGGCCAAGCCGGTTGCAAAAAAGCCAGTCGCGAAAAAGCCCGCAGCGAAGAAAAAGCCGGCCGCGAAGTAATGCGCTATTGCAAGACGTGAGGTCAGCGCGTCGCGCGAATCAAATCCGCGCCCTTTTCCCCAATCATGATCGCCGGCGCGTTGGTATTGCCGCCGATGAGCGTGGGCATGATGGAGGCGTCCACCACGCGCAGGTTTTCGATGCCGTGCACGCGCAATTTCGGGTCCACCACGGCCATGTCGTCCGTGCCCATCTTGCAACTGCCCACCGGGTGGTAGACGGTGTCCGCGCGATTGCGGATCACGTCGCGAATGGCGTCGTCGGAATCGACGCCCAGCGTGAACATGTCTTGCTCATAGAGCTTGGAGAGCGCCGGCTGCGACAGGATCGAGCGTGTGAGTTTGTATCCAGCCACCATGCCGTCGAGATCCTGGGCATCGGCAAAGAACGCCGGGTCGATCAGCGGTGCGCCGAACGGGTCGTTCGAGGCCAGTCGGACGCTGCCACGGCTCTTGGGGCGCAGGAGACACACGTGGCATGACAACCCGTGGCGATAGTTGAACTTGCGCGCATGGTTCTCGACCAAGGCGATGACGAAATGCAACTGCACATCCGGTGCCGGGGACTCGGGGCGGATCTTCAGAAATGCGCCGGCTTCCGCATAGTTGCTGGCCCACAGCCCGGTATGGCTCTTGCGATAGCGCCACCATTCGCGAATGAGATGCCCGAATCCGCGCGGTGTGAATCCCACCAGATCCAGGCTGGTCACGGCATGGCCAAAGATGAAATCCGGATGATCCTGCAAGTTTGCACCGACTCCCGGCAGGTCATGCAACACGGGGATGCCCAGTGCCTGAAGATCGCTGCCCCTTCCAACTCCGGAAACCATTAACAGTTGCGGCGAACGAATCGCACCGCAGGACACAATGACCTCGCGCCGCGCAACGAGGTTGAATTTCTGGCCAGCCACGCGGACCGAGGCGCCGGTCGCACGTTTGCCCTCGAACAAGAGGCGCTCGGCCTCTGCATTCGTAATCACCGTGAGGTTGGCGCGCCGTTGCGGCCCTTCCATCAATGGGTGCACATAGGCGCGCGCCGCACTGCAACGCTCTCCGCCCTTGTGCGTGACCTGATAAAAGCCCGCGCCTTCCATGGTCTCGCCGTTGAAGTCCGTGTTGATGCTATGACCGGCTTGGCGTGCAGCTTCCAGGAACAACTCCGGAAACGGGCCGTCGTTGGAGCGATCCGCCACGTTAAGCGGTCCGCCCTGGCCGTGGAAGAAACCGTTCAGCCGCTCGTTGTGTTCGGAGCGCTTGAAGTACGGCAGCACCTCGTCGTAGGACCAACCCGGATTGCCCAGCGCAGCCCAGTGGTCGTAATCGGTCTTGTCGCCGCGGATATAGACCATGGCATTGATGGCCGAGGAGCCGCCTAGCGCACGGCCGCGCGGTTGGTACCCGATGCGGCCATTCAGGCCTGCTTGGGGAACCGTGTCGTACGCGTAATTGTTGAGCTTGGTCGGCGCCATGGCCACCACGGCGGCGGGGGTGCGGATCACAAAATCCTTGCCGTCACCTCCGGCTTCCACCAACGCCACCGTGACGTTCGGGTCCTCGCTCAGCCTGTTGGCCACCACACAGCCGGCCGATCCGCCGCCCAGAATCAGGTAATCAAATGTTGTTTGCATACTGCCGAATCCACCCTGCCGCACCAAGGATGCCAAGCTACCACGCGCAATTAGAGTAAACGCTCGGTTGAAAATTCGATGCATGGGGCCCCGAGCGAGCCTCGCGTGCCACATGGTAGTCCCGAGTTGACGATGCCCATGTCCGCCGCGTGACCTGGGGCGTATTGATTACGGTCCGGGCATTGGAGGTGCATTCTTGGGCGGCTCGCGCCAAGTAAATGGAAATGCCATCTGCTTCAGGAAGCCGTCGGGCACGTAGTCGCCCAGCACGCCATAACGATGCGGCCAGGTGCGGTCGGCTTTCACCGCCGTGCCGAAAAGGTGGTCGATGAATGCAAAGTGCGCGGCGTAGTTGCGGTCCAGCGCTTCCTTGTCCTGCGAATGGTGCCAATGGTGGAAATTGGGCGTCACGATCACGTACGACAGCGGTCCCAGCCGCACGCTGACATTGGCGTGGTTGAACACCGCCTGGAATCCAACGATGAGAATGTATGCATCGACCACCGGTTTGGAAAATCCAAGGACGAAGATCGGTGCCAGAACCAACGTGCGCGTGAGGATCACCTCGATCACGTGCTGGCGCGAACCGGCCAGCCAGTCCATGGTCTTGGCGCTGTGGTGCACCGCGTGCAGGCGCCACAGCCACGGCACCTCGTGATAGGCGCGATGCGTGGCGTACTGCGCCAGGTCCGCCACCAGAATGCACAGGAACAACTCGACTCCAAAGGGCAGCGCACGAATCCACGCTTGTACGTCCGCATTCACCGCCCAGCCAAAACCGGAGTTGACCGCCTTGTTCACCACCAGCAGCGCAAATCCAACGAGCAGGTGATTGACGATGAAGTGGTGAAAATCGGTCTGCCACTCGGCGCGGAACACCGGCTGATCGCGCAGTGCAAAGAGCTTCTCGATCAGGATGAACACGATGGTGGAGCCGAGCAAATCCAGGATGAACCAATCGAGACCCAGATAGGGCGTGTTGTCGGGAAAGTCGCCGACCGGCACGCGGTGCCCGCCCAATGCCACCGTGAGGATCACCAAGGCAAACGCGGCCAATGACACCCAGCGTGCTCGACCGAAGATCAAGCTGGTCAGCGACAAGCCGCCCGAAATCACAAGCGCCACAAACATCACTGTGCGCAATACTTCCACGTCATAGGACTTGCGCAACTCCGGCGTGGTGAGGTGCGCCGGGAAATGGAACGCGAGCACGCCCAGGAAGCAAAGAATTGCCAACGACAGGGCGATCACGCCAGAAATCATCCCGGAGCCAGGCTTCAATTCGCCGTGCGATTCGGCGAGGCGGTTGAGTTTTTCGATCGGGTTCATCAACGGATGCCGAAGTCGAGCAGGATTCCGCAAAACACCGCAAGCCCCAGCCAATTGTTGTGCAGGAACGCCTTGAAGCAATTCTCGCGCGAGCGGCCCTTGATCAGGGCGTAGTGATAAAGCGCCATCACGCACGCCGCGCCCAATCCAAGGAAGTACGGCCAGCCCAATCCGATGACTTTGCCAATCATCATCAACGTGCCCAGCATCGCCGCATAACAAAACAACACCGCAGCCACGTCATGTTTTCCAAACAGCAGGGCCGCGGTCTGGATGCCGAGTTTGATGTCGTCATCGCGATCCACCATCGCGTACTCGGTGTCGTAGGCGAGCGTCCAGAACGTGTTGGCCATGAGCAGCCACCACGCAAGCGCGGGCACTTCCCCCGTTTGCGCCGCGAACGCCATCGGAATCCCGAAGCCGAACGCGAGCCCCAAATACGCCTGCGGAATGGCGAGAAATCGTTTGGTGAACGGATAGCTCGCCGCGAGGAGCACCGCAGGGACCGAAAGCCATAGGGTGAGGCGGTTCAGAAACAGCACCACCAACGCAAACGCGATCAACGCCAATGCAGCGGCCACCCACAACGCCTCTCGCGGCGCGATCTCACCGGCAGCCAAGGGCCGCATCGCGGTGCGCTTCACATGCTTGTCGAAATCGCGGTCGGCCCAATCGTTGATCGCGCAACCGGCCGAACGCATCAGCGCCGTACCCGCGATGAACACCGCGAGGATCACGGGGTCCGGTTTGCCTTCCGCCGCAATCCACAAGCCCCAGAGTGTCGGCCAGAGCAGGAGCAGGATGCCGATCGGCTTGTCGAGGCGGATCAGGCGGGCGTAAAGAAGCCAGCGGGGTTGGGTGGGTGGAATTGAAATCGACATGACGCATTTTCTCATTGCCGCATGTCGGTGCATTCCTGGCGGCGCAATGCCCAAGTCGCGCATGGGCAAAACTCCTTATCTGGCGCGCCGGTCAGGCCGAAAGCGTCCGGAAAAGCGCGACAGTGCTTGTGTCCGGTGTAGCCGCTCACATTTGATCTCCATGCGTCACACGTTGCTTCGCCCCACTCCACCCGCAATTCGTCACCCAACCCTCGCGCGCGCGCGCAGCCCACATCAGTATGGCTCCCTTTCAATAACAAGGGGTGCCACGATGTCCTCTACGACCGAACGTTTTCTCCCGACACACCGCCGTACGTTGGCCACATGGGCATCGATCGCCTGGCTCAGCGCCATGGCGATTGGGCAGCACGCCACTGCCAGCACGATCAATCCCGAGAGCGAACGCATCGCCGAAATCGATCGTTTGCTCGTGGAGACTTTTCAGCCCACCCACCCCGGTGCCGTGGTGATCGTGAGCCGCGACGGCAAGCCGCTGTTGAAGAAGGCTTACGGTCTGGCGGACACCGAGAAAAACACAGCGCTCCAATTCACCGACACCATGCGCATTGGCTCCGTCACCAAGCCGTTCACGGCGATGGCGATCTTGCTGCTGGAAGAGGACGGCAAACTCAGTGTGCAGGATGAGATCACGCGCTACTTGCCGGACTTCAGCACGCCGGGCCGCAAGATCACCATCGCCCACCTGCTTTCGCACACGTCCGGAATCGGTGTCTACACGCAATCGCCCAAGTTGCGCGAAATGATTCGACCGGAAACCACCACGGCCGAGGTGGTGAGTTTCATCAAGACGCTGCCCGCCCCATCCGCGCCCGGTGAATTGTGGGACTACAACAACAGCGGGTACTACCTGCTCGGAGCGATCATCGAAAAAGTCTCCGGCATGCGCTACGCCGAATTTCTCGCCAAGCGCATCTTTGCGCCGCTGCACATGACCGGAACCGCCGTGGAAGGCGTGCCTGGTGCCAAACCTGTGATCGCGTCGTATCGCGCGCAAGGCGGGCGATTCATGTCTGCGCCGACGCTCAATCCGGTGGTGGCCTGGTCGGCCGGTTCGATGGTTTCAACGGCGGATGACATGCAGCGCTGGGTGGTGGCGGTGGAGAACAAGAAGCTCCTCAAACCCGCGACCTGGCAATGCGCCATGACCACCGCGCCGCTCTTGAGTGGGCGTGCCACCGAATACGGCTATGGATGGGTGCTGCGGAAACTGCGCGGCCAGCCGCTGATCGAGCACAGCGGCAACGTCACCGGTTTTCAGGCGCAGGTGATGATGCTGCCCGAGGAAAAACTCTCGTTCATCGTCATGACCAACCAGCAGCATCGGCACAACATGGTGCGTCACCTCACTGAGCGCATCGCGGCCATCGCCATCGGCCGCCCGTTCGCGCAGCACAAGGCTATTGAGTTGAGCGATGCCGCGCTTGATGCGTTTGCCGGCACGTATGAAGCCAAGGGCACGGCTGCGCGCACGGTGACGCGCGCGGGCAAGCAATTGCGCTTGGCCTCCGGCAGCGCGCAGGCCCTGTTGCACGCCTATGGCGAAGACCAGTTCTTTCAGCCGGAGACCTCGCATACGCGCTACCGCTTTGTGCGCGACGCGGCAGGTAGCGTAAGGCAATTGATTCGCATTGATGCAGGGGATGAGGAACAGGTGTTTGAGCGCGCGGCCACTGCAGCCATCGCTGCCGGTGCCCAAGCTGAAAAACCCGCCATCTCGAAATAGAAAGTCTCCAATACTGGCGCGGCATTTGGGCCACTATTGACCTGAATGCCGCGTCAGTGCTTGAGTTTGACTCGCCAATCGAGTCAAGGTGCTTCGCCCAGACGAAAATCAAACGTCACCAGATAGCGCCGCGCATCGCCGGACGTTTTGGTGTGTTGGGGCAGGCCGCGACCCGCGCGATGGACGATCGCCAAGGCTGCGCGATCGAGTTGGCGCGATTTCGACGACTCCGTGATCGCCGCATCCGTTACCCTCCCATCCGCCGCAATCTCGAAGACCACCGTGGTCTTGCCGCGCGGCGCCGGGCGGTTGGCGTCCGCGAGTGCGGGATAGCGCGCCGCGCTGACCAGTTGATCGCGCAGCGCGGAATCGAATGCCGGATCGGCCAACTGGCGCTGGAGCAATTCGCGCGTGGACGGCGTTGTTTGAACCGAAGACGCAGCGGCCGCGGCCAGGGGTGTCAATTCCAGGGCGGATGCGGGGGCCGATGCCGCGGCCACCGCAACGGCGACCACAGCGGTGGCAGAGCGGATCATCGAAAGGGTGCGAATAGCATTGACGTTCATGGCGATCTCCAGGCGGATTGAGGGTCGATCCCGAATGGCCTGAGAGGGATTCGCGGGCGATTCGGTTGCCGTCAGTGTCGGCTTGGCCCCGGTGGGCGTCTTTAGGAGTGCCATGAATTGTTGTGAATCGTTGTGAAGCGCCGCCGTTTCATAGGTGAAGGCGCGGCCGGCCCTTCAGAACAATTCACGCCGCCGCATCCCTAGCGGGCTTACCATTGCGGGTATGAACGATCTGTCCGCCGCCCGGCCCTCCGAAATACTCGCTTTCGGCCCGTTTCGCGCCGACGCCTTCGCGCGCACCCTGGCGCACGAGGCGCAGGGGCCGATCGCCTTGACGCCCAAGCAGTTCGACACCCTGCTCATGCTGCTGCGCCACCCCGGCGAGGTGCTGGACAAGGAGCGCCTTTTGGCCGAGGTCTGGGCCGGCAGCGTGGTGGAAGAGAACAACCTTTCGCAAGCCATTTCCGCCCTGCGCAAAGCCTTGGGCGACGATGGCGAAACGCATCGCTACATCCTCACGGTGCCGAGGAAAGGGTACCGGTTTGTGGCTGAGGTGCGCCTGGCAGAAGCGGTGCGTTTGGCAGAGCCACCTGCCGCACCGGTGCAAGAGGGTGCTGCACTAAGACAAGTGCCCGTGATGGCGTCGACATTGGAGAATTCCGCCGCCTCCGTCGTTTCTGCCGCACCCGTGCCGCACGCCTCAACGCGCAGTTCCTTGCCTTGGTATTGGCTTGCCGTCATTTGTGGAATGGCGGCCGCCATCGGCGCGGCGTGGTGGTTGCTGCGTCCCGCACCCACTTCAGCCCCCGCTGCAGCCGAGCGCAGTGTGGCAGTGTTGCCGTTCACCAATCTTTCCAACGCACAGGAAGACGCTTTCTTCGGCGCCGGCATGACCGAGGACATGGTGACGCAGCTTTCGCAAGTTTCCGGGCTGAAAGTGGTGTCACACCGTTTTGCCGGAGAAAAACCGGTGACCGCGGACCGTGCGCTCGCGCAAAAACTCGGTGCCGCGCACTTTCTGCTGGGCACCGTGCGGCGCGCCGGTGAGCGGCTTAGGATCAGCGCGCAATTGATCGACGCCGAAACGGGCCGCCACCTGTGGGCCAAATCCTTCGACCGGCCAGTGGAAGACGTGTTGAAAGTGCAAAGCGAGGTCGCGGCCGAGATCGCCGGCGCGCTGGCTGCGGTTTTGCAACCGGCCGAGCGGCAAGCCCTGGGCGCGTATGCGCAAAGCAATGCGCTGGTGCAACTCAAGTATCGCGAAGGCCGTTACCTGGTGGCGCGCGGGCGTCACAATACCGAAGCCGATCGGCAGCGCGGCGTGGCCGTGTTCGAGCAATTGATCAAGGAGCATCCCGAGTCGCCGCTTGGCCATATCGGGCTGGCAACCTTCCACATGCTCGCGCCGAACTTGCGCATCGCATCAGCGGAGGAATCGTTTCGTCGAGCTGAGGCGCACGTCGATGCGGCGCTCAGGATCGATCCCAGATCGGCAGAGGCGCACGGCTTGAAAGCTGAGATCGAAGGGCGCGCACGGTGGAACTGGCGCGCGGCGGCGGAGTCCGGCGAGCGTGCGGTCACGCTGAATCCGGCTTTGCCGGAGGCCTGGGCGCGTTACGCCATGTTCGGGCTGTGGCCCTTCGGGCGTATGGACGATGCCGAACGCGCGCTGCGCCGCGCCATCGCGCTGGAGCCTTACAACGCCGAAGTCGCACACGCGCTGGCGCTGCTGTTGGCCCTTACGGAACGCTGCGACGAAGCGATCGCGCAGGCGCGCGCGAACCTGGAAAAGAACCCCGCGTTTTTGCTCAACCTGGTGCCAATGCATCGCTGCCACGATTTGCGGGGCGATCACGGCAAGGCGATTGAGCTTTTGCGGCAAGCGAATTTTTCCTGGACGCCCCCTGAGGCGGCGGATGATATGGCGGCCGCTTTCGCGCGCGAAGGTGCGCCGGGTTACTGGCGCGCGCATCTCAAATGGGCGCGGCGCTGGGACGCGAAAGATGCCAATGGCACCTATTACCTGGCCGCATACCTGGCCCAGACGGGCGCCATCGACGAAGCGTTCCGCGAACTCGTCCGCGCCATTGGCAAGCGCGATCTGTACTTGACCAACTTGCGCATCGATCCATTGCTCAAGCCGCTGCGTACTGACCCGCGCTGGCCTGCCATACTCAAGCGCGTAAACATGCAATAGTGCGCCGCCGGACGGCGGTTGCGAGTCAATCCTTCGATCGTTGCGCCTCCAGGATTTCGATTTGTTCAATCAGCCGGCTGAACTTCCGGCCGAACGCAGTCAGGCGGTCATCCACTCGCGGCGGATTCTCGTCAAGACTCTTCTTGGCGGGAATGCCGTGGTGCACCATCGAGAGCACCGTTAGCGACCATTTGCAGCCGACGATGTTTTTCACCATGCCCATCACGCCCGCTTCAGGCTTGGCTGCCTGAACATCGTGCCGGCAGTCGCTTTCCCATGAGTTCGGCTTGCCGGAACGCGAGAGCGTGCCCCGTGGTGCTAGCGGCTAAACTGGTTGCACGCAACTTCATTGGAGCCGATCCAGGCCGTTCTACATGCGCATTGTCCGAACCGACGCCAACCTCACCCTGTCCGGGGCCGATGACGCATTGCGCGCCCAGGGGCACACGCTGGTGTTGTTGCCGGATGAAATTCCGGAAGATGCGCTCGTCGAGGCCGTACGCGAGTCGGAGCTGATCCTCATGTGCTACACGCCGATCACGGCCAGGGTGATCGGCGCGGCACCGAAGCTCAAGGGCATCGTCAAGTACGGCGTGGGCATCGATGCCATCGACATCGGCGCCGCAATGGCGCGGGGGATTCCCGTGGTCAATATCCCGGAATACGCCGAGAACACGGTGGCCGAGGGGGCATTCGCGCTGCTGCTGGCGTTGATGAAGAAGCTCAAGCCGCTGCTTCGCACGATGTCGCGCGATGGCTGGGCCTGGCCCACGCCGGAGTGGCTTGCAACAGACCTTGCCGGCAAGACGGTCGCCTTGGTCGGCGCCGGGCGAATCGGTCGTCACTTTGCGAAAATGGCGCAGGGGTTCTCGATGGAGGTGGTCGCCTACGATCCGTACGTGAGCGACACCACGATGACGTCGCTGGGGATGCGGAAAATTCTCCACTTGAACGAGGCGTTATCCGCCGCCGACGTGGTGTCCGTCCATTGCGTGCTCAATGACGAAACGCGCCACCTGATCGGCGAAACGCAAATCGCCGCGATGAAGTCCTCGGCGGTGCTGGTCAACGTTTCCCGCGGGGCAATCATCGACGAGGCTGCGTTGGCGCGTGCGCTGGTGGAGAAGCGCATCGCCGGTGCTGCGCTCGATGTCATGAGCGTGGAACCCTTCAATTTCGCGACACACGCGTTGCGTGCACTGCCCGCGCTCGACCACGTGATCCTCTCGCCGCACCTCACGTTTTATTCGCACGAGGCAATGGCGCGGCTGGAAGCAGAAACGCTGGAGCGCTGCGCAGAAATTATTGAAGGCCGCCCGGTGTGGGTTAAATCGCACGATCCACGGTTGCGAGCGCAAAACCGGGGCGTGCGATTCTGAAGGTGACTTGAACAAAAAAGTCATTGACTGGCGGGGATTTCCAGCCAAAAACAATCCGATCGCCGCTCCAGGATTGGAGTTTTCCACCTGATGCTAAGGCATGCGCAGGTGATATCCCTTGGTACGCGTGAACGCTTCGATGCCATACGTCGAGAGCGTCAACCCCACGCCCGAATGCCCGACGCCCGACCATGGCAGGCGTGGGCTTACGCGATCGCAGCAGTTCCAGTACGCCGAGCCTGCGCGCACGTCGGCGAGCAGCCGTCTGGCGCGCGCCTCGTCGCGGGTGTACACGCCCGCGGTGAGCCCGTATGGCGTGTCGTTCATCTTGGCCAGTGCGTCCGCATCGTCTTTCACGGCCATGATGCCGATGATGGGTCCAAAGCTCTCCTCGCGCATCACCGCCATGGTGTGGTCCACGTTGACCAGCACGGTCGGTTCGAACCAATGGCCCTTGCCGGCGATTTTCTTGCCGCCAGTGAGCACCTTGGCGCCTTTCTTCTTCGCGTCCGCCACCTGGTCCGCCAGTACCTTGAGTTGCGGGGCGCGGGTGAGTGGGCCGATGTAGGTCTTGTCGTCCATCGGGTCGCCTGCCCGGTAGGTTTTCACTTCCTTCACGAACGCATCGACAAACGGCTGGAAGATTTTTTCGTGAACGTAGATGCGCTCCACGGAACAACAGCTCTGCCCGGTGTTGTAGAACGCCCCGTCGGCGATGCCGGCGGCAACCTTTGCGGCATCGGCGTCGTCGGCCACGTAGATCGGATCCTTGCCGCCCAACTCGAGTTGCAGCTTGATCATGCGGCCGGCGACAGCCTGTGCAATTTTCTTGCCGGTGGCATAAGAGCCGGTGAAGAACACACCGTCAACGTCCTGCTTCAGGAGCGCGGCGCCCGTCTTGCCGTCGCCAACCAGCGCGATGAACACCTCGTCGGGGATGCCCGCGGCATGCAGGTGGCGTGCGATCGCCAATCCTGTAAGCGTCGCGAATTCCGAGGGCTTGTACAACACGGCATTGCCGGTGAGCAGGGCCGGCACGAACACATTGGCGCCGACGAAATACGGGTAGTTCCAGGCGGAAATGTTGGCGACGACGCCCAGCGGCTCGTGGCCGATGACCTCTTTCATGCCGCCGTCGTTGAACACCTGCTTGGGCTTCAGGGTGCGGCGCGTCTCGGCCAGGAAAAAGTCGATGCGCCCGGTCAGCGCATTCAGTTCGTTGCGGGCCTGCGAAATCGGCTTGCCCATTTCAGAGGTGAGGATCAGCGCCAGATCCTCGCGCTCCGCGATGAGCGAATCGCGGAACTTCTTGAGCATGCCGAGCTTTTTCGAAAGCGGCACCTTGGCCCACGCCGGCTGCGCGCGGCGCGCGGCCTCGTATTTCGCACGCACGGCCTTGGCGTCGTCGCAGGGCAATTTTTCCAGAACCCGCCCGTTGGCGGGGTTGGTGATGGCGAGAGGGGCATTGATGTTCTTGCGCATGTCAGTGTCCGGGTTGGTGCTGTTTGGCCGCGGCGAGAAAATCCGCAAGGATCGGTTCGCCGGGCAGGAGGTCGCTGTGTTTGGGGTGGCCGGGCTCGATGAACTCCGGGTGCCATTGCACCCCCGCGATGTATTGCTCCCCGCTGCCGCGCACTGCCTCGATCACGCCGTCGTCCTTCGAGCGTGCTTCCACCACCAGCCCCGCCCCGAGTTTGTGGATGGACTGGTGATGGATGGTATTGACGCGCGCCACATCGACCCCGGGAAACAGCGCCGCCAGGTGCGAGCGCGGGTCGATCTCGACCATATGGAAGTTGTCGTCGTAGACCTCGAGATTGGAGTGCGCGTGCGCACCATCGACCAGTGTGACAATATCCTGATGCAGCGTGCCGCCCAGCGCCACGTTGATGAGTTGGTGACCGCGGCAAATGCCCAGCACCGGCTTCTTCGCGTCAATGAAACGCTTGAGCAGGTCGAGCTCGTACCGGTCGCGCACCGCGTCGCCGGACCATTCGGGTTTCAGCGGGGCCTCGCCATAATGCTCTGGCGCAATGTCCGCCCCGCCTTGCAGGATCAGGCCATCCAGATCCGCCACGTAATCGCCCAACGTGACCCCGCCGGCGAGCGCATCCGGCACTGCATACACCAGCACCCCGGCCGACTGTACCCACTTGAGGAAGGACTGTTCGAGGTAATAGACGTTCTTCTTCAAGTAGCCGCGCTTGGCCGGCTCGCCATGCTGGATGCGGGAGGAAATGCCGATGCGGAGTTTGCGCTTCATTTCTAGAGCGCAGTGCGAAACATTGCCTCGAAGTCCTCGCGCGTGCAGGGCCGGGGATTGGTGGCATGGCAGCCGTCGGCGATCGCGATATCAACCAGCTTGGGAAGATGCGCTTCGGTCACGCCGTGCGGCCCAAGCGTGGCCGAGATGTTGAGCGTGGCCTTGAGTTGCGTCAGCCAATCGACAAACGCACCGGCGCCCGCCTCGCCGCCTTGCGTCGTCGCGCCGCAGACGCGCCCCAATTCGGCCATCTTGTCCGCAGCCGCCGGCAGGTTGAAGCGCATCACGTGATCGATCATCACGCCGTTGGCCAGACCGTGGTGCATGTCCACCACCGTGCCCAGCGCGTGCGCGCAGGAGTGCACCGCGCCCAGATCCTTCTGGAATGCGATGGCGCCCATCATGGAGCTCATGAGCATGTCGCTGCGCGCCGCGAGATTGCCGGGTTTGCTCACTGCAAGCAGCAAGGCGCGCGCAGCGATGCGTGCGCCTTCGAGCGCGATGCCGTCGCACAACGGGTGATACGCTGGGGAGAGATAGGATTCCACGTTGTGGGTGAGCGCATCGAGCCCGGTGGCCGCGGTGACGTGCGGGGGAAGGCCGAGGGTCAGTTCCGGGTCCGCGAACACGGCCCTGGCGAGCAGCAGGGGTGAGAACAGGATTTTCTTCACGTGCGTGGTGTCGTCCGAAATCACCGACGACCGCCCAACCTCGCTGCCCGTGCCCGCCGTGGTGGGCAGCGCCACAAAGTGCGGCAACGGGTTCACCATGGGCCGCACCTTGGGGTGGTCCCAGGCATATTCGAGCACCGGGCCCTCGTGCACGGCCATCAACGCCACGGCCTTGGCCACGTCCAATGCGGCCCCGCCGCCAAATCCGATGATGGCATCCGCATGGTGATCACGCGCCGCCTGCGCGCCCGCCATCACCTGCGAGGCGGTCGGATTGCCGAATACGCCGGAAAACACGCCCACGTCGAGGCCACCCAAATGCGATTGGAATTCACCGAGCATCGGCAGTGCGGCAACCCCCTTGTCGGTCACGATGAGTGGGCGCTTCACATGAACCGACTGTAGATGCTCCGCGACGAGCTTTCTCGCGCCGGGGCCGAAGTGAATCGTGGTGGGGAAGGAGAATTTGGTGATGGACATGGGGGCTCTTCAGGAGTGCTTGTATCGGCGTGCGCGGACCTGCATCGCTAAATGATTTCGAAGTACCGCTTGATTTCCCAGTCGGTCACCGCGTCGAGGTGCTGGCGCCATTCCCATTCGCGGGTGCGGACGAAGTGGTCGACAAAGGTCTCGCCAAACAACTCGCGAGCGGGCTTCGACTTCTTGAGATTTTCCGTGGCTTCCTGCAAGGTGCGCGGCAGGCGCGGAATCTTGGCTGCGCGCGCCGCGTCACCCTGCAGGGGGGCGTCCTTGAGCTTCAATTTGTTTTCGATGCCCCAGAGCCCTGCTCCCACCACGGCCGCCATGGCGATGTACGGGTTGACGTCGGCGCCCGGGCAGCGCGTTTCCAGCCGCGTGGACTTCGAGGAACCCGGAATCACGCGCAGGCTCGCCGTGCGATTGTCGACCGCCCAGGTGCGCTTCACCGGCGCCCACATGCCGTCGACCAGGCGCTTGTAGCTGTTGATGGTGGGCGCGAACATGGCCTGGATGTCCTCAAGCAGCGCGAGCTGCCCGGCGAGGTAGCTCTCGAACAGCTTGGACATGCGATGCGGGTTCTTCGCGTCGAAAAACAGGTTGTTCTTTTCGTCCCACAGGCTCTGGTGCACGTGCCCGCTGCAGCCGGGATACTGCGGATTCCACTTGGCCATGAAGCTCGGCATGATTCCAAAGCGGTGGCCGAGTTCCT
>JBGAUM010000070.1:0-19649 GCA_044228625.1 Usitatibacteraceae bacterium | reverse complement strand
CGGCGTGACCGTTTCGATGCCGTGCTTCGCGGCCAAGCTGGCGACCGAATCGAACCAGATGGTTTCCCTCGGATTGTCCTGGTGCGTCACCACCAGTGCGACCTCGACCCCGCCATCGATCAGAGCCTGAAGGCAGCGTACGCCGACGTTGTGGTAGGCGAAGACGACAGCGCGGGTCATTCAGCCTGTTCCAGCACTGCCTGCACCAGGTAGCGCGGCCGTTCGCGCACCTGCTCATAGATACGGCCGACATACTCGCCGAGGAGGCCGATGCCGAAGAGCGTCACGCCGATGAGGAAAAACGCGATGCCGAACAGCGTGAACACGCCCTCGACTTCCGGGCCGACAATCAGGCGTCGAACGGCCAGGAAGACAACAAACAGGAGGGAGAGCATTGAAATTGAAATGCCAGCGAGGGAAAACACCTGCAGCGGCACTCGCGAGAACCCGGTAACGAGGTCGAAATTGAGCTGGATAAGCTTCACCAACGAGTATTTCGATTCACCCGCAAACCGCTCTTCGTGGCCGACCTCGATTTCCGTCGGATTCTGGGAGAACGAATAGGCCAGCGCCGGGATGTAGGTGGAGACATCGCGGCTGGCGTTGATCGCATCCACGATCTCGCGGGAATAAGCCCGCAGCATGCAACCCTGGTCGGTCATCTTGATGTGGGTGATGCGCTCCCTGAGCCGGTTCATGGCGCGCGAAGCGTGGCGCCGGAAGGCGGTGTCCTGCCGCTGGCGGCGAATGGTGCCGACGTAGTCAAAGCCCTTGTCCATCTCGGCCATCAGGTTGGCGATCTCCTCGGGCGGGTTTTGCAGATCGGCATCGAGCGTGACGATGCGCGTGCCACGGCTACGCTCGAAACCGGCCATGATCGCCATGTGCTGGCCAAAATTGCCGTTGAACAAAATCACCCGCGTGACATCCGGCCGCTTCTGGAATTGCTCGCGCAGGAGTCCGGCGGAACGATCCGTCGACCCATCGTTGGTGAACAGGATTTCATAGCGGCGGCCGAGCTTGTCGAGCGCCGGGTAAAGGCGCTCGAACAGCGCGGGCAGGCCATCCTCCTCGTTGTACACGGGGATGACCACGGAGAGTTCAGGTTGCTTGTCGGGAACGGAAGTTGTCACGCTTGTGAAAAAGTCTAGATTTGGTGCGGGATTTGAGCCATTTTAGGCCTGAACGGCGCGCCGGATCTTGGGTTCGCCACCAGAAATGCTATTTCTTGAGGATCTCTGCCAGTGCATCGCAAACCCGATCGACCTCGTCGACTGTCATGTCGGCCGTCAGTGGCAGCGTGACCGTCTCGCGGGCGATCCGTTCGGCATTCGGGAACTCCCCCTCCTTGTGGCCCTTGTTGCGAAACAGCGTGGACAGATGCATGGCTTCATACGAAATGCCGATGCCGATCTGACGCGCCGCCATTTCCGAAATGAATTGCTGCCGGGTCAGGCGCATTGAATCCAACGGGAGCAAAACGCAGAACATGTTCCAGCTGTGTCCAGCTTCATCGCCAGGATGCGCGGGAGCGGGCAGCGTCAGGCCGCACTCGTTGGCGACCGGCGCAAGGCGGGAAAAATAATGCGCGGCGAGCGACTGGCGGTGGGCGTTCCAGGCGTCGAGCTGTGCCAGCTGCAACAGGCCCAGTTGCGCCGAGACGTCGCTCATATTGAATTTGCCGCCTGCGACGTCCACATCGCGCGTGCCATCCGGCTGGCGCGAAATGCCATGAAAGCGCAGCACTTCCGCGCGCTTGGCCTCTTTTTCGTCGGAGAACACTGCCGCGCCGCCTTCGATGGTCGTCATGTTCTTGTTCGGGTGGAAACTGAACGTCGCGATATCCCCGAAGGCGCCGATCCGTTTGCCTTTCCATGCGGAACCGATGGCCAGCGCGGCGTCCTCGACCACGCGGATGCCATATTCGTCCGCCATGTCATAAAGGCGATCCATGTCGCAAGGCAGGCCGCCGAAATGCGTGGGCACAATGACCTTGGTGCGCGGGGTGATGGCGGCGTCAATCTGCTCGAAATTGATGTTGCGGGTGATCAGGTCGCAATCCACGAAGACGGTCTTTGCGCCGACTTTCTCGATCATGTTGCCGACGGAAAAGAACGTCATCGCGGAGGTGATGATTTCGTCGCCAGGCTGCACGCCGAGGACCTGAAACGCCACTTCCATGGCTGCCGTGGCGGAGGTGAACACGCGTGTGGGACGGCCTGCGTGATAGGTGGACAGTGCGGCTTCGAATTCGACCACGCGTGGTCCGGAAGTAATCCAATGCGTGAGCAGGGTGTCCTTGACTGCGTCGGCCATTGCCTCGGTGATGATCGGGCCGGAGAATTTGAGAAATCGGGGCATGGGGTGCAGGGCCGTGGAGTCAGACGGGAAGATGTTGCATCAGGCGGGCCGGAATGTTCACGACTTGGCAACCAGCCAGACCCCTACTACGATAAAGCCGATGCCGATCAGTTTCTGGGCCGCCAATGATTCGCCAAACAGCCACCAGGCCGCAAACGCGTTCACGATGTAGCCGATCGACAACATCGGATACGCCACCGAGACCGGCACGCGTGAGAGGGCCATGATCCACACCACCACGCTCACCCCATAACATGCCAGCCCGCCAAGAATGTGCGGTTGGAAGGCCAGTTGCATGCCGACGGGGAAAGCATTGGTCCAGGTAAATTCGAAATGTCCCACGCGCGTGGTGCCCGCCTTGAGGAGCAATTGCGCAGCAGCGTTGAGCAGCACGCCGGTCAAGATCAAGCTGAAGCTGACGAGGTTCACGCGGTCGGGGTCTTTTTCAAGGCAAGGCGGCGGGGATCCTGATGGATGATCGTGAATTGGAGGCCCAGGGCCTTGAAGTCATTGAGCCGCGAAGGCTGAATTATAGCGACCGCGTCACCCGGAGCATTCCACGACGCTGGAAGGTCAGCCAGGCGTGCGATCGCCTTGTCCGGCTCGGCCTTGAGACCGGTCTCGAATTCGTCGAGGTAGTCGACCAGGGTGATCGTACGGTCGAGATAAAAAGGCAGGCCTTGCTCGTAATGCGCCACCGCATAAATGCGCGCTTTTTCGAGCTTTTGGCTGCGGATCGATTCAGCCAGTGCATGGGCGGACTGCAAGGGTGAAATCTTTTCGTAACCCCGCTCGATCAACTCGATGCCGACCATCGTGCCCAAGGTCATGGTGATCACGCCCAACCACTTCCGCTCGCGCCACAGCAGCAAGAATGCCCCCAGGCTTGCGAACGCGATGATCACGGCGGCGGGCACCACCCACTCGCTCATCGACTGAAACAGCGCCTGCACAAAAGCGTCGTTGCCACGCCGCGCGGGCGCACGCTGAGCCGCCCAGGCGCCAAGGAGTGCCAGCGGTACGATTGGCATCACCATCCAGGCCAGTCGCCTCGGCTCACACTGTTTCAGGTATGCGGCCATCACAATGGCCAACACCGGAAAGAACGGCAGGATGTAGGCAGGCAGCTTGGAACCGGAAGCACTGAAGAACAAGAGGATGAACGCCGCAAAGATCACAATGAAGCGCAAGGGCGCAAATCCGCGGCCATTGAAATCCATTTGCGGCGCGCGCCGCCATGCCCGTCGAAGGGCGGGCAGCAAGGTCACCATCCACGGCAGGAACCCCACGAACAGGATGGGGAAGAAATACCACCACGCTTCGGTTCGCCGGTGCGCGGTCGAGGTAAACCGTTCGAAGTGCTCGTGGATGAAGAAGAAACGCAGGAATTCCGGATTGGCCTGCGAGACCAGGTAAAACCAGGGAACGGTGATCAGCAGGAACAACGCAACGCCTTGCGGCCATGCCAGGCGCGCCAAGCGCCCGAAGTCACGATGCCAGACGCAATACAAAAAGATCGCTGCACCAGGAAAAACGATGCCGATCAATCCTTTGGAAAGGACCGCGCCGGCCATGCCCACCCAACCTGCAAGCAGCCAGCGCAGGCGTGCCGAAGGGTTGGCGGCGCGCTCGGCGATCAGGTAACCGGCCACGCTCAAGGTCATCCAGAACGTCAGACCCATATCGAGGGTGACCACTTCACTCAACGCGGCGAAATAAGGCGCCGAAAACAAGACGGCTACCGTGAGGAGCGCGGTGTCCTCGTCGAAACAGCGCCTAGCGCAATAACTGGCCAGCAGGACACAGCCCAGTCCGCAGAGCAGCGTGTAGAGGCGGGCGCTCCATTCGGACAGTCCAAAAAGCTTGAAAGACACCGCGGTCGCCCAGTACTGCATGGGGGGCTTCTCGAAATACTTGATGCCATTGAGTCGCGGGGTCACGAAATCCCCGGTCGCCGCCATTTCGCGGGAAATCTCGGAATACCTTCCTTCATCCGGATTGGCCAGCTTGCGGTCACCCACACCATCCACTGACAGGATGGCGGCCAGGCCAATGAGCAGCCACAGAAAAGGGCGGGATAGTCGGGCAGACATGGGCACGGGCGCAAAGGGAGACGCGCGATTCTAAGCGGTCAACGGGCGGCGCGTGATTTTGCTGTGCACATCACCTTGAAAGGCACGTGCGTCGTCAGCGCAACCGCTGCAGGCTAACTCCCTTTCAGGAGGACGACAACGGCACCGGATCCACCGTCCGCGGGATTGGCATCGCAAAACGCCAGCACCTCGTCGCGCTGTGAAAGCGACAGCCTGACCTTGTTACGAATGAGCGGGACGCCGCCTGGTGAGCGCGTGCCCTTGCCATGGACCACGCGCACGCAGCGCAGCCCGGCGTGGCGGCATTCGGCCAGGAACTGCGCCAATTCGGCACGTGCCCGGTCGACCGTCACGCCGTGCAAGTCGAGCGACTCCTGGATCGCCCAGTGCCCGCGTCGCAGCTTTCTCAAAATGTCGCCCGGCAGCCCCTGTCGCAGGAATGAGATGAGGTCGCCGGTATCGATATCCATGTCCCAGCCGGAGGTGTCCTTGAGGGATTCCCGTGGTACCGCCGCTTCATCGGCGCGCGATTGCAAGGGAATCGGCTTCGGCTTCGGAGTATCCAAACTGGCCCGCGCAGGCGGCGCCATCGGCCTGACGCCATCGGCTTCCATTTCGGCGCGAAAAAGGTCGAGGTCGCTCGGGGGCAAACTGGGCTTGGGTGGTACACGGGACATGGCTTGATTTTGGCATTGTCGTGACGCTGTTTCGAAGGCAGTACACGCGTTACGGCGCCAAGTGCAAAGCGCAAATCGCAAAGTGCAATAGGGGTGCGGAGTTTGGGGCCATTTCGGCCTGCAAGGCGCGCCAGTGCTGGGGTTTCACCCGCAATGCGCAAGACAGATCAGAGCAATGCCAATACTTCTTCAGCGTGGTTCTTGGTCTCTGGCTTGTCGAGAATGTGTGCAATCTTGCCCTTCTCATCAATAATGAACGTCACCCGATCCGCCATCCCGACAATGGCCTTCGCCGCGGCCATCAGTCCGCCGCTGCCGATCGTGCCGTAGGCTTTGCCGATCGCGTGGTCGGTATCGGCAATCAGGGGAAAGTTGAGTTTGTATTTAGCGGTGAATTTTTGGTGCGAGGCGGAATCCTGTGTGGAGACGCCAAGAATCGCCGCACCTTTCTTGGCAATGTCCTTGTTCGCATCGCGCAAGGAACACGCCTGTGCTGTGCAGCCGGGCGTGTCGTCCATCGGGTAGAAGTACATCACCAGCTTCTTTCCGCGAAAGTCCTTGAGGCGCACGATGGAGCCGTCGGTGGTTTTGCCGGTGAAGTCAGGGGCAGGGTCGCCGGGTTTGAGTTTGAGCATGAGGGAGTCCTTGGTGGAGGCACGGCCTTTAAGGCCACTCGACCCTGAATTTACCGCGAAACACCAAGCTCGATTTGTCGGGTTCGTAAATGTCGAGCAACGACACGCGAACGCCACAGGCGGAATGCGGAGCCTCGTCTTTCACCAGCGTCAGTGATGACTCCCGCCCGTCGCAGGTCAGGCTCACCATGGCGGCCACGTTGATGCGGCCATTCGCATACACGTCTGTGGGCTGCGCGAACCACATCAAGGCCTTGCCGCCGCCCACCTTGGTGCTGGAGCCGGCCTTCATCGTGAACTGCTGGGGGCTCGATGCGCCACCGCCGGAGGTGAAATGGATGATCGCGAACATCGCGATCAAGACGCCGGCGGTGAAGGCGTATTTCTTCACAGTGTTGGCGTCGAGAACTTTGACAGTCGACTATGGTCGCCGAACTTCGCTGTGACGCAAGTTCGAAACATCGCCGTCCGCCAGTAGCTTGCCTTCATCGATGAGTGCCTCCAGATGGGAGCAATCACTTCGAGGGTCGTCTTCCACGTCGGGTATTTCCTTCGAACATTCCTCGGATGCTAAGGCGATGACGATGGCGACCTTTCGCCAATGGGTTCCGACATTGGCAAGGATCGCTTTGTCAATTTTTGAGTTTGGCGTTTATCGGGCAAAACGACCTTTACCATTTGGCGTATAGGCCGAGCTAGAAATCACCACATCGGACGCAGGCAAGGCGCAGCGGAGCCTTCAACCGGAGCATACTTTTTCGTATGTGAGGATTGAAGGCGAGCACGCAACGCCGCATGCGCGCCGATTTGGTGGTTTCTGGCGTAAAGACCACTACCAGGTGGATCCCTTGCGTAATCTGCGCAAACGCTATCGCTTCCGGCGTCATCTGACTTCCTTCGCGGCCTGCCCTTCCCTGCGGCGGAAGAGTTCGGGAACATGCGGAAGGCGGTGTTGAGGATGATCTGTGGGCTTCGCGACACCGCGTGCAGGATCGCACCTGCAATGCCCAAGCGCGTGGCGATGCGCACTGGCTTGTAGACGATGGCCTCAACCACCAGGTCCGCCGCCTGTTCAGGTGAGAGCGTGGGTACCGAGTTGTACATCTTGGTCGGCGCGATCATATACCCGTACCCAGCATGTTGATGGTGGTGAAGTGGATGTTGTTGTCATTGAATTCCGACGCGGCGCAGCCGGAGAAGGCGTCGAGTGCTGCCTTTGACGCCACATAGGCCGAGAAGCGCGGGGCCTGGGTCAGCACGCCGATGGAGGAGATGTTGATGATGTGCCCCTTGTTCTGCTTCATCATCGCCGGCAGGAAGCCCATGATGAGCCGCAAGGACCCAAAGTAATTGAGGGACATGGTGCGCTCGAAATCATGGAATCGATCAAAACTGTTGGCAATGCCGCGGCGGATGGAACGGCCCGCGTTGTTGACCAGGAAGTGGCAGGTGCCGAAGTCCTTCAAGACTGCACCGACCAGCTTGTCGCAACTGGCCAAGTCGGAAAGGTCGCAGGAGTAGAACTTCGCGGTGCCGCCGGCTTCCTTGATCTTTTGCAGGGTGACCTGCGCCTTTTCAGGATCGCGTGCGACGATGGCGACCTTGGCGCCGGCCTCTGCCAGCTTGATCGCCGTCGCCTCGCCGATACCCGAGGTCCCGCCGGTGACCACCACCACTTTGCCCTTCACTTTGCCTTCCAGCGAGCGGTCGATGAACAGATCCGGATCGAGGTGGCGTTCCCAGTAATCCCACAGACGCCAGGCGTAGGTCTCCAGTTTTGGCACGCTGATGCCGGAGCCTTTCAGCGCCTTGACCGTGTCGCGGTTGTCAAACTTGGTCGGGTAGTTGATGAAACTGAAGACGTCCTTCGGAATGCCGAGGTCGTTGAGGATCTGGTTGCGCGCACGCCGGACCGGGGCCACGCTCATCATGCCTTGCAGCACATAACTGGGAACGAAGCTGAACATCTTGGCGTTCAGACGCATGGTCATCTGCGGGGCATGGGCAGCCTTGGCAAACATGTTGAGGATCTCGCCGATGCGCATCGGCTCCGGGTCGGTCAGGTGGAAGCAGGCACCGTCGAGCCCCTTCTTGTGCGCGATGTGGTCCATGGCGTCCACGACGTAATCGACCGGGATCACGTTGATGCGCCCGCCCTCGATGCCGACCGTGGGCATCCACTTGGGCAGCATGTCGCGCATCTTCTGGATCAGTTTGAAGAAGTAGTAGGGTCCGTCGATCTTGTCGATTTCGCCGGTCTTGGAATGGCCCACCACCATGCCCGGGCGATAGACGCGCCACGGCGTCTTGCACTCGTTGCGAACGATGCCTTCGGAATCGTGCTTGGTACGGAAATAGGGATGGTCGAGTTCCTCGGCTTCCTCGAACATGTCTTCACGGAACGTGCCGTCGTAGAGGCCCGCGGCGGCAATCGACGAGGTGTGATGGAAGCAGCCGGCCTTGACGGCGTCGGCGAATTCCACCGTATTGCGCGTGCCGTCGATGTTGGCCACGCGTTGGCTCTCAGCGTCGGCGGAGAGGTCATAGATCGCGGCCAGATGGAACAAATGTTTGATCTTGCCCTTCATCTTGGTCATGTCGGCCGCCGAAATGCCCAATTTGGCTTTGCCCAGGTCGCCCACCACCGGCACGATGCGTTTCTGATTCGCGTCCAACCCCCACCAAGGGTAAATTTTTTCCAGCTTCTTCACCGATTCCTTGCGCACCAGCACATAAATGGTGCCTTCGCGTTTCAGCAGGTTTTGCACCAGGAATTTGCCGATAAAGCCGGTGGCGCCGGTCACGAAATAGGTCATGGCGGGGTCCTCTTGGGAATATTGTGTTTATAGGGAAATGACGCAGTCTTGGCGAATCTTACCGGGCTTTGCCAAGGGGCATCAATCGAGTGCAGGCAAATGCGCAACATGACGGGATATTGCGCTGCACAATGGCCGGTCTGACTTCTGGGCTTTAGTGTGAACGCTCTAAAAGGCGCGCCTAGACTCGGTTCCAGTACCCCACCTATCGATCAGGAGCTCCACATGGCAACTCGCAAACCCACCCCCAAGACCGTCAAGAAAGTGACCAAAAAGGCCGCATCGCCCAAGCGCGTGGTCCGCAAGGCCACCACGAAGGCCGCCCCAGTTGATGGCAGCGTCGCCCACAAGGTTGTTTTGGCTGGACTGGGAGCTGCAAAGAAGGCCCAGGGTGAAGCCCTCAAGATTTACGGCGCCATTGCGCATGAAACCGAGCGTCTCTCGCAAATCACCGCGGAAACCGCGCAAAACCTGCTGGGCAAGGCCAACGTGTTCGTGAAGGAAGGCCAGAAAATGCAGGCCGAAGTGCAGAAGCAGGCAGAAGCCAAGGCCCGCGAAGTCGCCAAGGAAGTCCAGGCCTTTGCCACGAAACAGCAGAAAGCCTTCAAGAAAAACGTGACTGGCACGATCAATGCTGCAAACGCCAACGCCAAGGAAGGGATCACCCGCATTGAGCAGGTCTTCGAAGCGCGTGTGGCCAAGACTTTGAATACGTTTGGCATTCCGAGCGCCCAAAACGTCCGTGAATTGCAGGCGCGCATGAGCGAGTTGCAAAAGGCGTTGACGCAGCTCAACAAGCGCGGCGTTCGCGTGTAGTCGTTGTACTTTTGACCGGGTTTTCCCGGCAGAATCAGGGAAGCAAGAACAATGGGGCACACCGAAAGGGCGCCCCATTGTTGCGTTGAAAAGAAACAAATCATCGAAGTGCGAGGAGACCGCCAGATGGCACGCCTGATCAAACCGCAGCCCGTGGCGCCCGACCCACATGCGCAGGCTCCTGCAAGCGCGAAATCGCGCTCCAGAAGGGCAGCGGCGCGACCCAAGCGCGGTCTGGCGCTGGCCGGGGGCGGGCCGCTGGGCGCGATGTACGAGGTCGGCGTGCTGATGGCGCTCGACGAGTCCCTCGTCGGCCTGGACCTCAATGAGATGGACGTGTATGTTGGCGTGTCGGCCGGCAGCGTCATCACGGCGGCCTTGGCCAACGGGCTCAAGCCGGCCGAGATTTTCCAGTCGTTCATTGAAAACAAGTCCACGGACAAGCACCTCGGCCCCCTGAAGCCGGAAATTTTCCTGCGGCCCGCGTACCGGGAATACTGGCGTCGTGCCCGCACCGTGCCGCCGCTGCTGCTCAAGGCGCTGTGGCGTTACCTGACCCATCCAATCCGGCGCAGCGCCGTCGAAAGTTTCGCGGCGCTGACGCGCGCGCTGCCAACCGGCATGTTCGACAACGACGCATTGCGCCAGTATCTTCACGCTGCCTTCAGCGAACCGGGGCGCACCGACGATTTCCGCCAGCTGAAGCACAAGCTTTACTCGATCGCCACGGACCTCGATACCGGCGAAACCGTGCGGTTCGGCGGGCCGGGTTTCGACCACGTGCCCATCTCGCGCGCGGTGCAGGCATCCGCCGCATTGCCCGGATTGTTCCCGCCCGTCGAAATCGACGGGCACCACTTTGTCGACGGTGCGTTGAAGAAAACCCTTCATGCCTCGGTGGCGCTGGAAGAAGGCGCGCGCCTGGTGCTATGCGTGAACCCGCTCGTGCCGTTCGACGCCAATCGCGCCAAGCGCCGTGGCAGGCAGGAACTGGAAAAGCTGGTGGAAGGTGGTTTGCCGACAGTGTTGTCGCAGACTTTCCGCGCCATCATCCATTCGCGCATGCAAGTCGGCCTGCAGAAATACGTCACCCAGTTCAAGGACGCAGACGTCGTGCTGTTCGAGCCGCCCAGCGATGACGCGGAAATGTTCTTCACCAACCTGTTCAGCTATGCCACGCGCCGCAAGGTGTGCGAGCACGCGTACCAAAAGACCAGAAAGGACCTCCTCAAGCGCCGGCACGAGCTTGAGCCCGTGCTCGCCAAGCACGGCATCCAGCTTGATCTTGCCGCGTTGAACGACGAGTCGCGCACGCTGGATCATCGGTGGGCGCGCAAGGGCAAGCCCAGCCCACGCCAGAGTTTGCGGAATGCGGAAATCGACCTGGGGGACGCCATTGCCGACTTGGAGAAATTCGTCCGCCGCCGCGCTGCGGCGTAATCGCGGGCGCTAGGCCCCCGGCGGGTTTTTCAGGCGCACGGTGTCTTCGAAGCGGGCGCTCAGGAACGCTTCGGCTTCTGCCGCCGGCAGAGGCTTGGCATACAGGAACCCTTGCATTTCATCGCATCCGGCGCGCGCCAGATAGTCGCGCTGCGCCTCGTTTTCCACGCCTTCCGCCACCACTTTGAGCTTGAGCGCCTTGCCCAGCACCACGATGGCATCGGAGATGGCACGGTCATGTTCGTCCTGCGGCAGGCCGTCGACAAGTGACTGTCGATCTTCAATGTGCTGATACGGAAACGCTTCAGGTAGTTGAGCGAGGAGTGGCCCACACCGAAGTCGTCGATCGCGATCGACACGCCATGTGCATGGATGGCGGCGATGATCTGTTCCACCTTGTCCGGTTCGCGGATCACCGCACTTTCGGTGATCTCGATCTCCAAGCTCGAGGGGCTGGCCTGTGATTCGGCCAGGATGTCCTTGAGCCTTTGCACGAAGTTCGGACGGTTGAATTGGCGCGCGGAAACGTTGACCGCCACTTGCTGGATGGGAAGCCCGCGTTTCTTCCAGCGCGCCAGTTGTTCCAGCGCCTCGCGCATGGCCCATTCGCCCAGCGGCTCGATGAGCCCGGATTCCTCCGCCAGGTGCACGAACTTGTCGGGGGTGAGCAGACCAAATTCCGGGTGGCGCCAGCGCACCAGCGCCTCCACGCAAGTTACGCGCTGGTCGAGCAGCGACAGCTTGGGCTGGTAGAACAATTCCAGTTCTCCGCGCGCGATGGCCTGCCGCAGTTTTGCCGTCATCCCCAGCTTGTAGAGCGCCTTGGCATTCATGTCCGAGGAAAAAAAGCTCACCTGGTTGCGGCCGTTCTCCTTGGAGCGGTACATCGCCGCATCCGCATTTTTGAGAAGTGAACCGGCATCCGTGCCATCGTTGGGGAAACAGGCGATGCCGATCGAGGCGGAGACGATCACGTCGTGCTCGGACAAGGAATGCGGCTCGGTCACGCTCGCCATGATCTTGCGCGCGATCTCGGAGGCGTCCGCCGGCTGCGATATGCCATCGACCACGATCACGAACTCATCGCCGCTGTAGCGGCCCACGGTGTCGGTCTGGCGCACGCCGTTTGCAAGGCGTTGTGCGGTCACGCGCAGCACCGAATCGCCCGCGGTGTGGCCGAGCGAATCGTTGATGTTCTTGAAGTCGTCCAGGTCGAGGAAGATCAGCGCACCATAGGTGGACTCGCGCGAGACGCGCTTGATCATTTCCTCGGTGCGCTCCTTGAGCAGCAGGCGGTTTGGGAGGCCGGTCAGCGCGTCGTAGCGCGCCTGAATCTCGTAGGCATTGGCCGTCGCCTGGCTCTTGCGCGTGTCGTGGTACGCGAACCACGAGGCGGCCAGCAGGCCCAGGAGGCTCACGGCCATCACCAGCCGCATCGTCTCGGCCGTTTGGGCCGCGGCGATTGCTTCGACCCGGTTCAGCGGCACCTGGACCTCGATCGCGCCCAATAACTGGTGGAGCACCCACTGTTTCCCGGTGGGCGTACCGGCCCGGGTTCGCATTTCTACGACTTCGGGCAGTTGCTCGGTTGCGTTGTGGCAATTCACGCAAGCCTCTTTCGCGGCCGGGTCGGCGCGCATGTAGCGCAGGACACTGCCGGTTGGGCCGGATTCAATCTTCCACACTGGTGTCCAGGGGACCGCGCCATGCGGTGCCGGCGGATCCTGGGCCTCCAGTTGCTGCCACGCCCATTTCTGGAAATCGTCGCGCAGGCCTTGGGTCGGTTCCAGGTTCCACTTCGACAGCGGGCGGTAGCGGTAGAGGCCTTCGCCGCTGCGCTCAGACTCCTGGCCGACGAACTTCAGGAACTGCGCAGGAATCGGCACATATCCCGGACGTTCATGAAAATCCGTCGCCGATCCAGTTCCATCCAAAGTGAGTTTGTCCGCCACTTGGGTCGTGTAGACGGTGCGCGACGCGAGCGCCTGTCCTGTGACAATCTCCGCAATTTTGACGGCCTCGTGCTGGATCAGGCTGCGTTGCGCCTGGGCCATCAAAAGGTAAATCGAGACTGCCACAATCGCCATGATCGCGGCAAACACCAAAGGGAGCGGGTGGCGCAGGCGCAGCGGCAGCACACGCGCCCAAAAGCGCTTTTCGCCGGGTTCCGGCTCCTTGGGTGTCCTCATTGCGTGATGTGTGTGCGCTGCCTGTTTTTCAGGCTTTGAGCCTGATTTGTAACAGGATCATCCTCCTCTAGGGACTGCTCTGGCAATAGGTGGGCAGGAATTCATGACGCTCAGCAAACGTGGAAAAGTCTGCCGGGTGGGCTGGGTCACAGTGTAATAATTCATCCATGAGCCCTCCGCCAGATCGACCGTTATCCCGTGCCGAGCGGACGCGCGAGCGAATCCTTTCCGCCAGTCTTGAATTGTTCAACCAGCGTGGCGAGGCCCATGTCACGACAGGCCATATCGCGGATGAGCTCAATATCAGTCCCGGCAACCTTTATTACCATTTCCGGAACAAGGACGAGATCATCCATCACCTGTTTGCGCAGTTTGAAAAGTCGATCGACATCGAGCCCAATCCGGTGACCGATGCGGCCAGTGCCATGGAGGACCTTTGGCTCTATCTTCATTTGATGTTTGAGCGGATCTGGGCTTACCGATTCTTGTACCGGAATTTGAATGATCTTCTGGCGCGCGATGCGAAATTGAAATCTCATTTCAACATTATCATCAGCCACAAGCGTGGCGCCATCATCAACCTGTGCGAGGCGCTCGCAGGGCTGAAAGCCATGAAGGCCAGCGAGGGCGAGATCCGAGCGCTGGCTGAGAACGTCCTTGTCGTGGCCACGTTCTGGCTCAACTACGAACATTTGAGTGCGCCCCGATTGAATCGGCTGCAGACCGAAATCGTTCAGGACGAGCATTTGTCCCGCGGCGTGGCGCAAGTCATGGCATTGATCGCCCCCTTCATGCGCGGATCCGCGCGCGCGCATCTCGACCATTTGATGAGCAATTACAATTCCTGAGCGACGAGGAGAACCGCATGGCCAAGTGGAACAAATTTCCGCACGATCAAAAGGGCATCACGTATTCCGGGGATGCCCTGAAAAAGCATTGGGATGCGCTGCACAAGGGGGATGGCGAGCCCTATCCCAAAGATGCCATGCAACAGGAGGCGTGGCGCGCCTTCCATGCCGGAAATTTCGCGGAGGCCTCGGAAAAAGGGGAGGGCGCCACCGTTGCGCTCAAGGCCACGTCAATTTACGCGACACACCTGGAAAAAAGGGACGCCGCAAAGGTGAAGCTCTTCCAGGATGCAATGGCCATGGCGGAGTCGCTCATGAGAAAAGAGCCCAAGAACGCCAATGCGTTTTACCAATTCGCCTATGCGGCGGGTCGGTACAGCCAAAGCATTTCCGTCGTGAAGGCCTTGAAGGAAGGCTATGGCGGCAAGATCAAGACGGCGCTGGAAACCGCATTGAAGCTTGATCCCAAGCATGCGGATGCGCATACCGCGATGGGTGCTTACCATGCGGAGATCATCGACAAAGTGGGGGCCATGATTGGCAAGCTGACGTATGGTGCCAACAAGGAGGCCTCCATCGAGCACTACGAAAAAGCCATCAAGCTGAACCCCGCATCGCCCATTGCCCATATCGAATATGGCAACGGCCTGATGATGCTGATGGGCGACAAGGGCGAGGACAAGGCAGTCGCTTTGTATGAGAAGGCAATCAAGCTCAAGCCGCGCGACGCGATGGAAGTGCTGGATATCGAGGCAGCCAAGGAAAAGCTCGAGTAATCCAGATGCCGCGCTGACAGCGGATCAAGACGGATTGCGGGTGAGCGATTGAGAACCGTAGAGGGATGGCGGGCAGAAGGCCGTTGTTTGGATGCATGCGGCCATCGCATTTTTGTGCGCGATTCATTGTCGGCGTCTCCGGAGGATGCGGCCAAGCCGGTCCTGGTGCTGATCCACGGCTTTCCCACATCAAGCTGGGACTGGGCACCCACTTGGGACTTGTTTCAGGTGAGCCATCGGCTGGTGGCCATGGATCTTCTGGGGTTTGGGTTTTCTGGCAAGCCTCGCGAACACGATTACACGATTGCCGGGCAAGCCGATGTCGTGGAAGCCGTATTGCACGCGTGTGGTGTTGTTGCCTTCCATATGCTTTCGCACGATTACGGGGACACCGTCGCGCAAGAGTTGTTGGCCCGCGATAACGCCAGAAGCGTGAGACGCATTCGGAGTGCATCGCTGCTCAATGGGGGGCTGTTTCCGGAAACGCATCGTCCGCTCGTGATTCAGCGGTTGCTGCTGACGCCGCTTGGCCCGCTTTTGTCCTTCGCCTTCAATCGGCGGGCGTTTGAACGATCCATGCGGTCGATCTTCGGCCCCCAAACTCCGCCACACCAAAGCGACCTGGAGGGATTCTGGCATTTGATTCGAGAAAGTGGCGGCCACCGACTGATGCATCGCCTGATTCGGTACATTCCCGAACGTCAGGCCCATCGGGCGCGATGGGTTGGCGCGCTGGTGGAAGCGCAGTGTCCCCTGGCCCTGATCAATGGCTTGGCCGATCCGATCTCCGGCGCACATATGGTGGCGCGATGGAAAGAGGTGGTTGGAAAAGGCACATTGGATGAGCTGCCCGGTATCGGCCATTACCCGCAAATCGAAGCACCGCAGGACGTGGCGGCCCACGTGCGGGCGTTTCTCTCACGAGTGGATGGCCCGTGACGTTTGCCGTGAGGATGGCTTTTCCGTCTGAATCCCCTCTTCTAACGCAATTGGCGACGCGCGGGAAGGCGTTTTGGGGCTATTCAGAAGCGCAAATGGAGGCTTGGCGACGTGACCTCACCATCAGTGAAGACTCCATCACGCGGCACTGGACAGCAGTGGCGGATGTGGCTGGCGAGGCGATCGGTGTCATCCAGATTGAGGTCGCCGGACAGTCCGCAGAGTTGTCACATTTGTGGGTCGCCCCGGAGTTCATGCGCCAAGGCGTTGGGCGAACCTTGCTTCAGGCGGGGCTGGATCGCTTGCGAAGCCTGTCGCTCAATACCCTCAAGATTGATTCCGATCCCCACGCGCTTCCCTTTTACTTGTCTTGTGGTGCAAGGGTTGTCGGAAACTTGCCTGCGCCCATCGATCGCGACGAGCACCGTGTGCGACCGCAGTTGGTAATAAAGCTCAAATGAATCCGCGCTCCCGCCAAGGGGCGTTATCAACTGAACAAAAAAAGCCCGCTAGAGCGGGCCTTTTTTGCAAGGGCAAGGCTTGATCAGAGCCGAACCAATTTGTTGTTTTCCACCTTGATCTTGTCGCCCACTTTGAACGCGGTCGCCGCGTTGTAGGTAAACGAACGGGTCGTGCCATTTTCCATTTTCACGATGACCTGATACTGCGTTTTCTTCTTGGCGTTTTTTTCGATCTGGTGGCCGGCATACGCGCCACCGACGGCGCCGGCGACGGTCGCAACGTCTTTGCCGCGGCCTCCACCCACCTGATGTCCAAGTACTCCGCCAATGACACCACCCGCCACTGCACCCACGCCTGATCCTTCGCCTTTTACTTCAACGGTTTTCATCTCGGTGACTGTTCCGCAGTTGTCACATGCGGCACTTGCAGTGCCTGCCGCAATCAACAAACCGGTGGCCAGCAATGTTGCGAACTTTTTCATGTGAGCTCCTTTCGATTCGGTAAGCCGGGGTCCATTTGCATCATAGCATTCCAAAACGCGGCAAACCCCAGATTCGTTTACAAATCCCCAGGCCGCATTTGGGGGAAAAGGATCACGTCGCGGATGGATGGCGAGTTGGTCAGCAACATCACGAAGCGATCAATGCCGATGCCTTCGCCCGCAGTCGGGGGTAATCCGTATTCGAGGGCGCGTACATAGTCCGCGTCGTAATGCATGGCCTCGGCGTCGCCTGCATCTTTTTGTTTGACCTGCTCCATGAAACGCTCGGCCTGGTCTTCCGGGTCGTTCAACTCAGAAAAGCCGTTCGCGATTTCACGCCCCGCAATAAACAATTCGAACCGATCGCAGATGGCCGGGTTATGGTCATTGCGACGCGACAGGGGCGACGTCTCGGCCGGATAGGCGACCAGAAATGTCGGCTGGATCAGCTTCGACTCGGCAACCGCTTCAAACAGCTTCAATTGCAGGGTGCCGATCGTGTCGGTGGCTTTTGCGCCTTCGCCGGCCGCATGGATATGCTTGATCAAGGTAGGCTTGTCGTTGAAGTCGATGCCTGCCAATTCCGGCGCGTACTTCTTGACAGCATCGACCATGGTCAGCCGATCAAAAGGCTTGCCGAAGTCGATCTCGTGATCACCATAGGTGAGCGTCGTTTTTCCAAGGACACGCGTGGCCACGTTGCGCAGCAATTCCTCCGTAAAAGTCATGAGGTGTTCGTAGTCGCGCCACGCGATGTAGAACTCCATCATCGTGAATTCCGGGTTGTGCCGGACGCTCATGCCCTCGTTGCGAAAGTTGCGGTTGATCTCGAACACGCGCTCAAGTCCGCCCACCACCAGGCGTTTCAGATAAAGCTCTGGCGCGATGCGCAGGTACAACTCCATGTCCAGCGCATTGTGGTGCGTCTTGAAAGGCCTTGCCGCAGCGCCCCCGGGAATCGGGTGCATCATCGGCGTTTCCACTTCCAGATATCCCGCAGCGACCATGAATTCGCGAATGGTCTGAACGACTTTCGAGCGGATCACAAAAGTCTCGCGCACTTCCGGGTTGACGATCAGGTCGACATAGCGCATGCGGTAGCGCTGCTCGGTGTCGGTCAAGCCGTGGAATTTTTCCGGCAATGGGCGCACCGACTTTACGATCAGCCGGATGGATTTCACATGCACGGAAAGTTCGTTGCTGTTAGTGCGAAACATGTAGCCTTCGGCGCCGACGATGTCGCCGAGGTCAAAACGCTTGAAAGCTTCGAATGCCTCCTCGCCAACTTCGTCCTTCTTGACGTAAAGCTGAAGGCGGGCCGAAGAGTCCTGAATCGTGACAAAGGCGGCCTTGCCCATCAAGCGCTTGAGCATGATGCGACCGGCGACCTTGACGTCGGCGTGGGGCGAATTTTCAAACGCCGCCTTGTCCTTGCCTCCATGTACCGCATGAAGGTCTGCAGCCAGGTGTTCAGGCCTGAAGTCATTTGGAAAAGCAACACCTTGGGGCGCCACTTGGCGCAGGGCCGCTAGCTTGGCGCGCCGCTCGGCGATGACGTGGCTTTCGTCGACGGGTGGGGTGGTGGGTTCTGACATGGCGATTGGGAATGGAATGGGATTATGAAAATCGTCCGCTGACGAGGCCGATGCCGGCAAGACAAAGGCCGATGCCGGCGAATTTGGAAAGACTGATGGATTCGTTGAAGGCCAGCACGCCAACCACCAGGGTTGATACCGCGACCACGGCGGCAGTCATTACGAACGCGGAGGAGAGTTCCCCGCCCGCACGATAGGCCAGCAGGAATCCTATTTCGATCAGGACGATGCTGACGGCCACGCCCGCCACGGCCCAGTTGAGTTTGCCAAGTTCGGCTGAAACGGGTGCTTCAATAGGGTACATCCAGAACAGCGGAAGTGTAGCCAGGGCGGCGACGAGGTAGAAAGCCAACAGCGACAACACGGGATGTGCGCCCGGCGAAACGCTCTTTTGGGTGACGTGATAAAGCACCTGGCCTGTCACCGCCACGATCAATGCGACGAGCAGCGGCCCCTTCATCACACGCCTTGCTTCAGACTGGCCTCGATGAATTCATCGAGGTATCCATCCAGCACTTTTTGGGTGTTGCCGGTCTCGTGGTTGGTGCGCAGATCCTTGATGCGCGATTGGTCGAGCACATAGGAGCGGATCTGGTGGCCCCAGCCGATGTCAGTCTTGGAGTCTTCCAGCTTTTGCGCTTCCGACTGGCGCTTGCGCAGTTCCAGTTCGTAGAGCTTGGCTTTCAACATCGACATGGCTTCCGCGCGGTTGCGATGTTGCGAGCGGTCGTTTTGGCACTGCACGACAATGCCGGTTGGCGCATGGGTGATGCGCACAGCGGAATCGGTCTTGTTGATGTGCTGACCGCCTGCACCCGACGCGCGGAACGTATCGATGCGCAGGTCCGCCGGGTTGATCTCGATTTCAATCGAGTCATCAACCTCCGGGTACACAAACAGGCTGGCGAAGGAAGTGTGGCGGCCGCCGGAGGAATCGAAAGGCGACTTGCGGACCAGCCGGTGCACGCCGGTTTCGGTGCGCAGGTAGCCGTAGGCGTAATCGCCGATCACCTTGATCGAGCAGGATTTGATTCCGGCCACGTCGCCCGCGGATTCCTCGAGCAACTCGGTCTTGAAGCCCTTGCGTTCGCAGTACTTCAAATACTGGCGCATCAGCATCGAGGCCCAGTCCTGTGCCTCGGTTCCGCCGGCGCCCGACTGGATGTCGACAAAACAATTGTTCGGGTCCATCGGGTTGGAGAACATGCGGCGGAATTCGAGCCCGGCAACTTTTTCCTCATAGGATTTGGCGTCATCCGCCAGGGCAAGTATCGTTGCGTCGTCGTTCTCCCCTTTGGCCAGGTCAAACAACTCGCGCGCATCCTTCAATCCCGTGGTTAACGTGGAAAGGGTTCCCACGACTTCGTCCAGCGCGCGCTTTTCCTTGCCAAGCTCGGTGGCGCGTTTCGAATCGTTCCAGACGGCGGGGTCTTCGGTCAGCCGGTTGACTTCAAGAAGACGCTCGGATTTGGCGTCGAAGTCAAAGATACCTCCGCAATTCGACCGTCCGGGCGGTCAAAT
>JBGAUM010000069.1:0-18970 GCA_044228625.1 Usitatibacteraceae bacterium | reverse complement strand
AAGGAGGAAGCCGATGTAGAACGGGAAATAGCCGGCCTCGGGCCCATCCGCTCCCCATTTCGCGCCCAGTCGCATGCTGTCCCAGACCACGATTCCGCCGATGGCGAAAATCAGCGCCGCCGTGACCAGGTCCATTGTGCGCACCGATGTGGCAGACCGGCCCGGGACATCCCCGGATTCGTTTGTCTCGCTCAAGACTCCTCCTTAGTATGAATTTGCGGTCGATTGTTATTGTCCGGGGCGCCCACGGCACCCCGGTTGCCGCACTACAGCTTGCATCGTTACTTCTTGGCCAGGAATCCGGCTTCTGCCATCAGGCTCTCGTGGCGCTTCTCTTCCTTGGCCACCCACTTGGTGAACTCGTCACCCTGCATCGTGGTTTGCGAGAAGGCGCCCTTCTCCATGAAATCCTTCCATTCGGGCGTCTCCATGACCTTCTTGAGCACGTTCACGTAATAGGCGACCTGCTCCTTGGTCACACCCGGCGGCATGAAGATGCCGCGCAGCATCTGGTAATCCACGTCCATGCCCTGGCTCTTGCAGGTGGGGATGTCTGCCCACGATTGCGTCGCAGTCACCTTGGCCTTGTAGGGCATCGGCGTGTCGTCGAACACGCACAGCGGCCGCACCTTCCCGGCGCGCCATTGTTCAACCGCCTCGATCGGGTTGTTGACCGTGGAATCGACGTGCTTGCCCACCAACTGCACTGCCACTTCGCCACCGCCCTTGTAAGGGATATAGGTGAACTTGGAGCCGGTGATTTTCTCGATGGCGACTGTAATGATCTGGTCTTCCTGCTTGGACCCGGTACCGCCCATTTTCATCTTGCCGGGGCCCGCAGCCTTCGCTGCATCGATGTACTCCTTGGCGGTTTTGTAGGGGGTATCCGCATTGACCCAGAAAATGAATTGGTCCAAGGCCATCATCTTCACCGGGGTCATGTCCTTCCA
Source organism: Usitatibacteraceae bacterium (assembly GCA_044228625.1). GTDB lineage: Bacteria > Pseudomonadota > Gammaproteobacteria > Burkholderiales > Usitatibacteraceae > UKL13-2. Next base: position 18,020 of record JBGAUM010000069.1, on the reverse strand, counting down.
GTTGAACGGCACCCCGGTGGCCAACGGAGTGGTGAACAGATTCGACAGGGTGATGATGATCTTGTGCGGGTCCTTGTTCGCGCCCTTGACCTCCAGGAACCCTTCGGCGCCCGCGCCGCCGCCCTTGTTGACCACGATCAAAGGCTGCTTCATGAGACTGTGCTTGGTCACGATCCCCTGGATCAGTCGTGCCATCTGGTCCGCGCCGCCGCCGGTCCCCGCGGGCACGACGAAATCGACGGATTTGGTGGGTTCCCACGCTTGCGCAAGAGCCCCACCCGGTACGGTGACCGCCAAAACGCCAGCCACCAGAAAACCCAAGCCACCCAGTTTTTTTGACATTGCAATGCGATTCATATGCCCTCCAGGATGATTCCGTTATGTATCGATGAGACTTCTAAGACGCCTTGGACTCCGGCAAGGTTGACTCCGCGGCAGTTTTGGCCAGCTGGCGTCCGACCACGATCACCAATCCGGCACAGACGCCTGCCACGATGTATTCGACCCAGTTGGGAAAGTGGCTGGTAAAGGATGCGATGGCCTTGTCTTCCCATGCCATTTCTCCGGCCACCCACCCGATCAATGCGGCACCGATGGTGATAATCACGGGGAACCGCTCCATGAGCTTGATCAGAAGGGTGCTGGCATAAATGATGAGCGGAATGCTGATCGCCAGTCCGATCACCAGCAGGATGGTGCTGCCTTTGGCTGCTGCCGCCACCGCGATCACGTTGTCCAGGCTCATCACCAAATCGGCGATCAGGATGGTGCGTACCGCAGCAATCAAGGAGTGGTGCCCTTTGATCTTGTCCTCGCCTTCTTCGTCGTCCCCGGCAAGAAGCTTGACACCGATCCAGAGCAACAAGAGCGAGCCGATGATCTTGAGCCAGTTGATGTCCAGCAATGCCACGGCAAACAGTGTAAGCACGATGCGCATGACAATGGCCGCACCACTGCCCCAAAAAATGGCCTGCTTTTGTTGTTTAGGGGGCAGTGAGCGGGCCGCCAGGGCAATAACCACCGCGTTGTCCCCGGAAAGGACGATGTTGATACCAATGATCTTGGCCAGCGCGGCCCAAAAGAAGGGGTCGGAAAGATCCATAAGGCAACCGATTCGTTAAGTGGAGGTCAAAAACGGAAATCACGCCAAGAGAAGGACAAACCCCCACGTGACATACAATTTCCACACCATGCCGCGATCATAATCCGTTTGACCATGCCCGCCCGATCGTCATTCAAGCCCCCCGGTTCGCCTTCCAGCGTGCGTCCGGTACGTGCGGACGGACCCTTCCGGCGCGTTGCCGTGGCGGTTTTTTACGCTGCGCTTATAGCCCTTTCATTGATGTCGGACAATCCTTCACTCGCGGCCCTGCCGCAGGTCAAGAATGGCAACCTCACAACGCAGGAGCAGTCGCTACTTGCCGCCGCGCAGGCTTACGAACGTCGAGACTTAAAGTCGTTGGCAGCGCACCGAGAGGCATTCCGAATCAGCACCCACGTGCTCGCCCACTACCCCGAGTTCTGGTACCTGTCCGCCACGCTTCAATCAGCACGAAGTGACGCGGTTGTGGAGGCCGACGGCGTCAAAGCGTTCCTTTCCAAGCACGTCGACTCACCATTGGCGGATAACCTCCGGCGCGATTGGCTGAAAGCCCTTGGACGTCAATCGAGTTGGGAATTGTTTCTGTCGGAGCTTCCCAAGCTAGGCTTGGAAGATTCCGAAATCGTCTGTCATCACCTTCGCGCCCGACTGGAGCGGCAAGACAGCGACATCAAGGCGGAAGCCAGGGCAATGTGGAATTCCGGTTCCCCGTTGCCGGACGCCTGCTATGACTTTTTCAGTAGTGCGCGCGCCGTCGTCGGGCTTTCATCTGCAGAATGGTGGGGCCGTGTGCGCCGATTGCTGGAGGAGAACCAGATCGCAGATGCCCGGCGCAGTGCGGCGTTGATCGATGGTCTTCCTCCCGCTTTTGAGCGGCACACCGCGAGTATTGGAATCAATCCGGGCGGTTGGCTTGAGAAAGAGAAACCCAACCTGAAGTCGCGTGCCAGTTTGGAACTTTTTTTGTTTGCTGTCACCCGCATGGCGCGTGCCGACGCAGTACGCGCGGCCCTTCTGCTGGAACGCCATGGCAAGGGTTTACCCGAAGTTGAAAGACGGGAGGCCTACGCACGCATAGGCTTGCATGCGGCCATGCAGCATGAAGACCGGGCGCTTGAATGGTTCAAGCTTGCGGAGCCCCACGCACTGAACGCGGCACAATGCGCCTGGAAGATTCGCGCGGCATTGCGCCAGGGGGATTGGGCCAGCGTGAAAACGTCCATTCAATCGATGGATGTCCGCGAGCAGCGCGACCCGGCGTGGCGCTATTGGCTGTCTCGCGCGGAAGCCGCCTTGGGAAATGTCGCGGGCGCGGCCGAGATGCGAACCGCGTTGGCCCGCGACGCGAGCTTTTACGGCTTGCTGGCCGCTGAAGAGTCCGGAATTCCTGTCGAACCCTTGTGGAAAGGATGGACACCGAATGAACAAGATCTGGCCGATTTCGCCGCTCGCCGAGGCGTTGCACGCGCATTGGCCCTCTACCGGCTGGAGTTGCGCAATGAGGCGCTTCGCGAATGGCAGGCGGCCATCCGGCAGTCTGATCACTTTGGTCATGCATGATTACGCGCAGCGTTATCCCATGCCCTATCGGGACGATCTCTCGGCGCAATCAAAGAACTGGGGACTGGACGAAGCATGGGTTTATGGGTTGATCCGCCAGGAGAGCCGCTTCATGGTGGGCGCAAAATCGCGCGTGGGTGCGGCGGGGCTCATGCAATTGATGCCGGCGACCGCCCGCTGGGCGGCTACACGGGTCGGAATTGCACCGCAGGTCGCACGGAATCTCACTGAAGTGCCGGTGAATCTGGCATTGGGCACGTTCTACTTGAAACATGTGCTGGACGACCTCGGTCACCCGGTCTTAGCCACTGCGGCCTACAATGCCGGGCCGAGCCGTGCGCGGCGTTGGCGTGCAGATTCAACGCTGGAAGGCGCGATTTACGCGGAGACAATCCCCTTCAATGAAACCCGAGACTACGTAAAAAACGTCATGGCAAACACTTGGTATTACGCGCGTCAATCCGGCAACACAAAGATTCGCCTGACCGACATCCTGGGCCGGGTACCGGGCAAACGTGACGGCGTTGGGGCGGTTTCCAGCCTGGGGCCGGTGGCATTGGCTGCGTCAAAATGAAGGCAGGAACCCGCGTACTTCTTCTCGGTGGCAGCGGATTCATCGGCACATCGATCGCCGGCGCGTTGGCGGCGAATGGCGCCAACGTCACGGTTCAAACACGCCGAACAGCAAATGCCACACATTTGACCACCTTGCCTTCCGCGCGCGTCGTCCACGCTGACCCGTATCGCGATTCCGACTTGGCGCGAGCGATGGAAGGCCATGACATTGTGATCAACCTGATTGCAACATTGCATGCGCCCTTTGAAGCCGCACACGTCGAATTGCCGACCCGCGTTGCGCGCCATGCAGGGAATTTGGGTGTCAAACACGTGGTGCATTTCAGTGCGCTGGGGGCCAGCATGACCGCACCCTCACAATACTTGCAGTCCAAGGAACGGGGCGAAGCGGAACTGCACAAAGTCGCCGACGGCAAGGGGCTGACAACCACGGTGCTCCGACCCTCCGTTGTGTTTGGCGCGCGCGACAAGTTTCTCAATCTGTTCGCGTCACTGGCGCGCTGGTCTCCTGTTATTCCGTTGGGTTCTCCGGGAGCCCTGTTCCAACCTGTTTGGGTGGAAGATGTGGCACAAGCCGTGTGGATGTGCCTGTCCAACTCGGCAGCGGCAGGCGGCACCTGGAATCTGGTGGGTCCCCGCATTTACACTTTGCGGGAATTGTTGGACCTCGTCATGCGCCTGACCGGTCATCACCGTCCGATCTTGCCGCTGGGCCCTGCGGCGTCCATGCTGCAGGCCACCGTTTTTGAGCACCTGCCCGGAAAACTCATCACGCGCGACAATGTCCTGTCGATGCGGATCCCGAATACCTCGGATACCCCTTTTCCGTTCTTGATTCCCCACGACTTGGAAATCACCGCCGCACGCTGGCTGAGCCCTGCTGGGCTTGCAGATCCGTTTGGGCCCGCGCGCGAACGCGCAGGTCGCTGAACCGCTTACCAAACCCCAGAAAGAATTTGACATGGCGCTCACACTGGTCATCGGCAACAAGAACTATTCGTCCTGGTCGATGCGGCCATGGGTATTGCTGAAACAAATGAACATCCCTTTCACTGAGATCATGCTCAAGTTTCACAGCGCCGAGTGGAGCGGCAAGATTGCCAGTTTGTCACCCACCAAACTGGTACCTGTATTGTGGGACGGCGAGCCCGGCCAACCGACTTCATTGGCCGTCTGGGACACTCTGGCGATCGCCGAATACCTGGCCGACCGCTTCCCGGAAAAAGGCATTTGGCCAGCCGATGTTCGCGCTCGAGCGCGGGCGCGCTCCGTGGCCAGCGAAATGCATTCAGGCTACCGACATTTGCGGAATACCATGCCGATGAATATCCGGAATCAGCACCCGGGCAAAGGGCTCACGCCAGAGTCGGCCAAGGACATCTCCCGCATCGAGCAAGTTTGGGGTGACTGCCGGCGCGAATTCGGCAACAGTGGACCATTCCTGTTTGGAGACTTTACGGCGGCGGATGCCATGTTTGCACCGGTCGCCATGCGTTTTGCGACTTACCATCCGCCGTTGAGCGAGGACGCGCAATCGTATTGCCGTGCCATTGCCAATGCACCCGGCGTTGCCCCGTGGATTGCGGCGGCAAAACTTGAAACCGAGTTCGTCGCGGAAGACGAGCCCTATTGCCCGGCCCCCGGAAACTGAACCCCTGATGAAGATTTACCGCGTCGGCGGCAGTGTGCGCGACCAGTTGCTGGGACTCCCGTTACAAGACCAGGATTTCGTGGTGGTCGGCGCCACACCTGAGGAAATGGTCGCGAAGGGATTCAAGCCCGTGGGCGCAGACTTTCCCGTGTTCCTGCATCCGCAGACCCACGAGGAGTACGCGCTGGCACGCACGGAGCGCAAAAGCGGCAAGGGCTACAAGGGGTTCACGATCCATGCTTCGCCCGACGTGACGCTGGATGAAGACCTCGCGCGCCGCGACCTCACGATCAACGCAATGGCGATGGACGAGGCTGGGAATGTCATCGATCCCTACGGCGGGCAACGCGACCTGAATGCAAAAGTGTTGCGCCATGTCGGCCCCGCCTTTTCCGAAGACCCGGTGCGCATCCTGCGCGTGGCACGTTTTGCTGCGCGATTTGCAGATCGCGGCTTTCGCGTGGCCGATGAAACGATGGCCCTGATGCGCGGCATGGTCGACGAAGGTGAGGTTGATCATCTCGTGGCGGAACGCGTGTGGCAGGAGATTTCGCGTGGGCTGCTGGAGGACAGGTCGGACGAAATGTTCGCAGTGCTCAAGAAAACTGGTGCACTGGCGCGGATTGCGCCGGAACTCGACACGTCCAAAACAGACTTTGCATTTGCCGCGTCTTTTGAGGTGCTAGAAAGGCCGGTGGAAGTACGCTTTGCGGCGTTGTGTACGCAGCTCGACCTGTATGCGTCGCAAAGTCTTTGCGACCGATGGAAGGTCCCAAGTCATTGCCGGGATCTCGCTGCAGCGGCGGTCCGCGCCGAACCCTATGCACGTCAGCTACCAAAGCTTGATGCAGAGAGCATGCTGTCGCTTTTTGACACTTGGGATGCGTTGCGCAGGCCAGAACGCGCGACCGACTTGATCTTGATTCTCGTCACGCACGCGGCGCGGCTTCGCGGCGACAGTTCAATTGCACAAAGCGGCACCGCGCGAAAGTTGTCGTCCGCACTCCACCGCCTCAAGTCCCTCGACCTCGGCGCCGTCGCACGGGCCGCAAAGGGGCGAGACATTCCCGCCGCAATCCATGCGGCGAAACTTCACGCGCTCGAACAGTTCCTGAACGAACAGAAAGGAAACACCCCATGACCCACGCGATCCGCATCCATGAACACGGTGGCCCCGAAGTGATGAAATGGGAGGCGGTCGAGGTCGGCGATCCCGGCCCAGGCGAGTTGCGCATCAGGCACACCGCCATCGGCTTGAATTACATCGACACCTATCACCGAACCGGCCTCTACAAGATTCCGCTGCCGTCCGTGATCGGGCGTGAAGGGGCCGGCGTCGTCGAGTCGTTGGGGCCGGGAGTGACCGAATTCAAAGTGGGTGACCGCGTGGCATACGCCTCGAGCCCGATTGGCGCCTATTCGGAAGCGCGCTTGATGCCCGCCGAACGTGTGGTCAAAGTTCCCGAGGGGGTGACCGACCAGCAGGCCGCCTCCATGATGCTTAAAGGCATGACGGCCCAATATTTATTGAAGCGTACATATCCCGTCAAGCAAGGCGACACCATCCTGTTTCATGCGGCGGCCGGCGGCGTAGGACTGATCCTTTGTCAATGGGCAAAGCACCTCGGCGCGACGGTCATCGGCACGGTGGGCGGCACGGAAAAGATTGCACTGGCCAAGGCCAATGGCTGCGACCACGTCATCGACTACAAGAATGAAGACTTTGTCGCGCGTGTCGCCGAGATCACCGGGGGAAGGAAATGTGCAGTCGTGTATGACGGCGTGGGCAAGGACACCTTCCTGAAGTCGCTGGATTGCGTGAGGCCGCGTGGGCTGGTGGCCTTGTTTGGCAACGCCTCCGGCAAGGTGGAGCCGCTCGATCTCGGCGTTCTTGCCGCCAAAGGGTCGTTGTTTGTCACGCGCCCAACGCTCGACACCCATATTGCGTCGCGCGACGACCTGGTGAATACCGCCAACGATCTCTTCCAGATGGTGGCGGGGGGCAAGGTCAAGCTTGAAATCAACCAGACCTATGCGCTGCGGGACACGGTGCAAGCCCACCGCGATCTGGAAGCCCGCAAAACCACGGGTTCTACCGTATTGCTGCCCTGAAACTTTTCGGCGATTCTTCTATCCTAGCGCCGCTGCGGTTCGCCGCAACCCGGAATTCACCACAACGAGGAGAGGGACATGCAACGGATTTCCATCTTGGCCGGCCTGCTGGCCGGATTCATCATCGCCTTGATCGCGCCTTCCGCAGCGGAGGCGCAGGCGTATCCCAACAAACCGATCAAATTGATTGTGCCCTTCGCGCCGGCTGGCACGACGGACATCGTGGCCCGTATCGTGGCCGACCAGCTTGCAAAGGAACTTGGCCAACCAGTCCTCGTGGAGAACAAGGCGGGTGGTGGCGGGTCGGTTGGCGCGAACGAAGTGGCCAAGGCGTCGCCGGACGGGTACACGCTGGGGGTGGCGACGGTCTCGACGATGGCCGTCAACCCGGCCGCGAATCCGAAGATTCCGTATAACAACTTTACCGATTTCGCGCCGGTGACCAAGTGGGTTGGTGTGCCCAACCTGCTGGCGGTCAATCCCGACAAGGTGCAGGTCAAGGACATCAAGGAGTTCATCGAACTCTTGAAAAAGAACCCGGGCAAGTACTCGTTTGCGACGTCGGGCACGGCAGGAATTGGCCACATGATGGGCGAACTTTTCCTGTCTGCCACGGGAACGGACATGGTGCACATTCCTTACAAAGGCGCAGGACCGGCGGTGATCGACGTGGTCGGCGGCCAAGTGCCGGTCCTGTTCGACAACTTGCCCTCTTCAAAAGCACAAGTGGACGCTGGCAAACTCAAACTGCTTGCGGTCGCTGCGCCCCAGCGGCTGGCCGCCTATCCCAATATCCCGACGTTCAAGGAACTGGGCATGCCCGAAGTGAACGACCCAGCCTGGTATGGGTTGATTGCCCCGGCCAAGACACCCAAGGAGATCCTCGACAAGTTGCATGCGGCATCGGTCAAGGCAGTCAATCATCCGGCAATCAAGGAAAAGCTCTCCCAACAGGGCGCAGATCCGGTCGCCAACACGCCGGCAGAGTTTGCCAAGGACATCAAGGCCGAGTACGACAAGATGAAGGCCGTCGTCGTGAAGAAAAACATCAAGCTCGACTGATCAATCCGGATCCAAAAGAAAACGCCCCGCAGGACGGGGCGTTTTCTTGATCATAGAAAATTAAGAAACCCAGGTCTGGCGGACGATCTGAGCCTTTTTTCGGCCAAACGCCGCACCCACCCTAGAGTTTTGCGAGATCCGGGCTTCTGTAGAAGTGAAGCACCTTGGGAACGTAGGCCTGGGTTTCCGCATAGGGCGGGATTCGATTGCCCGCGCGGATCACCGCATTTTCACCCGCGTTATAGCCGGCCAGTGCAAGTTCCATGTTGCCGTTGAACATCTTGAGCAGATCCCGAAGATAACGGGTGCCTCCCTCGATGTTCTGGCGCGGATCATAGCTATCGTTGACGCCATAGCGTTGAGCGGTTGCTGGAATCAGTTGCATCAATCCCATGGCGCCTTTGTTGGACGTGGCGTTGGCGTTGTAACCCGACTCGGCGCGAATGACGGCATGGATCAGTTTTGCATCCACGCCATTGGCCCGGGCGGCATCGTTGATGATCGGGACCAGCCGCGAAAACTCGACCATTGACGGTGCGCGAATCGACCAAGCGTTGGGCCTGTAGGCCCCCGACGACGGCACGCGATACACCAGTTTGTAGCGCCGGTCCAGATGTGGCATGTTGGTGAAATGCGTGACGCCTTTTTCGTCGCGAAACGAATAGATGTTGGTGTCCGCCTCGCCGACCGCAGGCCAACAGAGGGTAAGCACTGCAACACCTGCAGCACGGGTCGCATGCAGGCGAAGAGGCGTGGGCAATAGTGACAAAAAACGCATATTTCGGATCAAGACCCCGGTAAAAGCCTTTGAATTGTAAAGTCAATTCAAGTTCCCTGTCGATTCACCCTTCCCGGCCCCCTCGTTTGGCGTGAAACGGGGGATCGGGTAATCTACGGCCATGAGTTCTCCGCATCCGATCCCGGAGGCATCTTCCAAAGAGGCCACCGTTCCGACCACTGCTGGAAAGATAGAACTGCCATGGCTGGTACTTGCGGCCTTGCTGGTCTCCACGTTAGTCGGGGGTTGGCAGGCGGCAAAACAACAATCCCGCGAGGCGGAGCAGCGGTTCGGCGAAATGGCCGTCGAGCAAAGAAAGAGCCTTTCGCAGCGGTTGGGGGCCATCCGGTTGGTGACGACCAGTGTTGCCGCATTCGGCGATACCCCACTGAAATCGGATGCCGCAGGATGGCAGAGATATATCGAAGACCTGCAATTGGACTCGGAGTCATTGCCAGGGCTTGTCGGACTGCGTTACTCGGAGGCCGACCGTGTCCTGTTGGATTGGCGCGGACCGGCAGCCAAACTGAAAGCTGGCACATGGGAGTCGTCCGCACTGTTCAACGCGACCCGTCCCGATCAGCCCGCACTCTCTTCTGCCTTCGAAGCTGATGGCAGTACATATGGCGTTTTGCGGATCCCGGTGCCGAGAAGAGCGCCGCCGGCTTATGTCTTTGCACTCATCGATATGTCCGCACTCATCAAGGGCGCGGCAAACGACGCGGAACTGGACGTGTCCCTCACTGACGGATCGGTAACCATCCCCCCTGCGCAGCCGGTCACTGTTTCTCCGATGCGTCGTCTGACGCAACCGGTGCGACTGATTGACCGCGAAGCAACGTTGAACGTCGTCTCGACGCCGGCGCTCGACCAGCGCTTGACCAGCCAAGCACCTCGAATGGTGCTCTTGGTGGGGCTGGTGAGCTGCGCCCTGTTGGCTGGATTGATTTGGCTGCTCACCCGGTTGCGTTCGCAAGCCGAAGCCCTCGCCCAGGTGATGACGCGGAAGTTGACGGAGCAGACGAGATTTACCGAGGATCTGATCGAACACAACCCGAATCCCATCTTCCGGAAAGATATCGCCGGCCGATTTGTATCGGTCAATCGTGCGTGGGAAGAACTCACGGGCCATCGACGCGAGGACGTATTGGGGAAACGCTATGCAGACCTGATGCCGGTCGAGGTTGCCACGGTCAACGAAAGCCATGACCAGGCACTTTTGGTGTCTGAAAACGGCAGAGGCGTCATTGAAACCCGTCTGGCCAATGCGCGTGGGGATCCGATTGAAGCCATCGTAGCAAAACAGGTCATTTCCGGGGAGGACGGTCGTACGGCGGGGTTGATCGGCACCATTACCGATGTCACGCAGATCAAGGCGCTGGAAAGACAATTGGAAGCCCAGCGGGAGCAACAGAATCTGGTCATCCGCTCTTCACAGCAGGGCGTGTGGGACGCTTCCGAGTCTGGTGATGTCGCGCCGTTCTATTCGGATCGCTTCAAGGAAATCCTGGGTTTCGCCCCCCATGAATTTCCGGACCCCTTTGATTGGAAGGACGTCCTCCACGAGGAGGACGCACCGCGTTTCAAAGCGGAGATGGTGCGGCTGTTCAAACATGAGACTGAGCTCTTTGACGTGGAGGCACGTGTACGCCGATTGATGGGGGACTTCGTCTGGGTGCGCGCACGCGGCATCGCTCAATACGGATCGGACGGCCGCGCCACTCGATTCACCGGGTCGATCACGGATATCACGGATCGCAAGAAAGCAGAACTTGAACTGACAGAAGCCAACGTGCGGGTGCTTGACGCGGCACGGGCAAAGGAAGCCTTTCTTGCGACCATGAGCCACGAAATGCGCACCCCGTTGAATGGGGTGCTCGGGATGACCAGCTTGCTGGCAGAGACTGCGCTCGATGACGAACAACGCGACCATATCCGTCTGATCCGGGCGTCTGGCGACACGCTTCTCCGGATCATCGATGACATTCTGGATTTCTCGAAGATCGAGTCCGGCCGGATGATGTTGGAATCGGTGCCCGTTGAGCTCGTACCCTTGGTGGAAGAAGCGTTCGAACTTGTTGCGGAACGTGCGCGCGACAAGCGTTTGGCGTTGGTCTTTGACCTTGCTGAAAACGTGCCTTACTACGTGCTTGGCGACACCACCCGATTGCGTCAAATTCTGCTGAACCTGCTGGCCAACGCCATCAAGTTCACCGAGCGAGGCCATATCGCGCTATCGATCACCGCAAGATCCACCATGGATTCGCGCCTGCGCCTCGAATTCGCCATCGCGGATACTGGTATTGGCATCCCATCCAATCGTATCGGGACCCTGTTCCAGCCTTTCACGCAAGTCGATGCGTCCACCACGCGCAAGTACGGTGGCACGGGTCTGGGCTTGGCGATCTGCAAACGTCTGGTCAATCTGATGGGTGGCGACATCCGCGTTGAAAGCGTCGAAGGCCAAGGTTCGCTATTCCTGTTCCACATCATCACCGAGCCCGCGAAAGGCCCTGCGCGGGGATACATGCAGCGGGATGTACCAGAGTTGAAGGGCAAGCACATGCTGTTGGCCGACTCGAACGCACTGCGCCGCGAAACCCAGGCACGCCGCTACCGTCACTGGGGTCTGGATGTCGTTTGTGCAGAGCCTCGAATTGCAGCAAATCTTCTGAACCAGGACTCGAACATCGCCATTGTGGTCGCGGAGGCAATGCTCGATGGGGAACTGGCGCACCGCTTTGCCGATGCGGTGTCGGCACAGGATGCCATGCGCCAGCGCGCCGGACTGCCGCCTGCGATTGTGATCCTTGCCTCCACGCTTGCGCGTGCGGACCTGGCCGCTGAACCGCCGGTTGCGCTGCCGCGACACGACATGTTTGTTGTGCGCCCGGCGGGCCGGATGCGAATGTTCGAACTCTTGTCGAGGGCCGCCGCAGGCCAACGTCAAGGCGATTTCGCGGCACGGCCATTCGTGCCAGAAGCCTCGCGTGAGATGCACTCCCCGCCGGAGCGTGATCCTCGCGCCATGACGTCAGCCAAGCTGTTCAATGTTGCCGCGCTGAACCTGCTGGTGGCCGAGGACAACGAGGTCAATCAGCGCGTGATCATTGGCATGTTGAACAATCTGGGGCACCGTTCGCAGTTGGTGGCGGATGGGCAATCCGCGGTGGAGGCTGCAGCCGGTGGATCATTTGACGCCATTCTTTTGGACGTGCAGATGCCAGTCATGGACGGGCTCGAGGCCATGCGACAGATTCGGGCCGCCAAAGGTGGCAGTTGCCCACCGATGATTGCCATGACTGCACATGCCTTACCAGGAGACCGCGAACACTATATTGCCTCCGGGATGGACGATTACCTCTCGAAACCGATCCGCGTCAGCGCCTTGGCCGCCGTTTTGGCAAAGATCAACCCGTCCACACCTGCCGTTGCATCCGGCGATACCAGCATCCCAGAGGCTCGCAAGCATGCCGCACCGATCTTGCCGTCGGTGCTGGACGTCGAACAACTCAACGACTTGCGCGGGCTTCCGGCGATGCCCGGTGAAGCGCCCGCAGACGATGGTGCGGGCGGCCTGATCGACCTGTTCAGATCCCAGACCATTGAGCGGCTCGACATCATGGGCGCCAAGCGACAAGTTGAAGACTGGGCCGGACTGGCGGAAACCGCGCACAGCTTGCGCGGGGCCGCAGCCAGCATTGGGTTTCCGCGAGTGTCGGCCGTCTGTAAAGACATTGAAGCCCACGCGCGGACCCTGGCTGGCAACCCGGGAAGAATGCAACGCGTGGCGGGCGCCAGTACTGCGACCGTCAATGAACTTCTCGTGTCATTGAACAGCCGTGTCATCGAGGCCAACGTGGCCCTCGACGAGTGGCTCGCAACAGCGCCGCCAGTGACTGGCAATTCACCCTGATGGAAATAGCGAACCCGGCGCCTTCCCGAAGGTGGACGTGCGGGGATTCACCTGTGCGTCAGCCAACGAACTGAGAAGCGAGCCTTGAAGGATTGGCAACCAAGCTGGCGATCCAAAAACTCAGGCAACCGTGCGCGCCAAGTAAAACCATTCATTTCCTGGCTGTGCCTTGGCGTCAGGAAACAGGATGCACCCATCCTCAGGGGCCACCACCGGGGTCCCGTCGTGCCGGGTGCCGATGAGGTCACCCGCTTTCAGTGCGTGGAAGCTGCCCCATGGCTTGGCAAAACTGTCGCCAGCGTCCGTTTTGTCGATCACTTGATAGAGGTGGAGTTTTTCGGTTTCTGTCACCGGCATGGGTGGCGGTTCATCGCTGATGCCAAAGTACGCCAGAGTGTTGCGGATCGCTCGATAGGCGACTTCCGGAGATTCTGGCGCATCGTGCTGGCCGGCTTCCAGCGTGATGGCGCAGCCCCCTACCGAGCGCATGTACTCGGTCGTGCCCACGCCATACTTGGAATCCGTGTTTAGCGGATTCCCGTGCCCGGCCGCACGGCGCTTCTCCACGCCGACCGCATAGGTGGACAACCACCCATCCACAAATCGGTGGACACCGAGCCGTAACGCCCATGCCCGCTCTTTTTCGTAATGCTTGAAAGGCTCAACCGGGCCATCGTTGTTGGGGGGTCCCAGCATTGCGAATGCCGGGTTCTTGGCCGTCGTCGAGTGCACGTCCAACAATATTTCATGCCGCGCAAACAGTGGGCATAGCCAATTCGCGATGTGATCTTCGAAATCCCTGGGCTCATTGGTGGGCGAAAGATTTCGATTCAAATTTCGGTCGCCATTGCGCCGCCGATGCGCATATGCCAGCGGATTTGTCACCGGCACAAAAGTCACCTGCCCTGCCACGATCCGGACATCTCCGCGCTCGATGTCCATCAAAATGCGCCGAATGGCAATCGGACCGCAAATCTCATTGCCATGCACGCCGCCAGTGACAACGAGTTTGTGTCCTGTTTTCATCCCGGCATGTTCGACGGCGTGAAATTGGAAATGCTCGCTCATGCATTGTTCCCTTTGACCAGCCCGCTCAAGTGCGTCCAGACCACAGTGGACGCAGCGTTGCTGGTGAGTTCTGCGTGATCAAAGGGCGGGGAGACCTCGGTGCAATCCATTCCCACCCAGCGGAGTTCTGCCAGCTCTTCAAGAATTGTCAGCGCCTGATCGGTGGAGAGCCCGCCGGGCTCGGGGGTTCCGGTTCCCGGCGCAAAAGCGGGATCCAGGCAGTCGATGTCGAATGTCAGGTACATCCCTGGATTGCCCGCACCGGCCAAGCGCTGACGGATCTCCTGGATCATCGGCTGTAATGCTGCGCCTGCCATGCCGCGCAGTTCACGTGCGGTAAATATTCGGCCGCCTCGCGTCGCAACATATTCACGCGTGGCCTGTTCTCCCGATGACCGAATGCCAATCTGGATCGTGGCTTCCGGAATCAGCAAGCCTTCATTCAGCGCTTCGTAAACCCATGTCCCGTGCCCGCTGGGTTCGCCAAAGTGATCGGCCCAGGTGTCGCAATGAGCGTCAAAGTGCACAATGCCCAAAGGTTGACCCAGCGCATTCCGATAGGCGCGCAAAAGCGGAAGCGTGATCGAGTGATCGCCACCCAGCCAAATCATGTGATGCTTCGCAATCGCCTCCGCAGCCTTTTTCATCAGTGCGGCACGCATCGCCTCGATCCCGGTATTGGGCAACGGGAAATCCCCAAGATCCGTCGTGGATTCCACTGGGGAAACATTGAAAAACGGGTGCATGCCGTCGCACAGCATATGGCTCGCACGCCGAATCGCGTCGGGACCAAAGCGCGCCCCTGGCCGGTTCGTGACGGCCCCGTCCCAGGCGACACCGGCAATGGCAAAGCGGCGCGTCGAATCGCACGCCGGCACGTTCAAGAACGTCGATTGGGTCAGGAAGGGGAAGGATTTTGCCAAGGTCATTGGAGGCACAGGAGGGAAGCATGCAAAATGCCTGCTCGTGGACAGTTTATCAATCGATGAAAACCCCAACACCCGCCAGCGTTGGAATTGAGGAAGTTGCGACCACCGGGCATTTCCGCCACCTGAGCACTTTGCCGGGGATTGTTTACGACCTCAAGTACGCGAGTACGGACAATTTCGCTGGCACCGACCTGTACGGCGGACATGATTGTGCTTGGCTGCACCGTGACGCCGCTGAAGCACTTGCCGAATGTGCCCGTTACCTTGGCAAGAAAGACCCGGATTTGCGCTTGCTGGTGCTCGATGCCTTGCGACCGCATCGTGTGCAGGAAGACATGTGGGGACGCCTGAAAGACACGCCTTTGAGAATCTACTTGGCCGATCCTGCACGTGGGTCGATTCATTCGTTCGGCATGGCGGTGGATATCACCATCGCGCGATCCGACGGTACATGGCTGGACATGGGGAGCGGTTTCGATGAACTGGCGGAGCGATCTCATCCGGAGTTCGAAGCGCGCTTTCTGGCCGATGGGACCCTGACACTGCTCCAGGTCGGAAACCGCCAACTGTTGCGCGACACCATGAAGGCTGGCGGGTTCATGGGTATCAGAACGGAGTGGTGGCATTTCGACTTTGGTGACCGGCGGCAGGTCAGGGAAACCTTCGTTCGCGTCAACTAGGAGCTCGGGGCGCATTCCGCGTGCATCGCTGATGAAATTTGCATGCGCGTTCATGCCGCTTTGCACGCGTCAAGCGAACTGATTTCCTCCTGGCAATTCATTTCCGGGCCCACAGTCAATAGCGGTCGAGGAGCCCTTCGACAATGGCATCGACGATCGGACGGGCAACCTTGCTCGTTGCTTTCTCGTGATTGACAATGGTGCTGATGACCAATAGTTCACCGCTTTTGCCCGGCGCCATGCCCGTCAGGGCCGTGGTGTTGCGGAGCGTCCCGGTCTTGAAGCGCCCCCATTCCCGCGCACTGCTATCTTTCAGGCGATTTCGCATGCCGCCATCGGTGGCAACAATCGGCAAGGCCGCCATGAACTCGGGCGCCCATCGGCTTCGGGAGGCCTCCCACATGACGCGTGCCAAAACATGAGTACTGATCCGCTCAGATCGCGAAAGCCCGGAACCGTTGTCCAGCATCACGCCATCGTCGGCGATGCCTTTGGATCTAAGCCAATCGCGAACCACACGCTCCGACAGCTCTGCGGTGGTTTTCGCAGCAGGGTCCTGAATCGTTTTTCCAAGTTGCAGGTACATCACCCGGGTGACCGGGTTGTCGCTTCGCTTGTTGATGTCGCGCACCACCTCCGCAAGGCTGCGGCCTGTATGCCACGCCAGCAAAGCGGGGTTCCCCATCTTTTCGCCCGGCAGCCGTTCGCGCACAACACCATGTAGTTGCCCCCCAAGTGCGCGCCAGCTGGCCTGGATCAGACGTGCAGCGAAATCTGCCCGATCGATGACGTTCAGTTCCGTGCTGGCGACACAATTCTTTGGAAAGGTTCCGTGAATATGCACTGTCAGGGTGGTTCCTGCATCGGTATCTGTGGCCGGCCCGGTTCGCGTGACGACCGGAACCCTCCACCCATTTTCCCAGTCCGTACATTTGTCCTCGATGAGCCTGATGTCCTGCGACAAGGCGACGCCGTCCAGCGCGGGAGACATGCGTGCGCGAAAGCTTTCCCCATTGGAGGCCATGTCCAATCGGAACAGGTTTCCATTCAACGACAGTGCATCCGGGATCACGTTGTATTGAAACTCCGGGGTCTCGTCAAAGGGAAGCAGACCCAAATCGCTGCGGGAAGGCTGAAACCATTCACGATCGATAATGAAGTCGCCGCGAATGGACTTGACGCCCTGCAGTTGAAGTTGGACCAGCATTCGCCCCAGCGCTTCCGCATTGAAATCCAGGCTCCCCTGACCGATCAGCACCACGTCTCCGGCAATCTCGCCATCCGGCCCGGGCTTTGGACCACGCAACTCCGTTCGCGCGCGATACGCAGGCCCCAGGGTCTCCAACGCAACAATTGCCGTCAGGGTCTTGATCGTTGATGCTGGTTGAAGCGGTACACGTGCGTTATGTCCAGCCAACTCAACGCCGTCTTTGGCACGCAAAACTGAAAATCCCACTGCGGATTCCGGAATTCCGGCGCCCGCCAATTTCGCCTTGACTTGCTCCGTCAGTTCCAAGGAGCCCGCCACGGCGCCACACATGACGGTTGCGAGAAGCAAGAATCCGCAGAATGAAAATGATTTTTTCAGCACTTGAGCGTCGGTGCGGCTGTTGTTTTTTGGCAACAGCCGGGCCATTAATTTGAATTGGTAGTATAGTGGTATGGTCATTTTCCGGACAAGTTTTTGCCTGTCTCGCTCGCTGGCCCATGATCCGGAACGACTGCGATATCACAGGACCGATTCAGAAACACCACCTCAGGAGAACCCAAGTGAAAGTTAAACAGCTTGCCCAGGTTGTTTCCCTGCTGTGCATTGCCGGACCGATTGCCCTGCCGGCCGCCGCACAGACCAGCCCCACTCCTCCCCCTGCGCCGCAAAAGGTGGAGAAGATTGAAATCACGGGTTCTTCCATCAAGCGCGTACAAAACGAGACCGCGCTGCCCCTGCAAGTCATCACCAAGGAAGAAATCGACAAGGCCGGCATCGTCAGCGCCGAACAATTGGTCACCATGATCAGTGCCAACGGCAATGGCGCCGACAATCTCTCGTCGAACATGGGCGTGATCAACAATGGGCCGACCTTCCGCAACAACTTTGGCAACGCCTCGGCCAACCTGCGCGGCATCGGTTCCTCCAGCACGCTGGTGTTGCTCAACGGCCGCCGCGTTTCCTTGCACGGCGCCAAGGGCTTCTCCGTCGACCTGTCGTCCATCCCGCTGGCTGCAATCGAACGTGTGGAAGTGCTGAAGGATGGGGCTTCGTCGCTCTACGGAACGGATGCCGTCGGAGGCGTGATCAACTTCATCACCAAGAAGGAATACAAGGGCGTGCAGTTGCAGGCGTTTGCCGATGTCACCGACGAGGGGGGTGGAAATATCTACCGTGGCAATATCCTGGCCGGTTTCGGCGACCTCGCCAAGAACCGTTTCAACGCCTTCGCCAGCCTGACCTTTGACCGGCAGGAACGCCTTGATCCCGACAAGCGCGATTTTGTAAACGGCTACCAACCGGACCGCGGCTTGTCGCCTGATACGGTAGGCGGGCCGTGGGCAACGTTACGCGGCGCGACAGGCTCTGCGCTGACG
>JBGAUM010000068.1:0-19008 GCA_044228625.1 Usitatibacteraceae bacterium | reverse complement strand
GAGGTCCGCGGGTATTGGTCGGCGCTCTCAGAATCCGAGCGTGTGGCATTTCGCTTCTTGCATGTTTCGACAGATGAGGTCTACGGCTCGCTGGATTTTGACGATCCCGCTTTTTCGGAAACACATCCGTATGCACCGAACAGCCCATACTCCGCGTCAAAGGCAGCATCGGATCATTTGGTGCGCGCGACACACCATACCTATGGGCTCCCAGTACTCACCACCAACTGTTCCAACAACTACGGCCCCTACCATTTCCCTGAGAAATTGATTCCCTTGATGATCTTGAATGCCCTGAATGGCAAGCCCCTGCCCGTATATGGGGACGGCAGGAATATTCGGGATTGGCTATACGTCACGGATCACTGTGCAGCGATTCGTCTCGTACTGGAGAAGGGAAGAGTCGGCGAGACCTACAACATCGGCGGACGCAACGAACGCAGCAATCTCGATGTCGTACATGCCATTTGCAGCCTGCTCGATGAGTTGTCGCCTCGTGCAGATGGACAGAAATATTCAAGTCAAATTGCATTCGTCAAAGACCGCCCCGGCCATGACCGGCGGTATGCAATCGACGCCACCAAAATTGAAATCGAATTGGGCTGGCGTGCGCGCGAGAACTTTGACTCGGGCCTTCGCAAGACCGTCCAATGGTACCTGGCAAACGGTGCATGGGTGAATGGCGTGACCAGCGGCAGCTATCGCCAGTGGGTCAATCAACAATATGGCGGTGAGGCAGCGGCATGACGGCAAGTGTTCGCAAGGGAATTGTTTTGGCAGGGGGCAGCGGCACCCGGCTCTATCCGGTGACGCAGGTGGTCTCCAAACAGCTGCTGCCAATTTATGACAAGCCCATGGTGTATTACCCCCTGACCACTCTCATGCTCGCGGGAATTCGTGACATTCTCATCATCTCCACCCCGCATGACACGCCGCGTTTTCAAGAGCTCCTGGGTGATGGTGCGCGATGGGGAATGTCGCTTTCCTATGCGGTACAACCTTCACCCGACGGGCTGGCCCAAGCCTTCCACATTGGAAAGAATTTTGTGGGCTCCAGCCCCAGCGCCCTGATCCTTGGGGACAACATCTTTTACGGCCACGACCTGACGCAGCAGTTGCAACGCGCGGACGCGCGCAGTTCAGGCGCCACCGTCTTTGCCTACCCGGTTCACGATCCGGAACGCTACGGTGTGGCCGAGTTCAACGCGTCAGGACAGGTGATTTCACTTGAGGAAAAGCCGAAGCAACCCAAGTCGCGATATGCTGTCACCGGCATCTATTTTTATGACGATCAGGTGTGTTCCCTGGCGGCGGGACTCAAGCCATCTGCACGAGGCGAACTTGAAATCACTGACTTGAACAGATTGTATTTGGAGCGCGCGCAACTCCATTGTGAAGTCATGGGACGCGGCATGGCCTGGCTTGATACCGGCACCCACGAATCACTGCTCGAAGCGGCGCAGTACATCGAAACCATCGAACGACGCCAGGGCTTGAAGATTGCCTGTCCGGAGGAGATTGCCTACCGGCGCGGCTGGATCAGCGCGGTGGATGTCGAGCGCATCGCCCAGCCGATGCTGAAGAACTCCTACGGACAGTACTTGATCCGGATGCTCACCGAGCGGGTGTTCTGATGGGTATGAAGGTCGTCGACACTGCCATTCCCGAAATCAAGGTTCTCGAGCCCAAAGTTTTCGGTGACGCACGCGGGTTCTTTTATGAGAGCTTCAACGAGCGCGCCTTCAATCAGGCGGTCGGCTCGGAATTGCGTTTTGTACAGGATAACCATTCCAAATCGATTCGCGGCGTGCTGCGCGGTCTTCACTATCAGATTCAGCAGCCGCAGGCCAAGCTGGTGAGAGCAGTTGTGGGCGAGGTATTCGATGTCGTGGTCGACATTCGGCGTTCATCCCCGACATTTGGGCGACATGTCGCGGTTCGACTGTCCGCCGAAAACAAGCGCCTGCTTTGGGTTCCGGTCGGGTTCGCGCATGGATTCATCGTGACCTCCGACGTAGCTGAGTTTCTCTACAAGACCACGGACTATTACGCCCCGCAGCACGATCGTTCACTCCGATGGGACGACCCGACGCTGGGCATCCAATGGCCGTTGGATGAAACCGGCGCGCCACAGTTGAAGCCGGCCGACGCCAATGCGCCCATGCTGGCTGATGCTGAGTGCTTCATCTAAGGCGATGAGCGCCTTGCCGCGTGTACTCATCACGGGGGGAGAGGGACAGCTCGGTTTCGAATTGACACGTGCGCTACAAGGAAAGGCGGACGTGCATGCCTTCGATCGTCATGCATTGAACCTTGCCAACCCCGAGGCCATCCGTACCCGCTGCCGCGAAATTCAACCTGCATTAATCCTGAATCCCGGGGCTTACACATCGGTGGACAAGGCTGAAAGCGAACCTGAACTGGCGATGGCCATCAATGGTGACGCTCCAGGAGTCTTGGGGGAGGAAGCCAAGCGACTGGGGGTGCCCATAGTGCACTTTTCCACCGATTACGTTTTTGATGGCACCGCAACGGTGCCCTATCGCGAAACGGATATCCCGAACCCGCAAAGCGCGTATGGGCGCACCAAGCTCCAAGGCGAAATCGCCCTTGCGCAAACGGGTGCGATTCATTTCATCTTGCGCACCAGCTGGCTTTACAGCAGTCGGCGTCAGAATTTCTTTCTCACTATGCGACGGCTGGCCCGTGAGCGCGATGAGCTTCGCGTCGTCGGCGATCAGAGGGGTACACCGACCTGGGTTCGGCCGCTGGCAAGCCATTCTTTGGCGGCCATCCGACTTTCAGGGGCGCGTGCCGAAGTGGCGTTGCAACCCGGCACCTATCATTTGACGGCGGGTGGTGAAACGACCTGGTTCGGATTCGCGTCAACAATCCTAGATTCAATTCCGATTGCCGAACGACGGGCACGCCAAGTGGTGCCCATCGAAACTCGTGAATTTCCGACCCCGGCCCGGCGCCCCGCCTATTCCGTGCTGAATTGCGGAAAATTCAAGACGGCCGCAGGGATTGCGCCCGAACATTGGCGTACCGAACTCGGCCAATGCATCGACTCCATGAAAAGCCTCCCGAGCTAGTTGTTTTTCGGGAAGTACGTGCTGCTCAGGGAGTCCCGTGGATCCTTTGGCGCTGGCGGCCGGCTCTGTGCGTTACGCAAGGCCGCGATTTCCGACTCGAGGGACGGCAACTCACTGGCCTTCCGAGTCCAATTCGGATCAATGGTCCGTTTAACGCGCTTCCATGCGCGAATTTCGCGCTCGGCGTCAGTCTTCTGGGTTGGGCTCAATGATTGCAGCAGGGAGTCGCGCTTCGTGCCCGCCTCCTTTCCGAGGCCATCATTTCCCATGGGCAGGAAATCCGCGGCCAGTGAGTACCATTTGTAGGCGGATTGAATATCCTTGGTGACACCCGTGCCATTTTCAAAGTACATGGCGATGCTGAACATGGCCCAGGCCAAGCCCTGGTCGGCGGCGGACAGCATGAGTTTTGCGGCGCGCTCCGGATCCTGCTTGGCTCCCAAACCAACCTCCAGCAATCGCGCAAGTGCAAATTGTGCCGGTGGGTAGTTCAGGGCCGCAGCTTTTTCATAGTGCGTTACCGCCGTTGCGTAATGCTTTATCGTGCCCTGTCCGAAAAGGTAGGCCTTGGCGACAAGTGCCATTGCGCCGGGGTCATTGCTGCGGGAACCCGCCACTGCCTTCAAAAATGCGGGGTACGGCTCCCCGGCTTCGAGCGCGGCGGCCGCCTCAAGGTAGTCGTTCGAGTTATTGGTCGATGCCAAAACAAATTGAGATGTGCCCATTGCCGTACACAACAAAAGGGCTGCCAAGGTCCACTGTTTCACAAGAACTCCTCATGGGTCGAAATCAAGGTTCGGCCACGTGGTCGAGGCACGTGTTTGAACGGAGGCGAATTCTATATTCGCAAAATGGACCCGAGCAACCGGTCTATCTTGCCCTGGTCCCCTAGGCATCACCCCAGTCAACGCAAGGTATCAATTTTTGCGCCGAGATCATGATGGGCGCCAAAAACTGAACTGAATCGGGTTGAACTCACTCTGTCTACGATGTGCCTGCGATGGCACACAGTCCGAATCCGCCGAAAAGAGGTGTCGAGATTGGGGGCTGCTATACTATAAAGTTACCCGCGATTGCCGCGGGTTGGCGATAAATTGCTTTAAAAATCAAAGGGATCGATCACGTGGAGCCTGCCGTGGCGGACGTGGCGGAAACGCATTCCGTCTCACTCAAAATTGGTGAAATTCTGGTCCGCGCCGGCAAGTGCGACACGGCCAATCTCGACCGTGCGCTGAAGGTACAGGAGGCTGCTGGCAGCAAACGGGAGAAACTGGGTGCGATCCTGAACCGCTTGGGAATGGTTTCTGCACGTGATTTGGCGGAAGCTTTGGCCACGCAGCGTGGCTGGACGATTATCGAAGCCAGCGAGTTCCCAGAGCTTCCGATCCTCGAAGAGGCAGTCTCGCCGCGGTTCTTGCAAGATGCGCAGGCCATTCCTGTGACGGAGACCGAATCCGAGGTCGTGGTGGCGATGACAGATCCCGCCAATGCCTTCACGCTTGAAGCGTTGTCGGCTGCCACCAACAAGACGGTCGTACCGAAGTTGCTGGCCACTACCGACTTCGACGTGGTGTATGAGCGCCTTTACGGCTCCGGCAAGTCCTCAATGGGACAGATCGTGGACAACATTTCCACGCGCGATGAGGAACAGGATTTCGGCGACATCGAGCAGCTCAAGGACCTCGCCTCGGAAGCGCCGGTGATCCGGCTGGTAAACCTCATCATCAATCACGCGCTTGAGCGACGCGCATCCGACATTCACATAGAACCGTTCGAGAACCAGCTGATTGTTCGTTATCGAATCGATGGCGTGCTGCACGAAACAGAATCTCCGCCGCGCCGGCTCTCTGCTGCCGTGATTTCGCGGATCAAGATCATGGCGAACCTTGATATTGCGGAGCGTCGCCTTCCGCAAGACGGGCGAATCAAGCTGCGGGTTCAAGGCAAGGAAATCGACTTGCGGGTTTCCACGGTGCCCACCATGCACGGCGAATCGGTGGTCATGCGGATCCTCGACAAAGGGGGGGTCGCGCTCGACTTTCATGCGCTTGGTTTTGACGAAGACAACCTGAAGGTCTTCCTCGATCACAACCTGAAGGTCTTCCTCGATCTGCTGGACCAGCCGCACGGCATCCTGCTGGTGACCGGCCCGACGGGTTCGGGGAAAACGACAACGCTTTATACCGCGCTTGACCGCCTGAACAAGCCGGACATGAAAATACTGACGGTGGAAGATCCGGTGGAGTACCAAATGCCGGGCATCAACCAGATCCAGGTGAAGCCGCAAATTGAACTCACGTTTGCCAACGCATTGCGCTCCATCGTGCGCCAGGACCCGGATGTCATCATGATCGGCGAAATTCGCGATCTTGAAACCGCGCAGATCGCCGTGCAATCCGCGCTGACCGGGCATTTGGTGTTGTCCACCCTGCACACCAACGATGCGGCGTCTACCATCAACAGGTTGTTGGACATGGGCGTGGAAGATTACCTGCTGACCTCCACGGTCGTGGGGATCCAGGCCCAGCGCTTGGTGCGCACGCTGTGCCCGCATTGCAAGGAGGCGTACCACCCGGTCGATGAAGTCGTAGAGCAGATGGGCTTGAAGCGCTATGCCAGCGGAGCAAAGATCACGCTGTTCCACGCCAAGGGTTGCGAGCATTGCGGACAAACCGGTTACTTTGGGCGCCAATCGATCATGGAGGTTTTGCCGATGACCGATGGACTGCGCAGCCTGGTGATGCGCCATGCCACAGCTTCGGAGATGCGTGCCGAAGCGGTCAAGCTTGGGATGGAAAGCATGTACGAGAACGGCCTCAAGCACGCAGTCAGGGGCGAAACCACCATCGAGGAAGTCTTGCGCGTCACGCGCGAGGCCTGAGAGGCCGGGCTTCACCATGCCGATGTTTCAATACAAAGCCGTTTCTCCCGCCGGGGAGGTGAAAGAGGGCCTGCTCGAAGGCGCAAGCCACGGGAATGTCATCGCGCACTTGCAATCGCTCGGATTGATTCCGATTCGTGCGGCGGAAGTCGGGGGCGCCAATTCGGCCATCGTCGCGCCGGCCCCAACCGCCCGCCCAAAACCCGCGCGTCGCGGTCGAATCACTCTAGACGACTTGGCCGTCGTGACGCGCGAATTGGCGACCCTGGTGCGGGCAGGGCTTCCTCTCGATCGCAGCATGGAGATCTTGATCGGTTTGGCTGAAAAGCAAAGCATGGCGGAGTTGTTGTCCGCAATTCGCAATGAAGTGCGAGGTGGCATCGCATTGTCAAAGGCGCTTGACCAGCATCGCGATGTGTTTTCACGCTTCTACATCAACATGGTGAAAGCCGGTGAAGCCGGTGGCGCGCTCGGCAATGTCCTGTTGCGGCTTGCGGACTTCATGGAGCGCAGCAAGGAACTCAAGGATAGCGTCATTTCGTCGATGATCTATCCGATCATCCTGCTGTGTGTGTCGGTCTTGTCCGTGTTGATCCTGGTGATCTTCGTGGTGCCGCAGTTCAAGCAAATCTTCGATCAATCGGGCAAGGCGCTGCCCTTGATGACGGAAATCGTGCTGTCCACAGGAATATTCCTGCGCAAGAACTGGCCGATCCTCCTGGCCGTGATAGTGGCGGCGATCTGGCTGTTCAAACGGTCTTTGCGAAACCCGGAAACACAGGCGAAGTGGGACGCGCGCATGTTGCACTGGCCGATTGCGGGCGGACTGATTGCGCGGTTGGAGATGGCCCGGTTTTCGCGATCGCTGGGCACCCTGCTCCAAAACGGAGTCCCGCTGTTGGCGGGCCTGTCGATCCTGAAAGAGACGCTCGGCAATGCAGTGTATCGCGACGCTGTGGAAGTTGTCGCGCGCGAACTGAAGGAAGGCCGCGGCATGGCCAAGCCAATGAACGAATCAGGCGTGTTCCCCAAGCTTGCGGTGCAGATGATCGGTGTCGGCGAGGAAACCGGGCGCCTGGATGAAATGCTGTTTCAGGTCGCTGACGTGTATGACCGCGAGGTGGCCTCCGCCATCAAGCGTGGGCTGGCCATCCTTCAACCGGTCATGATCATCGGCCTGGCCGGGCTGATCCTCATCATCATCATGTCCATTTTGGTCGCCATGTTTGGCCTGATGGACCTTCCATTTTGAGTCTGAATATTTTCCGGAGAAGCTATCCATGAATCGCAACAATTTTTCCATTCGACATGCGGGGTTCTCGCTGATTGAAATCATTATCGTGATCACGTTGATCGGCCTGATCGTCGGTTGGGCGGCGACCCAGTTGTTCGGCAAGCAGGACCAGGCGCTTTGGCGTGCGGCCAAGGCCCAGCTCACCCAGTTGGGTGGAGAACTCGATCGCTACAAGCTGGATACCGGCCGGTACCCCACCACCCAGGAAGGCTTGCAGGCGTTGGTGAAACAGCCGGGCGGCGCGGTCAATTGGATCGGTCCCTATACCAAGGCCGAAAACATCAAGGATCCTTGGCGGAACGATATCGTCTATCGCTCACCGGGATCCGACAACCGCCCCTATGAATTGATGTCGTATGGTGCGGATGGCAAGGAGGGTGGCGAGGGTGTGCCGAACAAAGACATCAAGTCCTGGGAAAACTAGGAAATCCGGACGTCCATCATGCGACGCGCGCGCGGATTCACGTTGATTGAGCTGATGCTGGTGTTGGTGATCATTGCGATCGCCTACACGCTGCTGCCGCGCATGGTGTTTTCCGGCGTGTCGGGTGCAGAACTCAAGACCAACGTACGTGCGGTGGCCACGGGGCTTCGCATGACGCGCGACAAGGCGATCCACAGCAAGAAAGAAGCGGTGCTGACGCTGGACCTTGAAAACCGCGCCTTCACCGTACCCACCGACGACAAGCAACACAAACTGAACGAACAACTCGACGTGAAACTCTTTACCGCACAAGCCGATTTGATTTCCGAAAAAGTGGGCAGCATCCGCTTTTATCCGGACGGCTCGTCCAACGGCGGGCGCGTGAGCATTGGCACAGGCGGGCGGGTGTTCGAAATCGATGTCGATTGGCTGACTGGGCACGTGACGATCGGCGAAAAGCCGGGAGATGCACGTGCGTAGTGTTGATCGCCAAACCCTAGCACCGGCGCGGCTTCCGGGCCCATTTGTCGCCAAATTGCCCGCCAATGGCGGATTTTCACTATTGGAAGTCCTTGTCGCGTTCACCGTGTTTTCGCTGGTCGCGGCAACGGTCATGCAAATCTTTTCTTCCGGTGTGAACGGCGCGACCGTCGCGCAGAAATATGCCAAGGCCGCGCAGTACGCCGAATCCAAGCTGGCCACTGTGGGTGTCGAAGAGGCGCTCAAAGAGGGTGCCAAAGATGGCAAATTTGACGACGATTTTCGCTGGCGTTTGGAAGTCAGGCGCTTTGAGGATTCTGCACCGAGGGACCAGCAAAGTCTCGATTTCGAAAAGAACCATTTCGTCCAGTTGTTCGAAGTTGTCGCGACGATCAGTTTCACGACCGATGACAACCAAGAGCGCAGCGTCGTACTTTCCACGCTGCAACTTGCCCCGAGGAGCACGCTGTGAAGCAGCAACAGCCCGTGCAAGGCTTCACGCTGCTCGAAATGTTGATCGGACTCTCGTTGCTCGGCGTGCTGCTGATTCTGGTGTACTCGTCGCTCAACGTCGGCGTACGCGCCTGGGATAGCGGCGACAAGCGGGTGGCGGAGGCCTCGCACCAGCGCATCGTGCATGCTTTCCTGCGGCGCGAATTGGCGCAGGTGTTCCCGGTTCGCTGGCGCGGCATCGCCGAGCCGAAGATCGCGTTCGAAGGAGGGAAGTCGAGTGTCCGTTTTGTGACCACATTGAATCTTGGCGCAGGCGCCAAGGAAGGGGGGCTGCAGTGGGGCGAACTCTTTGTTGCCGCAGATGAGGAGGGCGCTGCGGGTGAACACCATCGCGCTGTATTTCTCAAGCGCGAGCCTTTCGATCTTCGTGCGAAGGACTGGGAGGGCCTGGGGGATGCCAAACCGGTGCGCCTTGTTCGGCATGTCAAGGACATCGAATTGTCCTATTTTGGCGCGGAGACGGACATCGCTGATCCAAAGTGGAGCGATGAATGGAAAAACCCGCAGCGTCTCCCCCTCCTGATCAAGGTCGCGTTCAAGATGGAGCCGGGTCGCGACATTCCGGACTTGGTCGTCTCGCCGCGCCTGGGTGAAGAGGCCGGTTGCTATGACAACGGTTTTCAACGCCAATGCCCGCCGAGGCGCGCATGAGCACATTACGCCGGATGAAATACCAGCGAGGAGTCGCACTGATCATCGTGATCTGGATCGCCACGCTGCTGACCCTCGTGGCGTCGAGTTTTATTCAGGCCATGCGCTCGGACATGCAAATCGTCGGAAATTCCGTTCAGCGCGCAAGGCTTGAAGCGGCCGCTTATGCGGGCGTCCAGCGCGCGATTCTGGAATTCATGAAGCCGCAGCAGATTGCAGGGCGCTGGGCCACGGATGGCACCGCCAACGCATGGCAATACAAGGATGCGGCGTTATCGATCAGCATTACCGACGAGTCAGCCAAGATTGACCTCAATGTCGCGCCGGATGCCCTGATTCGCGGACTCCTCATCTCGCAAGGGGTCGCGGAGCCAGACGCAAATGCGCTCACCGATGCCATTCTCGACTGGAAGGATGGGGACACCCAGAAACGTGCCCGTGGTGCAGAGGATGCCGAATATGAGGCGGCGGGATTGAATTACAAACCGGCAAATGCCGCTTTCCAGTCGATTGAGGAACTGAAACTGGTGATTGGCATGAGCCCGGCGCTCTTTGATCGGCTGGCACCTTATCTTACGATTTATTCGCGACAGCCCGGCATCAATTCGCAAATTGCCTCCCGTGAAGTACTGCGCGCGTTGCCCGGTCTGACCGATGCACAGATCGATGATTTCCTTGCGCGTCGGGAAGCGGCCCGTGCGGCAAAATTGCCCATTCCCACGCTTCAGTCCCCTTTTGCGAACAGCTTTGCGAACCTGGTGGTGACCCAAATCCGTGTTGAGGCCAGGGCTGACGATGGAGCGTCCTTTGTTCGCGAGGCGATCGTCCAGCGTTTGCCGAGCCCTAAGCGTTCCTATACTTACCTCCGGTGGCAGGAGGGGCGGAGTGTTGACGCACCGAGCGGCGGTTTGTCTGTTCCTTCGTCGACGACTGCTGACGCCGCCAAGGCCTAACCCTACTTTCCTTGATAAAGAGCCCCCCTTGAGCAGTGCAACTACAACCATGGCATTGACTTCCAACTTTGCGAGCTATGTGCGCTGGTGGACGGACGAGCTGCGCGGCGCGTTGCCCACGTGGATGTCGGCCTGGTTTGCGGGCGACAGTGCGCTTGGTGAAGTGGGTGCTGATCAGGATGCATTGCATGTCGTAAGCACGAGCCAAGGGCGCGCGCGCATCCTGAAAAGCGTGCCCCATGTCGAGGTTTCCACCAGTCCGGTCTTTCGTGAGATGGTCGCCAAAGAACAAGATCGTGTGCGCCTGGTCCTGTCGCCAGGGCAGATTTTGGTGCGGCAGCTGACGCTTCCGGCGGCGATTGAAGAAAACCTGGTCGAGGCGTTGGGATTTGAAATCGATCGCGTGACCCCGTTTAAAGTGGATCAGGCGCATTACATGGCGCGCGTGACTTCACGCGACGCGCAAAAGGAAACGATCGACGTGCTGCTGGTGGTATTGCCCCGCGGGCGATTGGAGTCGCTTCTTGCTGCCACGCGCCAAGCCGGCCTTTCCGTCGTTGAGGCGGGTGCGGAACCTGGTCTGACAGGCGGGCAGTTCATCGATTTGATGCCTGCAAACATGAAGCCTGCACGAAAGTGGGGCCAAATGACCCGGGTCAATCTGGCATTGGCCGCCGCCGCCGCAGTACTGCTGATGATGGCAATGCTGTTGCCGGTCTGGCAGAAGCGCGAGCAGGTCATCGCGCTGATTCCGATGGTGGACAAGACGGCGTCGGAATTTGCGACGACCCGGAAGATTTTCGATGAGTACGCAAAACTTGCGGGCGAATACAACTACATCGCGACCAAAAAGCATGCCACGCAACCGGTCATGTCCATCATTGAGGAGGTCACGCGTATCTCACCTGATACCACGTATACGCAAACCCTTGAACTGAAAACGTCGGGCAAAGTGCGGGAACTGATGATGATGGGCGAGGCGTCGTCTGCATCCAAGGTCATCGAATCCCTCGAGCAGTCCCCATTGTTTCAGAATGCTTCTCAAAAATCACAAACCACGCGGGGGAGCCAAATCAACACCGAGCGCTTTCATGTGGCGACGGAGGTCAAGCCGCGGCAAGTGCCCGCCGCCGTGCTGGTTGAACTGGAGCCCGTTGCAACGTCCCCCGTTGTGCCGGCACCGCCACAGCCCGTTCCATCGCCAAGCGCGATCGTCGATCCCAAGGTCGGCGGCTCAGAGTCGAAGGCCGGACCATCCGCTCCAGTCCCGGCGATGCCCGTTTCCGTTGTGCCATTTGCCGCCACCCCGGGTAACGCAAGTGTGCCATTGGCAACAGTTCAGCCCGCCCCTCTCGCGCCTGCCAATGCCGCGGGTGGAAATGCCAAATCGGTCGGTAGTGCGGGCAGTGGAAAGCCCGCCAGTACGCCGGTTCCGACCAACCCCGTGTCCACACCCACTGCCGCAAAGGGGCAACCATGACCAATGCCTTGAAATTGCCGGCCGATTCGCGCGCGCGGCGTGGCATCGCCATTGGCGTCCTGGTTTTCCTATTGCTGCTGGTAGTGGCGGCAGTGGCAGTACCGATCCTTTGGCTGCACCGGCATTACGATGCGGCGATCGATCGCATGTCGCGCCAATGGCAGTCGCAGACAACGTTTAATGCCAAACGTCAACAAATGGCCAACGCGCTTGAAATTCTCAAGGCACGTGAGCCTCGAAAACTCTACTTGAAGGGCACGACCGCGGCCCTCGCCTCAGCCGAATTGCAGGATACGGTCAAGCAATCGATTGAAGCGCAAGGCGGGCGGGTCATTTCCGCAAATCCGCTGCCGCCGAAAGAGGAGTCCGGCTACCGAGTTGTGGGTGCAACAGTCATGTTGAATGTGAATAACGTGAACTTGCGTAGGGTTCTTCATGCCCTGGAGTCGCAACAACCCTATGTATTCCTGGACAACTTAACCATTCGTTCCCATACGCCCGCAGGATTCAAACCTCCGCCCGGCGGTCTTGAGCCGGACCTGCACGTGCAGTTCGACGTCTCGTCGCTGGCGTTCATGACGCCGGAGACTCCCTCCCCACAGGCAACAGCAAGCAATCCGCAGGTCGCTGCAACGGGAGTCAAGCCATGAGGGCAGCCAAGCAGTGGTGGCAGCGCTACGGGCTGACCGCAATACTGGGCATTGCGGCAGCGGCCGGATTAGCCGCAGTCGGCGTTGAAACCGATTGGGGGCGCAACCTTCGCGCAACCGGTTCACCCAAAGGGGATGCCGAGTCGCGGGCGGAGTTGGCTCCCACTGTTCCGGCATTCAAATTGGGCGACCTGGAACTCGCCTTCAAGGAAAGTGGAGAGCGTCCACTGTTTACGCCTTCCCGCCGCCCCCCCCAGACGACACAGACGGCAGCAACACCACAAATGAAGCGTGGGCAATTCAAGCTCGCAGGCACAGTCGTAAACCCGGGAATGAGCGTGGCTTATTTGGTCGAGTTGGCCAACAACAAGACCATGCGCGTGACAAAAGGCGCGGAGATCTTGGGCCAACCCGGATTGACCGTCGATGCCGTCGACGCGACCCGCGTGGTCCTCAAGCTTGGCGAGGAAACCGAGATTTTGGAGCTGCGAACGGCACCATCGCCGCCGAAACCACCGACGCCCGCTGGAATTCCACCCGGGGCGCCCGTTCCGGGACAGCCGACACCCACTCCCGCTGTTCTCCCACCGCCAGCGGTTGCGCAAGGAGCGCCTGTGCAGCCGGCTTTGCCCGGATTTTCTGCAGGCCCTGGATTCGTGCCCAGAGCGGCGGGTGCGGCTCCTCTGCCGCCTGCGGCAACCGACGCCTCCAGTGCCACCGATGCCAATGCTGCAGCCCAGCGTCGGCGACGCTTTCAAAATCTCCCACAGCCGGTACCCCAACAATGAAACCGGCCCAAATGAACTCCAAAATGAAAAACAACGACATCGAATTGCGCACGAAGAAACCTCAGGCGGGCCACAGCTTTTGGCTCCATGCCGGACTGATCGTCGCGCTCACCGCGTTGCCGGGTTGTGCGCTGGTCAAGAAGTTGGGTGATGAGAGAAGCGAAGCGGCGCAATCGTCCGCGACAAAGCCTTTGGCCGGTCCAAAGGCCCCTGCAGCGCAAGCTGTCGGTCCGAATAGTGCGCCCCCAAACGCGGCAAACGCTGAAGGTGCCGTCCGAAAGGATTCACTGCTTCACTTGGGTACGGGCAATTTCGTCAAGCAAGCGCCACCGTCGCCCCAAACGGCTCCCGGTCCGGAGGAGTTCACCTTGAACTTTGAGGCAACGGACATTCGGGCCATCATTCAGTCGATCATGGGCGACTACTTGCGCGAGTCCTTCACGATTCACCCGCAGACCCAAGGCAGCGCGACCATCCGGTTGTCGCGACCCGTTCCCCGGAAAGACCTCATTCCGATTCTTGAGATGCTTTTGCGCCAGAACAATCAGGTCATGGTGCGAGAAGAAGGCATGTACAAGGTCATGCCAGCAGCGTTGGGGATGCGAGGCACCATCGCACCCCAGCTTGCACAGGGGCAGGCCCAATTACCCACCGGGTACTCCGTCCAGATCGTGCAATTGAAGTACGCGGGTGCGGCGGACATGCAGCGCATTCTTCTGCCGTATGCCAGCGACCCGATGGTGTCGGTTCAGATCGATCCTGTGCGCAACTTGATCATTCTTTCCGGCACGCAGCGTGAGTTGAAGCATTTGTTCGACATCATCGAGTTGTTTGACGTTGATTTCCTGGCCGGGTACTCGGTCGGATTGTTTCAGATGTCGACGGATGTGAAAGCGTTGTCGGCGGACCTCGACAAGATCTTTGGAGATGCGACCAAAAGCCCGCTGGCAGGCATTGTGCGCATCATCCCGATTGAAAGGATGAATGGGTTGCTGGTTGTGAGTACGCAGCCCCGTTACCTCGAAGAGGCAAAGAAGTGGATCGAACGCCTGGACAAGAGCGGGGGTGTTTCAGGCGGCATGCGTTTGAATGTGTATGCGGTCCAGCATGGCAAGGCTGAAAAGCTCGCCCAATTGTTGTCCGAGATTTACGGCAACAAACAAGGCGGGAGTTCCGGCCCGACACTGGCCCCCGGGCAGCGACCCGCCACCATTTCGACGCCGATAACCGGTGCACCCGGTAGTCCGCCAACGCCCCAGACACCGGCACAGGCCGCCTTGCAGTCACTGATATCGTTTGCCGGCAGTGGCGTGTCTGTTTCGAAGGACGTCCGGATCATTGCGGACAACGACAACAACTCATTGCTGATCCTTGCGTCGCCCTCGGATTACGAAACCATCCAGACGGCGTTGCGTCAGCTTGATGTGCCGCGCCGGCAGGTGTCTGTTGAAGTTCTGGTGGCTGAAGTGACCTTATCGGACGAACTAAGCTTTGGCGTGGAAGCTTTCATCAACAGCCGCCGCGATGATCTGTCAGGGGCGCTTCGGGGTCTGGGCGCCATGCCGAATTTGCCGGGACTCGGCGGAAAAGATCCGTTGGAGCTGGTCAAACCTGCAACGAACGGTCTTCAACTCATCAATGCCGTTGGCGGCAACATTCGCGGTGTCATTCAGGCGCTGGGTACCGACGGCAGGGCACAAGTCGTGTCAACTCCAAGAGTGATGGTGCTGGACAATGAAAAGGCATCCATTAATGTTGGAACGCAGATTTCGGTCGATACCGGAACGTCGACCGGCGGAACGGCTGTCAATACCGTGACCACACGCCAGTACATCAGCACGGGCGTGATCTTGTCCGTGACGCCGCGCATCAATTCCGGAGGGCGTGTCACGCTGGATGTCACCCAGGAAGTCAGTTCCGCCGGGGCTGCGGCAGCTGGCACCAATCCGCCGATCAATCAACGCAAGGCACAGACGGTGGTGACGGTCGGCTCCGGGGAAACCATGGTGTTGGCCGGCATGATTCAGAAAGACACAGGTTCTGGATCGAGCGGCATTCCCCTGCTTTCAAAGATTCCGTTGCTTGGTAGCCTTTTTGGTTCCCAGAATTACCGGAACAACAGGACAGAATTGGTCATCCTGATCACCCCGACCGTTGTGTCCAATAGCGATGAAGTGAAAGCGGTGACGGACGAGATCCGGTCGAAATTGCCGGTGTTGGAGCACCTGATCCCAAAGTCGAAGTAATTCGCCCTCAAGGTGCCATAAAACCTGCCCCGGTCAATAGGTATAACTTTTTAATACCATAAGTCGAACCAATGGATACCAATTCTATTTCTAGGGGGATTGTGTTGACGGTTTAGGCCTTCTTGCATATCCTCACAACTGCCGGATTACGAACCGGAGAAGTTACTTTAAGTTTCAGTTTGAACAAACGGATTTTTTGTGGTTTTTTTGGTTAGACTATCGGCAATCCTGTTGTTGCTCGCGGCAGGGTGCGCCAGCCAAGGGAATAGCACTTCGACACGTGAAGCAAAAGTCGAATTGAGTCCCGAGCAGCGCGTAGGTCAGCGTGCACAGGCCCGTTGGGATGCATTGCTGGCCAGGGATTTGACCAAGGCGTATGGCTTTATCACGCCCGGCAGTAGGTCAACCCTTCCCTACGAGTTGTATGCAGGTCGGTTGGACCCCAGTATTTGGCGCAAGGCCGTTTTCAAGGCGGCCCAGTGCGAAAAGGAGACCTGCAATGTGCAGGTCACTTTGGATTACGTAGTGGGCTCGTTGCCATTGACGCATGTACTCAACGAGCAGTGGTTGTTGGTGGACGGCGAGTGGTGGTTTGTTTATACCCCGCAGACCGGTTAAGCAGGATTGATGGCTGTGGAGGTAAATCCAGCCGGGAATTGCAGTAAGCGGAAGGGGTTTGTAAAACCCTCTCGTGTCGTATAAAATCGTCGTGTTGTAGCCCCTAAAAGTGATCACTTTCTCATAGGAGTAATTCTTACAATGAATACTTTCAAGAAAAAATCCCTGCACGCAGCAGTCGTCGCAGGTTTGGCCGCAGCCGGTTTCGCCGGTAGCGCCAACGCTGTCAACATCAACCCGGATGGTCTGGGCCAAGTGTTGATTTTCCCGTATTACACGGCCCGTTCGAACTACAACACCCTGATCTCCCTCGTCAACACGACGAACACGACCAAGGCTGTGAAGGTTCGCTTCCTGGAAGGCAAGAACAGCCGCGAAGTCCTTGACTTCAACTTGTTCATGTCTCCGTTCGACGTTTGGACCGGTGCAGTGGTCGGTACCACGAACGGCGCACGCGTCGTTTCGAATGACAACTCCTGCGTGACCCCGAGCGACCTGTTCGCCGAGACCCGCACGGACAACGGCCTGGCCCTGAACGAATTCAAGAACTACCAGTACACCGGCGCCAACGCCGATGCAGCTGCGTTCCCGACGCTGGACCGTACCCGCGAAGGCTATTTCGAAGTTCTCGAACTGGGTATCGTTGCTTCCGCCCAGATCACTGGCTACATCAAGCACAGCGCGACGACTGGCGTTCCCGCCAACTGCCCGGCGCTTGACGCTCTGGATCCGGCTTCCGGCAACATGACTGTGTTCCCGAACGTTGGTGTATTCCTGAACCCGCCCACCGGCGGCTTGGCAGGTCGCGCTTCCGTGATCAACTCGGCTAACGGCGCAAACTACACGTTTGAACCGACCGCAGTTGATTCCTGGACCAACGCAGTGACGTACTCACAAGCTGGTTTCGTGACCCCGTCCTTGGCTAACGTGTTCCCGTTGACCTCCAACGTGTTCTACGGTGGCGGTGTTGTGAACGCAACGTGGGCCGCTGGCCGCGACGCCATGTCGGCGATCATGATGCGCGACACCCTGATGAACGAGTTCATCCTCGACGCAGGTACCGCATCGCAAACCGACTGGGTTGTCACCTTCCCGACCAAGCGTGACTACATCACCACGACGACCTTCGCGCAGCCGTTCTCGGCAGCCTTCACGAATGCTGGTGCATGCGATCCGTATGCTTTCCAAGTGTATAACCGTGAAGAGGGCCAACCGGGTACCGCCCCGAACGTGATCCTGCCGTCTCCGCGTCCGCCGGTCACCAGCGCCCCAGGTTCCAACCTGTGCTGGGAAGCCAACGTGGTTCCGTTCCAAGCCAGCAGCTTGTTGGGTTCGACCAACACCAACGCTCTGGTCACGACGTTCCACACGACTGCTACGACGACTCCGGGCAGCTTGACCACCCCGGCGCTGCGTAGCACCCAAGGCCCGAACGGCTGGTTCGTGATGTCGTTCAACGCCAACGCGGCTCCTGCCATCCAGCGTACCATCGCTCCGACGGCATTCACGGCAACCGGCGTCTCGATGACGATCCCGGCTCCGGCCACTGGCGTTCACGTGGGTCTGCCGGTCATCGGCGCCATGTTCCAGAACTACAACCGTACGGGCGTTGTGTCGACCTACGGTGGCGTGTCTGGTCACAAGTACACCCGCAACATCCTGTAATTGGGGATATTGTTGAGTTGTACGTTACATGCATGACAAAAAAGGGGTGGGTAACCACCCCTTTTTTTTTCCAGTTGTGAAAAGCGTTGTATCTAGTTTTGTTGATAAGTGCGTTAATTCATTGTTCGGAAGTCACAGTTCTGAAACACTGAACGTTTTGCCGTAAATGCCTCTAAAGCAAATAGCCAAAGGAACACCCCAATGATCAAGTTCACGCGCGCGTTGGCACGTGCTGCCGTCACCACAATCGCCGCCATGTCCATCGCTCCAGCGATGTCACAAGCGCAGACGGTCAAAGTCAATGGATCCGACTGTGCCGGAGCCACAGTAACGTTCGGCCAGAATGTCATCAATATCAATACGTCGAGCTGCGGCGCGGTAGCGGTCGCTCCCACGATCACCTTGGCTTCGCCACCGGCTGGCAACACGGGTTCAGCCTATACCTATACGTTTGGCGCGTCGGGATCGCCCACCCCGACCTGGTCCGTCTCGGCAGGTACGTTGCCCACGGGATTGTCCCTGAGCTCAGCAGGTGTGCTCTCTGGAACTCCGACGGTCGCCGGTGCCTACACCTTCACCGTGCAAGCTACAAACACCGCGGGTAGCGCAACACAAGCCGTCAGCAATCTGATGATTACTGCGCCATCGGGCCCACCGGTCATCACGTCAGCAACTCCCCCGGCGACCGTAGCCCAAGGCGGAGCATACAATTTCACGTTTACAGCGACGGGTGCGCTACCCATCTCATGGACCATCTCATCAGGTTTTGCACCGGCGGGAATGACGTTGTCCACCGCGGGTGCTCTCAGTGCTGCCTCAGTAACCGGTGCACCAGGGGTCTACAACTTTGCCGTCACCGCAGCAAATGGGACATCCCCCAATGCGACGCAGAACGTGTCCATTACCGTCAATGCCGCACAAGCCAGCCCCACCATTACCAACGTGACGCCATCGAGTGGACTCGCGGGCTCGACAGCGACGATCAATGGAACCAACTTCGTCGTCGGATCAACGACAGTCACCGTC
Organism: Usitatibacteraceae bacterium; assembly: GCA_044228625.1. Classification (GTDB taxonomy): domain Bacteria; phylum Pseudomonadota; class Gammaproteobacteria; order Burkholderiales; family Usitatibacteraceae; genus UKL13-2. Next base: position 244 of record JBGAUM010000068.1, on the reverse strand, counting down.
GGCGGTGTCGCAGCCACAGTCACCAATGGAACGACCACTAGCCTGCCGATCACCATCCCGGCTTCGCTCATGTCCGGGTCACAAAGCGTCGTGGTCACGGTTGCAGGCGCCGCTTCCACAGCAACCACCACCTTTACCGTGACGTCGCCCGTAGTCGGTGCCGACACCTCGCTGGACGACGGATTGATTCCGTCACCCTCCAAGCGGCCTTTTGTGATTCCACCATTCCGAAATGGAAAGCTGA
>JBGAUM010000067.1:872-19068 GCA_044228625.1 Usitatibacteraceae bacterium | reverse complement strand
GCCATGACACCGCAGCACGCTCTTGAAGCACATTCTCGCCCGGATACAACCAGCGGCGCCTCCCCGAAAAATGTCGTCCTGTCCATCGGCAACGCGGGCCCTTTGGGGGAAGCGGTGCTGGCCCGGCTGCTCGCATCGACGCGATATTTGCGGGTGATTGCAGCAACCACGCAATCCATGCACACCACGGCACCGAGGTTGTCGGCGCGGAATTATCGAGAACTTCTGGAATCGCCGTCTTGGCCCCAGTCGGTCGAAGCGGGGGACGTGATGGAGGCGGTGATCCTCATTGGCGGCAAACACAGCTTTCTCAAACGCGACGATGCCTTTCCAGAAGTATCGATTGACCAAGCCATTACACTGGCACGCAAGGCCCGGGCATCGGGTGTGATGCGAATGCTGGTCGTGGCGCCCATGGATGCGTGGAGTTCCATGACACTGGGTTCGCTCGCGCACTTCGATGAACTCGAACGCGCCCTGGTGCCGCTTGAATTTTCTTCACTCATCATCGTGCGACCCAGCGCACATCGTGAAAAGTCAGGTGATCGGGGCTTCCTGGCCACGGTGGCGCGTGCATTGCTTGGAACCTTGGCCCACTACATGACCACTGCGTCCCGCCAGCCGATGCGGGCCAAGGTGGTGGCGGAAGCCGTGGTGGAATGGTTCGTCCGCTTGCCGGCGGGCGTGCATCGAAAGGATGCGGTTTCCCTGCACGAGTGGCTGGAGGCGAAAAAAGCAGCGAATAAGTGATTGCGCGACGGAAATCGATCGAACCGAACCGTTAGGAGATGTTTTTCAGGCGCCATGCTTCGATGGCCGGCAGCAACAGCTGACGCCGCGAAAGGCTTTCGGCAGGCCAGACTGCTTCGCGCTCATAGTATTCCTCGACCGCTCTGGCACCGGAGGGAAGCACGAGCCACGGTTGCTTTGACTGCGTAAAGATGTGGATATCCGGCGGCAACACATCCGGATTATCCAGCGTACCCACCCGGACAAATGAAACGAGCGGCCCTGCGCCCGCGTAATGACTCCATACCGCCACGCGGCACTTTGGACATCGCGCAATCTTTTGGCCTTTTCCGCTTTCGGACGGGGTGTCAACAAGTTCGGGGGCAATCCCCAGCGCGGTCACGCGGTCGGCCTCAATCATGGCGTTCAACGCAAAAGATGCCCCTGATTCGCGCTGACACCAACGGCAATGGCAGCAATGGACGATGAGCGGTGATGTCTCCATGCGATACCGTACGGCGCGGCAGTCGCAACCTCCTTCCATTGGAAACCTTGCAGACGGATTCATCGTTGGCTCACGGGCCCGCTGGAGGTTCCCACAATTCCACTTTGTTGCCCTGGGGGGCCACCACCCAGCCAAACTTGAAGTACTCCGGCTCGTCCACCTTGTCGGGCATGGTGCAGCCCTCATCTCGCAAGGCTTTCAAGAGGGCATGCAGGTCCGCCATGCGGTCGTTGACCATGAATGAGTCGTTGCTCGGCGTGAAATGGCCGCTATCCTGCAGATTGATGAGCCATGCAGTGGTGCCTGCAACGGCTTTGCCGTCCGCATCCACCCATTGGAGTGACGCGTCCCCCCAGATCTGCACGTCAACGCCAAGGTGCCTTTTGTACGGGGCCTGCAATGCCGGTGCGTGCTTGGCCTTGAAAACGATGCCCCCGATGCCAGTCACACGTTTCATGCGTTTCTCTTCAAAGATCATGAAATTCAGCCGCCACTGATCACCGCGTCCGGAATTCGATAGCGCTCGTAATCGTTGACATCAATCAGCCACTCGTCTGCGTTGCGTTTCGCAACGACTTTTTCGCCTTTCCTCGTCGTCACCTTGCCCGCCGAAAAAACCAGCACGCGTTGAACACCGCCGGGCGGTGTCACGTGGACGTCCGCGTTGCCGGCGCCGGAGCGGATGACACCAAATTCGCATTGTTGGGATCCGGGCGAGGTCTCACCCATCGAGCAAGGCACCTTTCCGGTGGCGTGAAAAGGCGTTCCTTTCACCTTGGCGTCTGCCGCGCCCACTGTGACGTGCGCAGCCTTTGGCGCTTCATTCCCGCCAATGCCCACCGTCAGTGTGTAGTGCGCCTGTTCATGGCGCCGCGCTGCGCTACGCATGAGATACAAACGTACGGTGTACTCGCCATCCTTTTCCAGCATTCCATTCCATTTGTTGCCGCTGACCGATCCGATGAAGACTGCCTCATCCTTTGAACCAGGCGGCAGTACATTGAAATAGTGGGCAGAGTTGTCGGTCTTCAGGGACACCTTCATCGTCTGACCCGCACGCGCCTTCAAGGTGTAATCGACGACCTGATCGCCCTTCAGGGTTCCTTTCAGGACCGCCGAGGATGCCCCTTTGGCAAAGTGGACAGGACGGCTTTCGATGCCCTCAGCGGCGGCGAGCCACGGGGAGAACAGGAGTGCAATACAACCCAACGCAAAGCGGTTGAAGCGTGCGTTCATCGGCAACCCTCACTTGGTGATGGACTAAATTTACCATCTGGCCGGTGACCCAAAGAGATTTGAGCGCGGCGTCGGTGATTGAGGCATGTATTGGCCCGGCAACATGCGGAAGAAAACCCTTTGATCGCCCAACGAAAGAATGCCCCATACCAAACAAAAACCCCCGCGGGTTGCGCAGGGGTTTTGTTGACTGCTTGAAAGACTGCGACTTCTGACTTACTTCTTCGGGGCGTCCTTCTTGTCGTCGGCCTTCTTGTCTTCCTTGGCGGGCTTCTCGTCTTTCTTTTCAGCCTTCTTGTCGTCCTTCTTTTCGGCCTTCTTGTCGTCTTTCTTGTCGGCTTTCTTGTCTGCCTTCTTCTCTTCCTTGGCAGGCTTTTCGTCCTTCTTGTCAGACTTGGCGGCCTTCTCTTCCTTTGCGTCTTTCTTGTCTGCCTTCTTGTCTTCCTTGGCGGGCTTCTCGTCCTTCTTGTCAGCCTTGGCAGGCTTCTCGTCTTTCTTGTCAGCCTTGGCCGGCTTCTCTTCCTTTACTTCCTTTTTGTCAGCTTTCTTGGCGTCAGCAGCGGCGGCCTTCTCTTCTTTCTTGTCAGCCTTTTTCTCTTCCTTGGCCGGTGCAGCGGGCTTGGCTTCGGCTTTCTTTTCTTCCTTCGCCGGGGAGGCCTTCTTGTCGTCTGCCTTGGCGGGCGCGGCGGTCACGGTGGTCTTGCCGGACAGCGTCACCTCCTTTTCAATTTTCTTCATGGTGCCTTCACCAATACCCGGCACCTTGTCCACGTCGGCAAATGACTTGAACGGGCCGTTCTTGGTGCGGTAGTCGATGATGGCTTGCGCCTTGACTTCACCGATGCCATTCAGGGTCATCAGTTCTTCCTTGGTGGCGGTGTTGACATTCACGGCGGCAAACGCAACCGTGATCGACGCGAAGAACGCGGCGACGATGGCGAGCAGTTTTTTCATGGTGGTTCCTTCTTTTTGCTGGAGTGAGTAGATCAAATGGATGCAGCCCCGACCGCCACGCAAGCTGCGCGCCCTATCGGTGCGATTCATATCCACTTCGGACGCAATCGGATACGAACGCCCCCAAGAAACGAGGGCACGCGAATTCGGTTGACGCGGTGGCGGGCGAGGATTCTCTGTTCTCACACACCGGCGGAATGGGAGGCTCCCTGACCGTCATGGATACCGCCCGGCCAATGGCGCCGGACACTCACGATTATACGAGGGAACCCCCTGGTGCGCGGGTTACCGGCCGGCCAGCCAAGGCAGGTAACGGGAAACGCCATCCTCGACGCTGAGGAATGGCGAGTCGTAGCCGGCACTGCGCAATCGGGTGAGGTCGGCCTCCGTAAAGCTCTGGTATTTGCCCTTGAGCGCCTCGGGAAACGGAATGTAGTCGACAATGCCTTGCGCCAACATTTGCTCCAGCGTCAAGGCGGGCTCCCCTTTCAGGCCGCGAGCTGTGTTGACGCTGGCCACTGCCATGTCGTTGAAGGTCTGTGCGCGTCCCGTTCCCAAATTGAAGATGCCGGACTTCTCCGGATGATCCAGGAAATACATGTTTACATTGACCACGTCTTCCACGGACACGAAATCGCGGCGTTGCTCTCCATTGCCGTATCCGCCGGAACCCTCGAAGAGCTTGATCTTGCCGCCCGTGGAGTATTGGTTGAAGAAATGAAAGGCCACGGACGCCATGCGGCCCTTGTGGCCCTCGCGCGGGCCATAGACGTTGAAATAGCGGAAACCGACCACTTGCGATTCGGCGCCGTCCAGCCGCGGCCGCACCGCCTGATCAAACAGGAATTTGGAATACCCGTACACATTGAGCGGGGCCTCGAACTGGCGCTCCTCGCGAAAGACGCTGCCACCGCCATACACCGACGCCGAAGACGCATAGATGAACGGCACCCCTTCCTCCTGACACCACTCGAACAGCGACAGCGAATAACGATAATTGTTCTCCATCATGTAGCGGCCATCGGTCTCCATGGTGTCCGAACAGGCGCCCTGGTGAAGCACGGCGTCGATGTCTCCGCGCAGCTCACCGGATTCGATGACTTCAAGGAAATCCTTCTTGTCCACATATTCGGCGATCTCGCAATCGACGAGATTCTTGAACTTGTCGGCACGCGTGAGGTTGTCCACGGCGACGATGTCGGTCTCCCCACGTTCGTTGAGTGCCTTCACGATATTGCTGCCAATGAACCCGGCCGCGCCGGTGACGATGATGGTCATATGCTTATCCCAGAATCCCGAATGCGGCTACAACGCCGCCAAAAGTTCGTCCCGCGAAACGGTTGCCGTGCCCAATTTGCCCACCACGACGCCAGCCGCGGCGTTTGCCGCGTGCATGCCTTCGTTGAGTGACGCGCCGGCCGCCATCATGAGGCCGAGCGTTGCGATGACGGTATCGCCTGCACCGGACACGTCAAACACTTCGCGCGCGCGCGTGGGTTCGTGGCGGGCGCCATCTGCCGTGAACAACGACATGCCTTCTTCCGATCGCGTCACCATCAATGCATCAAGCGCCAGGGTTGTACGCAGCGTTTCGGCCTTGGCAGAAAGTTCGGAGTCGGTTTTCCAGCGGCCCGCCACTTCCCGAAACTCGCTGCGGTTGGGGGTCAGTACAGTCGCCCCGCGGTATTTCGAGTAGTCGTCGCCTTTCGGGTCGACCAGGATGGGCTTGGCATGGGCCTTGGCCATGGAAATCATCTTGGCTACATGGGTCAGGCCGCCCTTGCCATAGTCCGAAAGGATGATGGCGTCGCACTGATCGACCATGGATTCGAATTCTCCCAATTTGTCGTCGAGGACTTCTCGGGATGGCGGTGTTTCGAAATCAATGCGCACCAACTGTTGTTGCCGCCCGATCACACGCAACTTCACGGTGGTCTTCAAAACCGCATCCACATGAAACTGTGCCCGAACGCCATCGCCTTCAAGAAGGCCCGACAATGCGCGCCCAGCTTCGTCGTCACCCACCACGGACAGCAACGTGGCTTTGCCGCCCAGAGCCGTGATGTTGCGCGCCACGTTGGCTGCACCCCCCGGCCGCTCCTCGGTCCGCTGCACGTGCACAACGGGCACGGGGGCCTCGGGCGAAATGCGCGAGACATCGCCAAACCAGTAGCGATCGAGCATGACGTCCCCGACCACGAGGACGTGCGCATCGGAGAAATCAGGAAGCGTGGTGTTCCGCATGGGCGAATGGAACTCTATATCTGGCGCGGCGTTTGGCAAATAAATGGCTGAAGAAACCCGCCAATCCTAGAGTTTGGCACCCTGGCGGCGGCCGATCGGGTAGTACTCGTATCCCAACTCTTTCATGGTTTCCGGTTCATACAGATTGCGGCCGTCAAAAATCACGGGGGCTTTTAACGCCGCCTTGATGGCGGAAAAGTCCGGCGCTCGGAAAGTCTTCCATTCCGTGACGATGGCCAGCGCGTCCGCGCCGGCGAGGGCCGATTGCGCATCACTGGCAAACGTCACCTGTGAATTGCTGCCGACCAACTTCTGCGCTTCGTGCATGGCCACGGGGTCGAATGCCACAACTTTGGCACCGCGATGAGTCAAATCCTCGATCAGCACCAGACTGGGTGCCTCACGCATGTCGTCGGTATTGGGTTTGAAGGCCAGACCCCACAACGCAATCGTTTTTCCGGTCAGGTTTTCCCCGAAGCGCTTCACGATCTTCTCGGTAATGACATGTTTTTGGGCGTAATTCACGCGCTCCACCGCATCGAGCAACTTCAGGGTCATGCCCGAGGACGTCGCAGTGCGCTGCAAGGCCTGGACATCCTTTGGGAAGCAGGAGCCTCCGTAACCGATGCCTGGGTACAGGAATTGATAACCGATGCGCGGATCCGAGCCAATGCCCTTCCGGACGGACTCGATATCCGCACCCACGCGCTCCGCCAGCAGCGCCAGTTCGTTCATGAACGAAATCCGGGTCGCGAGCATGGCGTTCGCCGCATATTTGGTCAATTCCGCGCTGCGCACATCCATGACCATCAGGCGGTCGTGGCTGCGATTGAAGGGCGCATACAGTTTGCGCATCGCCTCCACGGCTTCAGCGCTGTCCACCCCGACCACGATGCGGTCCGGTTTCATGAAATCCTCGACAGCCGCACCTTCCTTCAGGAATTCGGGATTGGACACCACGGAATAGGAAATCGTCGTGCCCCGTGCATTCAGTTCCTCGGCAATCGCCGCGCGGACCTTGTCCGCCGTCCCGACAGGCACCGTGGATTTGTCGATGACGATCTTTGGGGATTTCATGTGGCGCCCGATATTTCTCGCCGCAGCCACCACGTATTGCAAGTCCGCGGAGCCATCCTCACCCGGGGGCGTGCCAACCGCAATCATCTGATAGTCGCCGTACGCCACACCTTCCGCCACATCCGTGGTGAACGAAAGCCGCCCTGCCTTGACGTTGTTGGCCACAATCTCCTTGAGTCCCGGTTCATAGATCGGGATGCCGCCGGATTTCAAGATGTCGATCTTTTTCGGATCGATATCGACACACATGACGTGATTGCCAACGTCCGCCAAACACGCGCCTGTTACCAAACCGACATAGCCGGTGCCTACGATGCTGACCTTCATGATGCGCCCAGTTCTGTTTCGATGTTTTCAATGTCCTGGCCAATGCGTTCCAGCGTGGCGATGGGATCCGCGGCATGCGTGATGCTGCGGCCAATGACCAGATAGTCCGCACCCATTCTAATGGCGTCTGCCGGCGTGACGACGCGACGCTGGTCGCCCTTGGCATCGCCGGCGAGGCGTATCCCTGGCGTCACCTTGAGAAATCCCTTTCGAGTAACCGCAGTGACCAACGTGGATTCCTCCGCGCTGCAAACCACGCCGTCCAGCCCACAGTCGTCCACGAGGCGCGCCAATCTGCCAACCTGCGAGGCCGCACCGGAAGCAATCCCGATTTCAGCCAGCGATACATCGTCCAGGCTGGTCAGGACGGTCACGCCGATCAGCAAGGGCTTGCGCGCAGTTGCATGGTCGATGGCCTCACGTGCCGCGCTCAACATGGCGCGGCCGCCGGAAGCATGCACATTGACCATCCAAACGCCCAATGCCGCTGCGGCACGGCACGCGCCTGCGACGGTATTTGGAATATCGTGATACTTGAGGTCCAGGAACACTTCGAAGCCCTGTCGATGCAGCGCGTCGACGACGGCGGGCCCGGCGGCGGTAAACAGTTCCTTGCCCACTTTGACACGGCAACGCGCCGGGTCTAGGCGCGCGACCAACGCCATGGCCTCGGGTGCCGTCGCATAGTCGAGCACGACAATGATACGGTTGGAGTCCTTTCGGTTTTCAATCATCGAACGTCAATCGCTCCTGACAATTTGGCTTTGGCTTTGGGCCCCTGCCTTGGCGTGGAACAGGTGCCGCCCAGAAGATTCCAACTCCGCCGTCAGGCGCGGCGGCATGCTCTCCCACTCCCCGCAAGCCGGACAATGCCAGAAATGCTGACGTGCCTTGAACCCGCATTCGGCGCACAAGTACATGGCCAGCTTTTCCGCATGGTCGTGGACCACCCTCTTGTGCAACGCCAGTTCCGGCGCATCCTCGGTGGCGGCCTGCGCCTCAAAAACGCGATCGAGTCCCACCAAGGTCGGATATATCCGCAGTTGCTCCCGTGCCAATGCCAATGCTTCGGGTTGCCCGGCCAGCTCGCGGGTCGCTGCAAGGACCACTTTCATGATTTCCAGGCCCGGCATGGCTGCCTGCAGCCGCAACAGTTCGTCAATGCCTCTTTTCGCCTCTCCCAATGCGCGCCAGCTCTGCATCAGGCGTGCTGCAACCAGGCCCATGCACGCCGCATCCTGCTTTTCAATCGACAGCCATGTCGCGATCGCCTGTTCGTGCTGGCCCGCTGCCGCCTGCCAATCGCCCCGCAGCACGTTGCCGCGCACACAGGCAGGGTTGACCTTGAGCGCTGCATCGAGCTCGCGCTCCGCCGCGCCGGCATCGGTGGCCCGCAATTCTTCCGCACGCTCGCAATGAAACTGCGCGAGCTCGGCTTTCAGGCGGTTGTCGTCCACCGCAAACTCCTGCATGTACGTTTGCGTCGCGCTGATGGCGCGGTCCCACTCACGCGCCTGGACACAAATGTCCTTCAACAACGCCATGGCGTCGCGCCGCAAGGCATTGTCACGGCCCAGCTTTCCGAGCATGGCGCTGAGCACATCCTCGGCGTGATCGAGCAAACCTGCCTTTTGAAAATCGCGCGCCAATTCAAGTGCGGCAGACCGGCGCAACGCGGGTTCCAGGCCGCTCCGTTCCATCAACTCCTGGTGGATCTTGATGGCGCGGTCCGCCTCCCCTCGCCGACGCAGCAGATTTCCCAACGCAAACTGGAGTTCAACCGCCTCAGGATGCGCGCGCGACACATCGATGAATGCCTCGACAGCCTTGTCCGGTTCCTCGTTCATGAGGAAATTGAGGCCACGGAAATAGGCACGCGGCATTGCACGCGATTCCTGGATCAACTGCTTGACGTCAATCCGTGCGGCCACCCAGCCCAAGCCGAAACAGGCCAAGGCACCCACAAACAACCACGGTAACCAGCCGGAAAAATCAGCCATCGCCGCCCACAGCCCCCGCAGATGGCGGCGGAATGTTGTCGCGATGCTTCTGCTGGAGCGCCCGGTTCAGTTTGCGAATTTCGCGTTTCATTTGGATGATGGTCATCAATGACGCAAGCAATCCGAGGATCAGGCCGCCGCCAAAGAAGGCGAGAAGAATCAACGCCAATGGCGCCGTAACCGACGCGTCCAGGTAGCCGCGCACCGTGACCGGGTCGGCATTCTTTGCCGCAAACCAGATGAGAAGGACGGCAATGACGATACGGACTGTCCAAACAAGAATCTTCATGGCGGGTCGTCGGTCAATAGGCGCAATGCGGCGCATCGCTCGCCGCAATTATCCCCAGCTTGGGCTGGAAAAGAAAAAAGGCCGGGGACTCTGCAGCCACCGGCCCGATACTTTCGCAAAAGAGATTCATTCACTGCCCGTTTGGGGCGACACTGCGCTGGGCAATGCGCCGCCTTGCGCCTTGGCCGCCGCTTCGGCAGCTTTCTGCGCATCGATCAAATCGACACGTTCACGCAGCTCCTTGCCCGCCTTGAAATGCGGCACGCGCTTGCGTGGCACCAAGACCTTTTCGCCCGTCTTCGGGTTGCGCCCCATGCGCGGCGGGCGATCATTGAGCCCGAAGCTGCCAAATCCGCGAATTTCAATGCGATCGCCTTGTGCGAGCGTATGGGCCATCGCGTCGAGCATGGTCTTGACCGCCAATTCGGCATCTTTCGGCGCCAGTTGACTGTGACGTGCCGACAGAATTTCGATCAGCTCAGACTTGGTCATCGATTTCACAGGCAGATTTCCCCAGAAATTCGCAGTTCGGATGAATTTGGCCGGGTCCGGTGGTTCAATTTGAAATTGCACCACCGGTCACCCCGGAACAGCCGCTACATCAGCTGTTTTCGCCTTGTTTCATTTTTGCCTTCAACAACGCGCCCAGATTGGTAGTACCTGCGTTGTTCGGTGCTTCGTCAGCCATGCGCTTCATCGCATCCTTTTCATCTGCCGAATCCTTGGCCTTGATGGAAAGGTTGATGTTGCGGGTCTTGCGGTCCACGTTGACGATCACGGCTTCGATTTCGTCGCCTTCCTTCAAGTGCGAGCGGATATCTTCGACGCGCTCGCGCGAGATTTCCGAAGCACGCAGGTAGCCTTCCACCTCGGCCGACAGGGCAATCACCGCCCCCTTCGGATCGATGGCCTTCACCGTGCCCTTGACGATGGAACCCTTGTCATTGAGTGTCGTGAAGTTGGTGAACGGATCGGTGTCGAGCTGCTTGATGCCAAGCGAAATGCGCTCGCGCTCGACGTCGATGGCGAGCACCACGGCCTCGACTTCATCGCCCTTCTTGTAATTCTTGACGGCTTCTTCACCGGCCACATTCCACGACAGGTCCGACAGGTGAACCAGACCGTCGATGTTGCCCGGCAAGCCAATGAACACGCCGAAGTCGGTGATCGACTTAATCGCGCCTTTGACTTTGTCGCCCTTCTTGTGGGACATCGAAAACTCGTCCCACGGGTTGGGCATGCACTGCTTCATGCCGAGCGAAATGCGGCGGCGGTCCTCGTCGATTTCCAGGATCATGACCTCGACTTCGTCGCCCAAGGACACAACCTTGGCAGGGTGAACGTTCTTGTTCGTCCAGTCCATTTCCGACACGTGCACCAGACCTTCGATGCCGGACTCGATTTCGATGAACGAGCCGTAATCGGTCAGGTTGGTGACCTTTCCGAACAAGCGGGTGCCCTGCGGATAACGGCGCGACAGGCCCGTCCAGGGATCGTCACCCAGTTGCTTCATGCCGAGCGAAACGCGATTCTTTTCCTGGTCGAACTTGAGAATCTTGGCTTCAACTTCGTCACCCACATTGAGCACTTCGGAGGGGTGCTTCACGCGACGCCACGCGAGGTCGGTGATATGCAGCAGGCCGTCGATGCCGCCCAGGTCCACGAACGCGCCGTAGTCGGTGATGTTCTTGACCACGCCCTTGACGATCGCACCTTCCTTGAGCGTCTCAAGCAGCGCTGCACGATCGGCACCGAGGTTCTCTTCCATGACGGCGCGACGCGAAACCACCACGTTGTTGCGCTTCTTGTCGAGCTTGATGACCTTGAATTCGAGTTCCTTGCCTTCGAACATCGAGGTGTCCTTGACCGGACGGGTGTCGACGAGCGAGCCGGGGAGAAACGCACGAATGCCGTTGACCATGACGGTCAAACCGCCCTTGACCTTGCCGGAAACCATCCCGGTGATGATGGTGCCCTTGTCGAGCGCCACATCGAGTTCATGCCATGCAGCGAGCTTCTTGGCGCGTTCGCGCGAAAGCTTGGTGGCGCCAAAGCCGTCTTCAAATTTCTCGATGGCAACGGTCACAAAATCGCCGGGCTTGACTTCGACTTCCCCGCGATCATTTTTGAATTCTTCCACCGGGATGACGGACTCGGACTTCAATCCGGCGTTCACCACGACGATGTTTTGATCCACGCTGATGACTTCGGCGGTGATCATTTCGCCTTCGCGCATTTCTTGGCGCGTCAGGCTTTCCTCGAACAGCGCTGCAAAGCTATCGGGAGCGTGCTGGGAAACTTTGGAGGTTGATACGGACATAAGGACTGCTTTCAGGTTAGGTCGCGATTTTGCGAGGATGCAAAAGGCGACGGTTGGTCAACGCTGGAATTTCCGGGAGAAACCCAGCCCCGCACTGCTTGCTACACACAAAATACCAATTCTTGCTTTAGATCAAGAAGAAATCGGCCCCATCAATTCACCAAGCAGGTGAAAAATACTTTCCAATCAACAGCCTACCTGGATTTCTCAATCAGACCGAGGATCCTTTCGACGGCTTCCGCCGCAGAAATCTCAGTCGTTTCAATTAGATAGGCATCTGGAAGGCACTGAAGCGGGGCCACGGGACGATTCATATCTCGCTCGTCGCGAAGCATCAATTCCTTCAAAACGTCCGCCAGTATCGCAGAGTTTCCTTTTTGTTTCAACTGCTTAACTCGCCTTTCGGCCCGCGCCTGGACGCTGGCCGTGAGGAAAAACTTGGGCTGTGCGTCCGGGAACACCACCGAGCCCATGTCCCGACCGTCCGCCACCAGCCCCGGAGCACGCCGAAAAGCCTTTTGACGTTGCAGCAGTGCCGCACGGACCAATGGGAGGGCCGCCACCTTTGAGGCATTTTGCCCAGCCTCCTCCGTTCGGATGGCCTCAGAGACATCGACGCCTTCGAGGAAGACGCGCTCGCCCTCGAATCGTACATCGAGGTGGGTCGCAAGGCGGGCGATCGCCGGCTCATCGGAGAATGAAACATCTTTGCGACTCGCCGACAGCCCGACCAACCTGTACAACGCGCCGCTGTCCAGGTAATGGTAACCAAGCCGCGCTGCCACCGATTGCGCCACAGTGCCCTTGCCCGAAGCGGTGGGCCCATCGATGGCAATGACGGGAATGGCCGCGTTCATGAGGAGATTCCACGCATGACGTCAAAAAAGTCCGGAAAGGTCTTGGCCACGCATTTTGGATCATTGATCGTCACCGGCACCCCACCCAAGGCACACAGCGAAAAACACATCGCGATTCGGTGGTCATCATATGTATCGATACCGGTCGATGGGGCGTGAAGCGTTTGAGGGGGCATGACGCGAATGGCGTCGGCGCCCTCGTCCACCTGCGCGCCAAACTTTCCCAACTCTTTCGCCATGGCCGCCAAACGGTCGGTTTCCTTCACGCGCCAGCTGGCGATGTTTCGGAGCGTGGTGGCACCGTCGGCAAAAAGCGCAAGCACCGCCAGCGTCATTGCCGCATCGGGGATGTGATTGCAATCGAGATCAATCCCTTTTAGGCGTCCATGTTCCGGCGCGCGGGTTTCAATCCAGTCGTCGCCAAATGAAACCTGCGCGCCCATTTGCGCCAGTGCATCGGCAAACTTGACGTCGCCTTGAATGCTGTTGCGACCGACGCCGGTCACACGCACCGGACCCTGACCCATCGCGCCGGCAGCGAGGAAATAAGACGCGGAAGAAGCATCCCCCTCCACTTGAATGCGTCCCGGCGACGTGTATCGGGCGTCCGGTGGCAGCGCATACACGCTTCCGGTTTGCGCCAACCTGACACCGAAACGCGTCATCAGATTCGTGGTGATGTCCACATAGGGCTTTGAGATCAACTCACCCACCACTTCCACCTCGGGGGCTGGACGCGCAATCGGCAAGGCCATCAGCAAAGCAGAAAGGAACTGGCTGGAGACATTTCCGCGAATCGGCACGCGACCTGTCACGACGGATGTATTCCTCGAAGATATCGTCAACGGCGGAAACCCGTCGTTCCCGCGGTACCGAACTTCGCAGCCTGCCGCTTTCAAGGCGTCTACCAGATCGCCAATGGGCCGCTCATGCATGCGCGGCACGCCGGAAAGCGCGTATTCGCAGCCCTCGCCGGCTGAGATGGCCAATGCAGCGGTCAATGGACGAAACGCCGTGCCCGCATTGCCAAGAAAAAGCTCCGCTTTCTTGGCCGGAAACGTACCGCCGACCCCGGACACGCGCACTGTGTGCTCACCTGCAGACTGGATGTCGACCCCCAACTTTTCCAAGGCATCCAACATGACGCGGGTGTCGTCCGAGTCGAGTAACCCCGTGACCTCGGTTTGGCCCTGCGCCAACGCCGCTAGCAGCAGGACCCGGTTGGAAATGCTCTTTGAGCCCGGCATGGCCACCGTGCCGCGCGCACGACGTCGTGAAGGAAGTTGGAGTTTGTCGGGGAAAGTCTTCATTCAGAATCCTTCAAGCGGCATCGTCGCGAAAGCCCTCAAGCTCTCCGGCCATCCATTTCTCACGCGCATCCCGGGCACGCTGCATCAGCGCAAAAAGCACGTCACCGTCTCCCGCCTCGATGGCAAGACGGATTTCGGCGAGCTTTGCCTCCATGCGCCGGCATTCGTCGGCAATGGCCGCCGCATTGTCAAGCGAGATGTCGCGCCACATGTCGGGGCTGGACCCTGCGATCCGCGTGAAATCGCGAAAACCCGAAGCCGCAAAGGTAAACAGCTGGCGCGCATTCGGCCTCGATGCCAGCTCATCGACCAATGCGAAGGCGATCGCATGAGGCAGATGGCTGACCGAGGCAAACACCCGATCGTGCCCCGGCGCGTCCATTCGGACCACGCGCGCGCCGCAGGCCTGCCAAAGCGCCTCGATCTTGTCGACTGTTTCCGGGGAATTCTCAGGGAGCGGCGTCAAGACCACGTGCCGCTCCTCAAACAGTTCGCCCGCAGCCGCAGCGACACCACTTTTCTCGCGGCCTGCGATGGGATGCCCCGGCACAAACTGCGCAATGCGATCATTGAGCACGGTGCGTGCCGCATCGATGACTGCCCCTTTGGTACTGCCGGCATCTGTCAGCACGACTCCCTCGGACAAGACCGGCGAAAGCGCAGCCAGTACGTCCTGCATCTGGCGAACAGGTACGGCGATCAACACCACGTCGCATGACCCGAGGTCACGCCAGGTCGCCGATTCTTCACTGACACCCCGCTTGATGGCTTCGTCAGTACTAGCCTCATCGCGGTCATGGCCGATGATCCGCGCCTCAGGCATCGCGCGCCTGACACCCAAGGCAAATGACCCGCCGATCAATCCAAGGCCGACAATTCCAAGGCGCACAGTCAAAACTCAAGCACTGGCGTGCCGTTCAGGCCATTGATGCCTGAAACGCCGCTCTGGTATTGGACTTTCGCCTGAAGTTCTGCGCACACGAACTATGCCATCGCCTTGTCAAGCGATGCGACAAATCGCGCGTTCTGCCCTGCGGTACCCACACTCACGCGCAGCCAGTCGGGCAATCCATACCCTGCGATGGGACGCACGATGACCCCTTGTTTCAGGAGGTTCTCAAATACGGCTTTGGCATTGGCAATCTTGAAGGTCACGAAATTGCCGAAGGGTGGAATAAACACAATTCCGCGTTTCTTGAATTCCGCGGTCAAATATTCCAGCCCCTCCGCGTTGACACGCCGGCTTTTCTCAATAAACGCGTCATCCTCAAGGGCGGCAGCAGCAGCCACCATGGCGAGGTGATTGACGTTGAACGGTTGGCGCACGCGGTTCATCAGCGCCACGATTTCCTTGGATGCCAGGCCGAATCCGACTCGCAATCCTGCCAGCCCATAGGCCTTCGACAGCGTGCGTGAAATCACCAGATTCGGAAACTCCGCGAGCCACGGCGCGCTGTCGTAGGCGTGTTCGGGCGATAGATACTCCATGTACGCCTCGTCCATGACGATGAGAACGTTTTCCGGCACGCGCTTGGCAAATGACCTGATGGCATCGCCCTCCACGAACGTCCCGGTAGGATTGTTCGGGTTGGCCAGAAACACAACACGCGTATCCGCCCGGATCGCGCGCAGCAGCGCGCCGAGGTCGTTGCCAAAATCCTTGGCAGGCACTTCAATGCCCGTCGCGCCCACAGCGGTGGTCGACAACGGATATACCGCAAACGCGTGCTGGGAATAGACGGCCGAATTTCCCGGACACAGAAACGTGCGCGCCACCAATTCGAGAATGTCATTCGAACCGTTGCCGAGGATGACCTGGTCCATCGCCACGCCAAAGCGGCGGCAGATCACTTCCTTGAGCGCAAATCCGCCACCGTCTGGATAGAGGGCCAGATCGGCGATCGCCTTGCTGATCGCCTCCACCGCTTTGGGTGACGGCCCCAGCGGATTCTCGTTCGAGGCCAACTTGATGATGTCGGCTTCATTCATCCCCAATTCGCGCGCCACATCGGAAATGGGTTTCCCTGGCTGATAGGGCGCAATGCGGTGGATGTACTCGGGGACCAGTTGGTTGGGGTTCATGCGCGATGCCTACAGGACAGCTTTGGGATAAGACCCCAGGACCTTGACGTACCCCGCGATCTTGCGAAGCTCTGCCATGGCCTCAATGACGTTCGCATCCTCCTGGTGGCCGTCGATATCGATGAAAAACAGGTATTCCCACATGGCGACCTTGGAGGGCCGCGATTCGAACTTGCTCATCGAGACGCCGCGCGTGGCGAACGGCGTCAGCATTTCGTAGACCGCACCCGCGCGGTTGGGCGCCGACAGGATGAGGGAGGTCTTGTCGCGCCCCGAAGGTTTCGGTTCGTATTGGCCGAGGACCAGGAAGCGCGTGGTGTTATTTGGCTCGTCCTCGATATTGGCCGCAAGAATCTGGAGTTTGTAGTGTTCGGCCGCCATCTCCCCGGCGACTGCCGCGGTAAAAGGCTCGAGCGATGCCCGGCGCGCGGCTTCTGCATTCGAGGCCACCGCAACCCGTTCGGCGTGCGGCAAGTTGGCGTTGAGCCACTCATGGCATTGTGCAAGCGATTGCCCGTGGGAAAACACTTTCTGGATTGCATTCAGGTTGAGGCGGTCGCCCGCCATCAAGTTATGGTGAATGCGCACCAGCACTTCTCCGCAAGTCTTGAGCGTGGTTTGCGGCATGAGGTCAAGTGAACGTCCGACCGCGCCCTCCGTCGAGTTCTCCACGGGAATCACGCCAAAGTCCGCTGCATTGGACTCGACATTTCGGTACACCTCGTCGATGGACGCGCAGGGCAACGTGACCGCACCTTCGCCAAAGTGCTTCACCGCCGCGCGCTCGGAAAACGTACCCTTAGGCCCCAGGTACGCCACCGTCACCGGCCGCTCCAAGGCCAAACACGCGGACATGATTTCGCGGAACAAGCGCGCCACCACTTCATCTGGCAGCGGGCCTTCGGTCAGTTCTTTGATGCGCATGAGCACTTGTGCTTCGCGCTCGGGGCGATACGCTTGGCCGACTTTGAGCATGCCGACTTGGCGTGCATAGCCTGCACGCTCGTTGAGCATCGCGAGCAAGCGTGCATCGAGCGCATCGATGGCTTCACGCAGGGCAGATAAATCGGCAGGAGGTGTCGGCATTGACCGGATGGAGGCGATTTTTGCGTTAGATTTTATCAGTGGCCCGCAGCCAAGCTGCCAACTCGACCAATCGATCGTGTACCGGCTCGGCGAAGCAACGCATTTCGGGCAAGAAATCCGCACTCCATCAAGCCGCGCTTGCCGCCAAATTCGGCGCGAATTCAAGATCCCAACCATGACTCAATATCTCAAAACCATAACCCTCGACGCGCCGCCTGGTCGCGTTTGGGATGTGCTCTCCGATGTCGAGCGCTGGCACGAGTGGACTGCATCCATTTCGCGCATCGAGCGTCTGAATGCCCTGCCCGTTCAAGTTGGAGCGCGATTCCGCGTGAAGCAGCCGAAGTTGGCCGCAAACGATTGGCTGGTGACCATGGCGGACCCATCGGCCGGTTTCACATGGGAAACGCGCAGCGCCGGTACGTACATCTCCGGCGAACACTTGTTCAATCCCATCGGCAACGGGACCAGCGTGGTGTTGCGGCTCAGCTTCAACGGCTGGCTGGGCAAGCTCATGGGCCGGCTGGGCCGCACGCTGATCCTTGAATACCTTGACATGGAAGCATCTGGCCTCAAAAAGGCCGTTGAATCGCTGCACTGCTAACGAAACGGGCGCTAGCCGTGATGCGCAGCAAACTCGCGCATGAAAGCCGTCAACGCCAACACGGCGTCAAGGCCCGTCGCGTTGTAGATCGACGCGCGCATGCCACCGACGGCCTTGTGACCTTTCAGTCCGGAAAGTCCGCGCGACTCTGCCTGTTTCAGGAACTCGGCATTCAGTGACTCGTCCTTGAGCATGAAGGGAACGTTCATGCGCGACCTATCTGCGGGCGCCACATGGTTCCTGTAGAACCCGTTTGACCCATCAATGCACCCATACAACTCTGTCGCCTTCGCGACGTTAACCTTCTCAATGGCCGCCAGCCCACCTTGTCGCTTGAGCCACTGGAAAGTCAGCCCGGCCAAGTACACCGCAAAGGTCGGCGGCGTATTGAGCATCGAGTCATTGGCCGCCTGCTGGCTATAGTCAAACACCGAAGGCGTGAGCGGATGGGCGCGTCCCAACAGGTCTTCACGAACGATGACGATCGTCAATCCGGACGGACCGATATTTTTCTGGGCACCGGCATAGATGCAGCCGAACTTCGACACGTCGAGGGGGCGGGAAAGGATGTGCGAT
>JBGAUM010000067.1:0-854 GCA_044228625.1 Usitatibacteraceae bacterium | reverse complement strand
TCAATCGTCGGTGTCCAGAAGTACTCGACGCCATGGATCGTTTCGTTGGTGCAAATGTGCAGATATCCCGCATCGCCATTCGGCTTCCAGGTCCCCTGCGCCGGGATATAGGTGAAATTACGATCTTCGCTGGATGCGATCACCGAGACTTGGCAGTACTTTCCGGCTTCCTTGATTGCCCCAGCGGACCAATGTCCCGTATTGACGTAATCCGCCTTGCCGGCGGGCCCGACCAGATTCATGGGGACCAGGGAGAATTCGCCTTTGCCACCGCCCTGAAGGAACAACACCCTATAGCCTTCAGGAATTGATAGGAGTTCGCGCAAATCCTGCTCTGTCCGCGAGGCGACTTCCGTGAACACTTTGCCGCGATGGCTCATTTCCATCACGGACATGCCAGTGCCCCGGTAGTCGAGCAACTCGGCTTGCGCCTGCGCGAGGACTTCAGTCGGGATCGCGGCAGGGCCGGCGGAGAAATTGTGGGTGCGCATCGATGCGCCTAGTTTGAAGCGTTTTGGCCGGCGATCACTTCATATCGCTTCCGAGCCTCGTCCATCGTGGAGGACAAGATCGACTGGATCTTTGGGTTGATGATTTGCATCAACTCCGGAATCGCATCCTGCATCACGCGGGGAAGGGTCTTGAGGACTTTTTGCCCCGCCGGAGTCCGGTAGAAGGCGGTCACAGCGCGAATTTCTTCGGTCGAAAAGTGCTTCGCATAGGTGCGCGCCATAATGTCGTCAAGCGCAGTTCCAAGTTCCGCGCTTGCATACAACTCGCGAAGTTTCTCAAACGACTCCGTTTGGAGGGCCGTTGTTGCCGCCTTCATTTGGTCAACCTTTTCGGCGGGCCAT
>JBGAUM010000066.1:0-19379 GCA_044228625.1 Usitatibacteraceae bacterium | reverse complement strand
ATTGGCTGGATTCCATCGGCTTCGACCGCAAGCCGCCGGCGCCGGACGTCCCTTTCGACATTGCGCAGAAAACCAGTGCCAAGTATCGCGAAGCATTGACGAGGCTGACCTCGGGGGCCTAGGGCCCGCCGGCAGGGCCGAAACTCAAGGACTGGCAAGGTCTCCACCCGAAAAACGGCCGGAGACACCCGCCGTTTATGGGGTTTACTTGTCGTCCTTTCCACCACCAATGCGATTTCGGATGACCTCACGCACGCGACCATCCTCGTCGATCATGTACGAAATATCGGTCCAATAGCCGAACAAGTCCTTGTAGCGGTAATCCCACGCGGTGGCGCGAAGAAATTCGAATCGAATCCGCTGGTACGGCTCGCCCAGCCGGGCTTTCAAGGCTTCAGTACCCTCGCCAATGCGAATCGCCGAAACCATATCTTCGTTGAGATCGGTTCTGAAAACATTCATGGAACCGCTAAAGGCACAACCGGCGAACAGCATCACAACGACCAAACTCATGAACTTCTTCATCGAATCTCCTCCAGGAACACCGCAATCGAAGCGGCGAGTTCCTTTTCTTTTCCTGCATAAAAATGGTCCGCCCCGGCAATGCGGACTTGGCGCGCACCCGGGATTCCCTCAAGGGACCTCGCGCGTCGTCCGGCGGCTTCCACAGTCGGCGCCAAGTCATTTTCGCCGTAGACATCGAGGATCGGCAAATGAATACGCAGCATCGGCCAGTCGATACCCAGCATCCGAGTCTGGAATCCGCCCGTCAGACCGGTGCAAACCCACGCTGAAAAGGGGGATGACTCGCTACGATCCAGAAATACATTGGCCATCCAGCTTCCCAGGCTGTGAGACACCAGCACCATGCGCAAGATTCCGCGCGCCTTCAACCATTGCGCCGCATGGTCGATACGCGCGGCGGCCTCCGGGAACAAGGCCGGATAGTAATCGCCTGCACGCTTGTCCTTCTCCAGCACGGGCATCTGAATCGACAAGGTGGCATACCCTTTCTCGGAAAGCAGGATCCGCAACTGGCCGATGACCCCGTGATCCGGGTGTACGCCAATGCCGTGAACAATGACCAGCGCGGGCAGGTCGCGCTTCCCTTCCGTGAAAATACCGAGGAATTCGCGGCCGCTTGCGGCCTTGAGCATCACCGCATCGCCAACCACCAACCCGGGCACGACTTCATCGGCCAACCGTTTTTCACGCGCATAGTCCTGCGCGTGTCCCGCGATCGGGAGAAAGAATGCCAGGAAGAGTGATGCCGAAAATCTCATGGATGGCCTTGGGCTAAGATGCCACTTTAGCGCATTGCATATCCGCATTTGGCATGCCTCCCTGATCATGACTCCGCTCTCCCTGACCCGCGACCTTCTGGCCTTCAACACCATCAATCCTCCCGGGCAGGAAGAAGACTGCGCTCGGCATTTGGGCCGGCTGCTGGAAGCCGCCGGGTTTACTGTGGCTTATCACGCATTCGAGCCGACCCGCACCAGCGTCATTGCCACTATCGGCGGCCGGCAGGAAAAACCGCCGATCTGCTTTACCGGCCATATCGACATCGTGCCGCTGGGGCCTCGGAAGCAGTCACGGGACCCTTTTGCAGGCGAGACCGACGGTGACCGGCTCTATGGGCGCGGATCCACAGACATGAAGAGTGGTATCGCGGCGTTTGTCATCGCCGCGCTGAATCTGGCGCCCCATTTGAGACAAGCCCGGCCTGACGCTGGTCCTCACGGCTTCAGAAGAACTGGGCTGCGAAGGCGCGAAATACCTGGCGGAAAAGAAGTTGCTCGACCGCGCCGGCGCCATCGTCGTGGCCGAACCGACGTCGAACCTCCCCTTCATCGGGCACAAGGGGCTGCTGTGGGTCGAGATCGAGACCAAAGGAAAGACCGCGCATGCGTCCATGCCCGAGCAAGGGGAAAACGCGCTGCTCAAAATGAACAAGATCGTCGGCAAGATCGACAGCTTTGACTGGAAGCACCATTGCGGCGTCGACTGCCATCACGTAATGGGCAAGCCGACGATGAACATCGCTACTTTTCATTCGGGACTCAATACCAATTCAGTGCCCGATGCGGCGCGCGTCACCGTGGACATGCGAACCGTGCCAGGCATTGATCACGCGCACCTGTGCCACTCGCTCGAAACGCTCATTGGGTCGTTGGGGACGATGAAGAAAATCATCGAAACCCCCCCCCTTTATTCGGAACCGGACGAATGGATCGATAGCGTCTTCGACGCTGCCCACGCGTTTACCGGTCAGCGCCCCGATCCGGCGACCATCATGTTCTCGACCGATGGGGCTGACTTGCAGCGCGGTTACGGCGGTGCCGTACCGACCGTCATCCTGGGCCCGGGTGAACCCACTCTTGCACACCAGACGGATGAGTGGTGTTCCGTCGGAAAGATCGACGTGTCGGTGGAGATTTTCGAACGCGTGATTCGCGAGTGGAATGGGATTTGAAACGCTGCGCACTCAAACGGACATGGCCATCTTCACCGCCAGTCCCACCAGGAACACGACAAAGATCTTTTTCAGCACGTTGACCGGCAACCGGTGTGCAAGCTTGGCCCCGAGAGGAGCAACCAGGATGCTGGTCGCCGCGATTCCGGCAAACGCGGGCAGGTACACGTAACCCAAGCTGGCCTTCGGAAGTGCCGCATCGCTCCAGCCCGTGGCAATGAAACCGATGGTTCCCGCGATCGACAGGGGCACGCCGATGGCAGCAGCGGTGCCGATCGCGTGATGCAATGGAAGGCTGCACCAGACCAGGAACGCAATCGAAAGCACGGCTCCGCCGATGCCCGCCAGGCTGGAAATCACTCCCATAAACGCGGCAAATGCGATCAGGCCGGCGCGCGAAGGAAGCTCGCGATGGCCGGGAGGCTTCAAGTTGAACAGGAGCTGCGCTGCAAGGAAGCAAATAAACCCGACGAAAAACGTTTTCAAGAACGCGGTGGACGCGAAGTGCGCGACGACTGCCCCCGAGGCCGTTCCAACCAATAGTCCGGGGAGCATGTCCTTGACCACATCCCATCGCACTGCCTCGTGGCGATGGTGCATCCAGGCGCTCGCAAAACCGCCGGGAATGATGGTCGCCATTGAGGTTCCCAACGCCATGTGAATCACGTTGTCGCTTGAATAGCCCTGCTGCGCAAAGATCATGGTCAGGATCGGCACCATGACCGATCCGCCACCAATGCCCAGCAAGCCGGCAAAGAAGCCGACAAATGCGCCCACGGCAAGGTACAGGGCAAGAGTGGAAGGATCCATCGCGGACTGTTCAGGATCCTGGTGCTTCGTGATTCCGGTACAAGTCCGTCACTTGCCGAGATGCTTCAAGATGACCTTCATTTCCGCCGCGCTCACCGGGGTGATCGACAGGCGATTGCCACGCTGCAGGACCACCATCTTTTCAAGACCCTTGGTGCCGCGCATTTCTTCAAGTGAAAACAAGCGCGTTTTCTTCACCAGTTTCACATCCACGAGCATCCATCGCGGATTCTCCGGCGTCGCCTTGGGGTCGAAATATTTGCTCTTCTGGTCGAACTGGGTTGCATCCGGGTAGGCGGAAGAATGCACCTTGGCCAGCCCGGCAATGCCCGGCGCCGGGCACGACGAGTGATAGAACAACACATCGTCGCCGACCTTCATGAGATCGCGCATGTAGTTGCGGGCGAGGTAGTTGCGCACGCCGAACCAGGGCACCGTCTTGTCGCGCACGAGGTCATCGATGGAGAACTCCTCGGGCTCCGACTTCATCAACCACGCCGCCATCTGATTCGATCCCTTTTGAATTGACGACGGGCGCAAGGTTGCGCCCGTTTGACCCTCAACGATGTCTTCACGCATTCGCCAAGCACATGAACATCGCCAATCTTGGCGCGCACAGTTTGCAGAGACAAAAGGTGCGCTTCAGCGTTCGCTCGGGCCCGCACGCTTGAACCATGGGGTTCAAGGAGGCCGTCCACCGGATGCCTTCAGGTACGTCCGCGTGGGACGCGCACACCGGCACCACTGGAGCGAACAGCCATCGACGTAAAGTCTATCGGTTCAAAGGATGTAAGACCCAAGCGAACACTGAAGCGCACCTGCAAATTGGCGCCACAACGTCTGGGTCAAATCATACGCCAAGATGCTGGCGTTGCACGGCGCGAGGCGCGCCAATAGATACGGAACCTAGAACAGCTTTTCCTGGTCCGACACGGCCTTGTCGAGCATCTTCTCAAATTCGGCAAGCTTGTCTTTCACGATTTCCGAATCGTTTGCCGCATTTGCGGCAGCGCCACCCTTTGCGGGCTTTCCGCCGTTTTGCAACTGAAGGTAATCGTGCGCAATGTTCAGTGCGGCCATGATCGCGATGCGCTCATTGCCGACCACCTTTCCGGTGTCGCGAATCTCGCGCATTTTCTTGTTGAGGAATTCCACCGATGCCGTCAGGGCTTGCTCCTCGCCACCGGGCGCTGCGACGCGAAACTCGCGCCCCATGATGTTGATGGTGACGCCTTTGGCGCTCGCACGTTCCGGTTCGCTCATGGCGTTTGTTCCTCTTCCTCAGGCGATGGATCCGGCAGTCGGGCCAACAAGCCTTCCACTCGGGCCTTGGCCAAATCCAGCTTCTCTTCAAGGCGCTTCAATTCATCCGATTTCGCTGCCAATGCTTGGCGCAGCTCATTGTTTTCCGTTCGCAGGCGCTGAAATAGCGTCACGAAATGGCTGAGCTTGTCCTCAAAGCGGCGGAAATCAGGATCCATCCGCTCAATGTAGCTCAAAAAAGTCTTGTACGTCAATGGTTAACGGGGGTTTTTGAAAGTGTCATCGAAACATCCCCCTTACCCCAAATTTGGGCTGCGGGTGTACGATGTGCACATAACAGCGCCCATCGCGCCTCGTGAACGACCGCGCCGAATCCGCCTGCCGAAACCGAGCCTTTACTAAGGCTTTTGGCAGACAACATCCCCATCTTGATCGCGTATTACCGCGTCGAGGGGTTGCTCTGCGAGTTCGCCAACGCGGCCTATACCCGCATGTACAGCAAGGACGGCGCGCCCGTGGTGGGTCGCGACCTTCGAAGCATCATCGGCGACGCCGCCATGGAGACCACCAAGCCTTGGGTGGATCGGGTTATCGAGGAAGCGGAAACGGTGCGGTATGAACGTGCGCTGGTCTTTCCGAACGGGACCACCGGGTACATTGAGGTCACCCTGGTGCCGCACTTTGATTCCGGAAAAGCAAGGCCCCATGGGGCGTTCGTGCTGGTCAATGACATCACCCGCCACCGGGCGGCGGAAATCGCCATCCGCGAATCCGAGGAGCGGCTCAAGAAATTCTTTGATGCCACCACAGAAGGCCTGGTATTCATCGAGAACGGCGTCATCATCGATTGCAATACCGCGGCGTCCCGCATGGTGCGGCTATCCGAACGCGAACTGATCGGCCGCCGGAATGCGGAATTCATCGCGCCGGAATCGATCGAACTGGTGGTGGCCAACATCAGGAGCGGATTTGAACGGCCATACGAAGCCGTCCTGCTGCGGGCCGATGGAACGCGATTTACGGCCGAATTGAACGGCAAGGATGTCGAGATTGACGGAAAAACCATCCGCATGACCGCCATCCGCGACATCAGCGAGCGCAAACAGGCCGAAGCACGCATCCAATTCCTCGCCCATCACGATACGCTGACCCACCTTCCCAATCGTGCGTTGATCATGGACCGCCTGCAGGTGGTGATGTCCTCGGCACGGCGACAATCGCAGTTGCTCGCGGTGCTGTTCATCGACCTCGACAACTTCAAGACCATCAATGACTCGCTGGGGCATTTTGCTGGTGACGAATTGCTCAAGCGGGTCGCGTTGCGGCTCAAGGATTGCGTACGCGAATCAGACCTTGTCGGTCGGTTGGGCGGCGATGAGTTTCTGGTGGTCATCACCGGGATGCAGCACGAATCGGATGTGATCCCCATCGCGGAAAAAATTGAGGAAGTCATCACCGAACCGTTCTCGTTCGAAGAACAGGTGCTGTCGGTATCTGGATCCATCGGCATCGCAGTCTACCCGAAGGATGGGCACACCCCGGAGACTTTGGTCCGCAATGCCGACGCGGCGATGTATCTGGCCAAGGATCAGGGGCGCAGCAACTACCAGTTCTTCATGCCAAGCCTCAACAAGGCGGCGTTTGAAACGCTGGCGATGGAGTCCGGAATCCGCAAGGCCATCAAGCAGGTGGAATTCCTGCTGCACTATCAGCCGCAGGCGAATCTTGTGACCGGCCAAATTGAAACCCTGGAGGCCTTGATCCGCTGGCAACATCCCGAACTCGGCCTGCTGGGTCCCGGGCAATTCATCTCGGTCGCCGAACATCGCGGCCTCATCGTTCCCATCGGGCGCTGGGTGATTAATGAAGCCATTCGCCAGGCGCGCAAGTGGCAAGACCTGGGAATCAAAAACCGCATTGCCATCAATCTCTCTGCTGTGCAATTCAAGCAGCAAGGCCTGGTGGATGACATTGCCGCACGCCTGCGCGAACACGGGGTCAGCGGCGAATGCATCGAGATTGAACTCACTGAAAGCCTGTTCATGGAAGACGTCAATGCCGTGAGCAAGACCTTGGGGCGCTTGAAGGACCTGGGCGTATCCCTCGCCGTGGACGATTTCGGGACCGGGTACTCATCGTTGTCTTACTTGAAGCGTTACCCGATCGACAAGATCAAGATCGACCGCTCGTTCATTCGTGATGTTCCCGGCGACCCGGACGACGTCGCCATCGCATTGGCCATCATCAGCCTGGCACACAGCCTTGAACTCAATGTCGTCGCTGAAGGCGTTGAAAACGCCACGCAGCTCGAGTTCTTGCGCACGCATCGGTGTAACGTCATTCAGGGCTTCCTGGTCTCTCGCCCCCTGCCGCCGGACGAGCTGCCCGCGTGGTTGAGTCAGGCCGTTGGTGCAACTGCTTGGCGCAGTTAGAACGTCTGACACGCTCGCTCAACGACGAGAATCTCGACTGCACCAAATAGATGGCGCGCCTGAAGCGGCTGCCGGACATCATGCTTTCCAACGTGGAGCATTGGCGCACGACTTATCAAGCGTGACTTTTGGCGTTGTCGGGGTGGCGGTCAATCGCCGCGAGGGGCGGCGCACCTCAGATCCCCGAACTTCTCAATATCCGTTCACACGCTGCATCTGCGCGCGCAGGCCGCCATGCGCCGATTCTCCACAGCCTCGTAAACAGGTCGTGCATATGGACGGCCTTGCGTGCCCATGTGCGCGCCAGATCGAGATGGCCCGCAGAGGCGGCGACGGCGGCTCGCTCCGCCCAGCCGACATAACCGGTCTGTGCGCGCGCGCTCACTTCAAGGTGAATTGTTTCGGCAGCATCGGTCTCTCCCCGTGCGCTTTGCATCGCTGCCAATTCGGCGAGCAGCCAAAGGTGCCGTCCCGACATCGGCAGGGCGTCTGTGGCAGCCGCAATGCCCTCATCGAATCGTTCAAGCATCGAGAGCACAATCACCTCAGCCCAACGCGCGGTGAAGTTCCCGCCATCGAGATGGACCGCGTGGCGGGTCGTGGCGAGCGCCGCGTCGAGCTGCCCCGTCAGCGCCTGCGCGAACCCCAGCATGGCGCTCACCCAGGCATTGAGCGGGTGCAGCGGGCGAAACCGGCTCACCGCCCGGCTGGGTGCATTGGCTCGCGCGCGCCTCGGCACGCGAACTTGGTTTACCCCATGCCGTGGCTGACCGGCGCTATCTGGACCGCGTGCAAAACGCCGCGCTCGAATTGGCGCGCGAACAACTGGCTTACCACCGTGCCAATGCGCATCGCATGCACGCGTTGGAACACCGGTTGCACAAGACCGGCAGCTTTCTGTTTGGCGGTACCGCGGCAGCGTGCGTGTTGTGGATCATCGCCAAGCTCACCGGCGCGCCGATGCAGCTGGGCGCGGCGATTTACGGCATCCGCATGCAGGGCGATTTTGTCGGCATTGCGTTCCGTTCGGAAGTGACCGTGGCGCGGCTGGAGCGTTTGCAGCGCTCGCTGGATGACGAGAATCTGGATTACACCAAGCTGATGGCGCGCCTGAAGCGGCTGTCCGACATCATGCTCTCTGATGTGGAGCATTGGCGCACGACATATCAGGCCAGGCCGTTGGCGTTGCCGGGGTAGCGCTCAATCGCCGGGTTTGGGTCATCGCGGCAATCCAACCCGTTTGGCCAGGCTCGCAAAGCGCGGATCATCCCGCAAGGGCAGCGAGTACATTATCGAGTCGCTCTGCAAGTACATGAGTCGCGGGTTTCTTGACGCAAACGCGTGCTCGAACAGTTCAAATGCGTGATCGCGGTCTCCCATCGCACCTGCGATTAGTGCGAGGTAGTAGTCGCTCGGCCGGCTCGCCGTGGCATCCAGAGTCGATCGCCACTCGCGCTGGGCGTCTTCCGGCTTTCCGGCGCTCAGGTACGCCATCACAGCAAAACCCGCGCCTGCCCTCGGGTTTCCCTTGCTTCGGATCTTTGCAATCAACTCAAGCGCTTCCGCACCTTGGCCCGCAGCGATGGAGGCAATCATGTGCCATTCCATCGTGATCACATGCTCGGGGTCGAGCGCATGGATTTTTTTCACGTGATCGAGCGCCTCGCGCGTTTTGCCCGCAGCAAGGTATGCGCGCGTGAGCACCGCGGCGTACAACATGTCTTGCGGCTCCAACTCCGTGGCGCGCCGCATCGCGGCAATGGCTTCGTCAAACCGGTTCATCGGGATCAAATAGACGAGTCCATAGCGAAATTGCGTTTCCGCAACGTCCGGATTGAGCTCGAGGGCACGCGCAAAGCCGCGCTTCGCGTCCTCCCAGCGCCAGTCCATCGCCGCAATCGACGCTTTCGCAGCGTGCGCGTCGGCCAGCGCGGGATCGATGGCCAGCGCGCGGTCGGCAGCGGCCGCCGCCAATGGCAGTGCCTCTCCAGCAGGCGTGTTCATGTTGAATGCCGCAATCGAATACGTGTTTGCCAATGCCACATGCGCCATCGCGAAGTTGGGATCGAGCTTCACCGCCTGCTGGAAAAACTCCACCGCACGCGCCAGGCTTTCCTTGCCGCGCTTGCCGTATTGATACTGGCCCTTGAGATAGAGCTGATACGCCTCGTTGTTGCCAGTGAAATTCTTTTGCAGCGTTCGCTCGCCGCCACCCGTCAGACGCAATTGCAACTTGCGCGAAATTTCTGCGGAAATCTCGCGCTGCATGGCCAGGAGGTCCGACATCTTGCGCTCGTACTTCTCGCCCCATAGGGCCTTGTTGTTGCGCACATCGATCAGTTCGACGCTGATGGTCAGCCCCTCGCCGCGTTGCAGCAAACGCCCCGCCATCACGGCACCGACTTGCAACTCCTTCCCCACCTTGAGCGGGTCGATGTCCTTGCCCTTGTAGCGGCGCACCGAACTGGCGGGGCTCACCTTGAACTGCGGGACCTGCGAGAGCTGGTAAATCATCGTCTCCGCGAGGCCTTCGGAGAGGTAGTCGGTGTCGGCGTCGGCGATTGGGGTGTGGAAGGGGAGGATGGCGATAGAGTCGATGGCGTGTGAACGATTGGATTTGTTGAACGCGAACCAGAGGGCTGCGGCGATGGCGAGGGCAGCCGAGGCGATGGCAATCCATTTTGTTGACTTGCGCGGACTGCCAACAGATTCGTCATTCTCGCGAAGGCGGGAATCCAGTGTCGTTGACAACGGTTCCAAAGTCGCTGGATTCCGGCTTCCGCCGGAATGACGGGAACTGGAAGGGTCGCCTTGAGCGCCAAACTCGTTATTCGACGCGCCGTTCTGGCCGCTTTTGCCCGAAGCGCCGCTCCCAGCAAGGACTTTGACAACGCGCTCCGCAAATTCCCGCGCGTGGCCCTCCGTCGCAATCCGCGTCCATTGCCGGGTGCGAAAGACCTCCGGAACGTTCGCCGTGGCTCCTGCCGTTTCGTCCAGGATCACCGGCAGGAAGAAGGCCTTGTTCTCCGCCATCAAGTGTGAGCGATCAACAGCCAGCTTCCACTCGAGGCGGAAGTAGCCTTCTTCGCGTGCATTGGTGTTGGCCGAAATCAAGGGCACGAACAGCGCGCAGTCGCGAATCTGTCTGCGAATGGAGGCATCCCACGCATCGCCGCCGCGCAGTTCGGATTGATCGAACCACACCTCCAGCCCAGCAGCACGCAGCGCCTCGCAAATACGGCGCGCGGCGTCGGCATCCTGGGACGCGTAGGAGAGGAAGATGGCCTGCGTCATCTTCCCGACGCCGGCTGAATTGGCCCGAATTGCTTGTCGAACCAATCGTGGGTGTCGCGCGACATGAGATCAAACCAGCCAAGTGTCGAATGCCCACCCGGGTAGGTCTTGTGCGCCTTCTTGTCCGGCGCACTGCCGAGCAATTTGAACAGCGGGACCTGCGAGGTTTCGTAGGGAAAACGGATGTCCTCCCGGCCATTGATCATTAGCACCGCCGCCCTCACGCGCGGCGCATAGGTTGCGCTGTCGTATTCTGGTGTCAGGTAGTCTCCGTCGTCGAGTGCGCCTTCCAGCCCCCGGGCGAGTAGCACCCCGGCGTTGATGCGCGGCTCCAGCGCCAGCAGCATGGGGCCCCAAACGGCACCGAAACTCAAGCCAAAATACCCGATTCGGTCCTTGGCGATTTCATTTTGTGTCAACAAGAAGTCCACGCTGCGGCGCATCTCACTCACATACTGCGCCGACCGCTCCCGGTAGAAGTCACGATCCGCTTCAATGTCCGCATGCCGTTCATAACTGCCCTTCCAGATCGGCACCAGCAGCGCCCGCCCGCCGCGAATCAGCATTTCGGGAACCACCCATCCTGCCTCGGCGGTCTCGCCCACCTTGTCGTAGGGCTTGTTGATTTGCAGGATGTTTGAACCGTGCATGAAAACCACCGCCTGGTACGGCGGTTTGGCATTCTTCGGCAGGTAGAAGTAGGCATTCATGCGCTCGTTGCCGTATCCCGTGGAATAGCTCACCTTGGTTCGCGTCCAATAGGGCGAAGCAGGCGACTCCCCAGGCTCGACGCGGATGTCGAGTGGCACGCGGCTTTTTTCGAAGAATCGGGTGTAGACGGCGTACTCGGCGTCTGTCACCGGCTTGCGGTCGGCGCTGCCCCTGACCTTGATTTCCTCGGCCGGTGCCTCGGACTTTTCATTGCGTGCCGCATCGGTTCGTGTCATGCAGCGAAATCCGACGTCCTCGATCCGCGCCCATGGCGAATACGGTGTCGCGTAGCTGTACTGGTATGGCACATCCAGCCAGGAGCCGCCGACGGCAATCGCCCGGCCCTTGTTGGTGCGTGTGGCCACCCACTCGCGCACGTTGCCTGCCATGTCCACGGCACCAAAGACGCTGATGGTGCGGCTGCCCGCGGAGGAACGCGGCCCCTTGCTGCTGAAATTGGCAGAAGGCAGGAGGGTGGGCACCAGCAGGAAGGTGCCACCGGCCGAGTCGGCGTGATACCAGTGGTACAACGTCGGCAATTCCTTTCCCACGAAACGCGCGTAGGCGGTGGCCTCGAACCAGCTCACGCCGCGTACCGGCAAGTCAGCCTCGCCTTCGGCGAAGTTTCCAAGCTTCCATGTGGCCGGGCCGGGGCGGCCGGTGGCGTCCTTGAAGCGGCCCATGGCTTCGGCGAATGGAATTGCACGCACCCCATCCATCATCGGCTGTGGCCAATACTCTTCCTTGGCATAGCCGCCTGCCGCCACAAAGCGCGCGTAGTCGCGGTTGCGCACTTCCAGCCGGTCGATGGCAAATGCCTCGAGCTTGACCTCCGCCGCTACCTTGAGCCCGATCAGTGCGCCGACGCTGATGGTTCCTGCCTTCACCGGCACCTGCCCGCCATCGGCACTCCCCGCCTCTTCCTTCCTCGGGCTGAATTCGAGCGTCCTGCCGGTGACCGCCGCATCCACCAAGCGGTGCGAGGACCCGTCGGGCAACGTGGCGCGCCACTCCATCACGCCACGCGGAACAAGCACTTTTTCCAACGGCGCCTTGCCGATCATCACCCACGCACCGTCGTCTTTTTTCGCATCGTAGACACGCAGTTCGATCGTTGCGCCGGGAGGCGTGGATGTGAGGTTGATGACCCGCGAAAACTCGTTCTGCAGCGCGGCGGTCAGCTTGCCGGCCATTCCAGCGCCCTCAATCTCGCGTGCCAGCAGGAACGCGTCCATGAACTTGCCGGCGCGACTGAGCTCGGTCAGTCGAGGGATGCTGTCTTCCAAGAATTTTGCTTTGCGCTGATGATCAACCATGAGCCACACAGCAGCGGCAACTGCAGCGACCGCCACTACGGCCACCATCGTAATAATGAAGCTGCGCGAAGGCGCTTTTGTTGTGACCTCGATCGCCAAGGATTCGGGGCGTTGGGGCGGATCACGGTCTCCGGTAGCCTTGGTTGGCGTACCCACCTCCGCTCTGGGTGCGGCTTTCGGGACACTTTGGGCCGGCGACCCGCCCCCACCCAGGAGTTTGGCCACGCGATCGGCAAATGCGGTGATCGATGCCTCATCGTTCAAACGGGTCCATTGCCGCTCGCGAAACTTCTCCGGCACCCGCGCGGTGGGTTCAGCGATATCGCCGAGAATCACCGGCACAAAAAATGGCTGGTCATCCGCCATCAAGTGCGAACGATCGACCGCGAGCTTCCATTCCAACCTGAAATAGCCTTCCGGCCGCGAATCCGTGTTGGCCGAGATGATCGGCACAAACAGCGTGCATTCCTTGATCTGCTTACGAATCGATTGATCCCACGCGTCGCCGCCACGCAATTCAGATTGGTCGAACCACACCTCCAACCCCGCCGCGCGCAAGGCGTCGCAGATGCGGCGCGCAGCGTCGGCATCCTGCGAGGCATAGGAGAGGAAGATGGCTTGGGTCATGCAACGATCGCATTCATTCCGGCAACCCCGCCGCGCGCCACGCGGGGATGAACTGCGTGTCCATGAACTTTTTGAATTCCGCTTCCTTGCCGGGCCAGGGGCGCGAAAGGGGCACAAAGGTTTGAGTCGACAATCGCAATTGCGGATCTGCGAGCAGCGCTTCCGCCGCAAACCGTTTGGCTAGCACGGGGTCGCCCTTCTTCGCATACGAGAGCGCCCTGATCACCGGGCCAGAGGAGGCGCCAGGATTGGCGTCGTAGCCTTTTTGCGCCCACGCAAGCGCGTCATCCCACTTGCCTTCGCGGAACGCCAGATGTGCGAGCTGAAAGTAGCTTTCGGCGGGCGGCCTGCCGTGGGCGGCGAGCTCAAGCCCCTTCATACACGCCGCCCTGGCACCGGCCACATCGTCTTTTTGCCGCTTCAGGATGCAGAGTGCATTGTGCGCGCGGGCGTCCCTCGGTGCCAGTTCGATCCTTCGCAGCGCCGCCTGTGTCGCAGAATCGAAATCGCCGATCTCGCGAAAATAAATCGTGATGGGCAGGTAGGCGTCGGCATTGTTGGGATCCCTGGCCTTGACCTCCTCAGCCAAACCAAACGCTTTTTTGATCATTGCCAAGCGTCCCGCGTCATCCAATTTCAGTACGGTTGTCAAATTGGTCGCTTGCAGCGCGAGCGTATAGGCCAAGCCCGCTTTCGCGTTCAAGTTTTCAGGATCGATGGTGAGCGCTTGCCGGTACAGCGCTTCCAGTGTTCTGTGGTTCTCAAGACTTTGCTGCTTGAGCAGAATCGCGCGGGCACGCATGAGCAAGTCGGCCACTTGCGGCGTGCTGGCGCGCTTCTCGCTTTCGCGCGCGGCCACCACCACCATCTGCGTGCCGATGGAGTTGCTGACCTTGTTCGTCACCTGATCCTGCAAGGCGAACAGTTCGGTCGCCTTGCCATCGAAGTTCTCGGCCCACAATTGCGCGCCGCTTTGGGTATCGGCCAGCACGGCGTTGATGCGCAGTTTTTCCTTGTCCGCCGTGACGCCGCCGCTCAACACAAAGCGCACCGACGCTTCCTTGCCCAGTTGCGGCACGGTGAGCTGCTTGTCGCGCAGGCTGAATGCGGTGGCCGCGGGCACGATGCTCGCGTCCACAATCCGCGAAAGATCGCTGGTGATGCTGCTGGTGAGCGCATCGGCGATGTACGCCTTGTCCTTGTCGCCGGTTTGGTTGGCGAACGGCATCACCATCACGGACAGCGGGTTGATGGTTGAAACGGCCGAGGTGGCCGGAGTGGAAGCAGGGATCTCGCTCGTGGTGTCGCGCGCCTTCCGTTGAAAAACCGGTCCGTTGACCATGAACCACACGCCGGCGCCAATGCCGAATACCACGGAAACAATCGCAATCCAGTTCTCGCCGGACAGCTTTGTGCGGGACTGCAACGCCGCAGGTTTCGCTCGACCTCCACTCGAAAACTCGCCATCCGGCGCGCCTTCCGGGCCAATATTGCCCTGAACGCCTCGCCCATCAACGAGTTTGGCCACGCGCGCTGCAAATGCGGCAAGCGATGCGTCGCTGCCCAATTTCGTCCACTGCACCTCCATGAACGAATCCGGCACCAGCGCGCCCACGTCAGAGGTTCCGTCAATGGTCACCGGCAAAACGAAGGGCACGCCCTTGGCCATCAAATGCGTGCGTTGGTCCGCCAACCGCCATTCCAATCGAAAGTACCCCTCAGGCCGCGCCTGCGTATTTGCGGAAATCAACGGCACAAACAGCCCGCATTCCTTGATCTGCTTCCGGATCGAGGCGTCCCACGCATCGCCGCCGCGCAACTCGCTCTGGTCGAACCAGACCTCCAAGCCCGCCGCGCGCAAAGCGTCGCAGATGCGGCGCGCAACGTCGGCATCTTGGGACGCGTAGGAAAGGAAGATGGCTTGGGTCATGGCGACTGACTGGGCGCAGCGCGCGCCTTTTGGACAAAGGCCTGATGCTCCGCGATCATGGCTGCCACGCGTTTTTCTTTGCGAAACGAAGCGTACTCAGGCAAGAAGGCCAGATCCCGAACCAGGAAACACCGCCTGGAAATTCTTGCCCCGGCCCACTCGCGGACCAGATAGTCAACAGCTTCCTGCGCCTTTCCGCTGCGCACCAGCACGCGAATTTGGTGCATTTGGGCAATGGGATTTTCCTTTCCGCCAAGCTCGTTCCGCAGGCGCAATGTTTCAAGCGCGGCGCTCTTTTGCCCCAGCACGGCCTGCAACTGGGCCTTGTTGGCAAGAAGCATCAAATCAGCGGAATCTGCAGCCAAACGCTTCTCGACGAGCGCCAAGGCCGCCCGCCATTCCAGAGCCGCTGCTGCAGGCTGTGCTGCGACTTCATGCGCCAATCCCGCGAGTAAGCCCTTGGGAATATTGAAAGCAAACTCTGACAAATAATCGCGCGGCACACGTTTGAGCAGCGCCACGGCATCCTCTCCTCTTCCGGCACTAATGTACGCGTTGGCAATATGGCCCGCGATCGCATCCTCGGTTCGAAACTGTTCGGGTATGCGGGCGACGAATTCAACGGCGCCCTTGGGATCGAGGAAATAGTCCTTGAGCAACTCGATTCTCAAGTTGTAGACAATTCGCGTTGGCGACAGTGCAAACAGCTCTTCAAAGGACTTTTCGGCCTCGAACATTTTTCCTCTATTTGCCAGTCTCAGCGTGTCGAACAGCATGCTAATCGGGTCGCCACCCGGCAATTTCCGCAATCTGGCGCGATAAATGTTGGCTTCGGCATCCTCGCCATTGGCTCTATGGGCAAGCAGCATGCGCTGCAGGGCTTCCCGATTGTTGGGGTCCTCGCGCAAGATTTCCTTGGCCATGCGGACCGATTCCTCGTCGCCGCCAAAAAAGGCCTGCGCACGCATTTGCGTGGTTCTTGCAGCGATCGACCCTTGCGACAGCTTCAACGCCCTGTCGACTTGTTCCGTAATGCGTAGCTTTCGCTCGGCGCTGCGGTCGTACACCTGTTCCCAGAGGCGTAATGACACGCGTGCCGCCAGCACCCAATGGTCGGCGATGTTTCCGTCAGTCTTGAGCACGCGCTGCATTAATTCATCCGCCAAGACGTAATTTTCCCGGGTGGCGGTCATCGGGTCCTTGATCAGGTCCTCCACTTGCGCAACCAGCGCCCTGGTTTCCGGTGTGGCGCCTGCTACGCCGGTGGTCGCGGAAGACTTTCCTGACGCTGGTTTACTTGCCCAAGGTTGCCAGGTCACGAGTCCAACGATTGCAATCAGCGCGACACCGGCCGCTGCCCACAACCCTTTCGAACGCCCCGCAGGTTTTCTGCTCAGCGTGCCGTGCATCGGCGTAGCGGCCTCAGTCGAAGTCGACGCGTCGGGCCCCGGGGCGAAATCGCGCCGGAGGCTGGCTGCGATGCGCTTGGCAAACGTCGAAATGCTCTCGTCGCCCTGCAGTTTTGTCCACTGCCGCTCACGAAACTTATCCGGCACCAGGGCCTTGGATTCGGCAAGCCCTTCGAGAAGCACAGGAAACAAAAACGGTTTGCTGTCCGCCATCAAATGCGAGCGATCCACTGCGAGCTTCCACTCCAGCCGGAAATACCCTTCCTCTCGTGAATTGGTATTTACCGAAATGATCGGCACGAACAACGCGCATTCCTTAATCTGCTTGCGAATCGATAGGTCCCACGCATCACCGCCGCGCAATTCGCTCTGGTCGAACCACACTTCCAGCCCTTCCGCGCGCAGGGCGTCGCAGATGCGGCGCGCGATGTCGGCATCTTGGGACGCGTAGGAGAGAAAAATGGCTGGGTGGGTGTCGCTCATGGAATGCGAAAACGATGGCGGCGTATGAATGAACGCGACATCAATTGAAGTTGAGTCCGCGCCAAAAAACTAACAAATCCCAGCATCGGCGCGGCTTTCAAGGGCATTTTGACCCAAAAACCGCGCCAGACAAGGCGTTTTACTTCCAGCGGAATCTATTTTTTCAATTCGCGCGCAATTTCCTCACCGATGAGGGCAAATTCTTTCCAACGTCGAATGGACGCCGGCCTGCTCTCAAAGATGGCTGACGCCTCCGCGAGCGACTGTTTGCGCTTTTCCGGATTGGCGAGCGCCATGGCTAAGTGAAACTGCGCGCGGTGCGTTTGTTGTTCGTTGTCGTCACCTGCAATGACGTCGGGGCGAACAAAGTAAGGAAGCATCGGCTCCAGAATCTTGCGCGCGTCCGCCAGTTTGCCTTGCCGGATGAGCGCCAGCGCGAGGTCAACACCCGCCTGATGATTCAACGACTCGTTTGCCAGACTTTTTTCCTTTTCTTTGCCACGCAAGCTTTGCAGCGTGCGGGCCGCCGCTTCGGCGCTGGCAAAGTCACCCAACGCGTAAGACGCGCTGTGGATCGTTTTGGCGAGGGCCATACGAAGCCGCTCAGTTCCCTTGGGCTTGCCTTGCTCGGCCGCGTCAATTCGCACGACGATCTGCGCAGCAAGGTCGCGTGCCTCGGCGTGCCGCCTCGCAAGGTCAAGCCCGACCGCCTCAAAGGCGAGGGGCAGTTCGTCCCAGATGAAATCTGAATCCGAGCCGGTCTTGCCTTTGGCGCCAAACTTTTTTGATTGTTCGATCGAGGCCTGCGCCTTTTGGGTATCGCCCAAGTTCTGATGCCAGAAGGCGAGTTGCGCATACCACCATGTCAAATTGCGCGCCGCAATACCGTCCACTTTGACCTGACTGGGGATGATGAGGCGCTCCTCCATGTAGCGCATGCCTTCATCAATGCGCCCCAGGTCCCGCAATTTGCTGGCGATGCTGCCCTTGAGGTTGCCCAGGTTGATCCAGATCCCGACGTTTGACTTGTCCAAGGCGACCAGGCGTTCCAAGACCGCGTGCTGCTCCAGGTCCCGCTTCAACGCCGCGGCCACCCGCAGGTTGTCGTACTCGATGCGCGACAACAGCGCTGTAGCCGCAGCTTTTGCGCGCAACACGGGTCGGTGATCGGGCCGTACCTGCAACACGCGGTTGGCCAAGGCGATCTGGTCGTTTGCAGATTGAACTGCCTCTTTTGGCTTGCTTTCATCCTGGTAGGCCTGCCAAGATAACTCGCGTCCTGCGGCCAGGTAAACCTCGGTCGCCGGCAGGTATGTGAGTTCGACGGCGCCAATTTTTTTCCCCAGCTCCATCGCATGGGTCAGTTGCTGCCGTGCGGTTGCATATTGGTACAGCTGCCTCTGCATGACGCCGGCACCGGCGGTCAATTGCATTTCGACCAGCTTGGTCTGCAAGCTGGCGCCGCTCGCCGAGCTGGCGGGCTTCAGGATTTCCAAACCACTCTGGTACGACTTCAGCGCACCTTCAGCATTTGCACGCCGCCACAAGAGATTGCCTTGTGCAAAACTTGCACGGGCCAGGGCCAGCAGCGTCTCCACCGATCCATCGCCCTGGTCACGCACGGCACTGACCATCGCGACCGCCTGATCGATCAGCTTTGCGGCATCGTTAGGCGCACCTTGGGCAAGCAGCACACCACTCTGCCGTAACAAGGCCTGACTATGATTGCGCTGCGTGGCCGGTGTTCTCAACTCCGGCGGCAACCCGCTGTAGTAGGCAATCGCCGACTTTGCAAGGCTACCCACGACGTCGAGGCGGCCGACCGGCACGAGTTCATCGTAAAAGTCATCCAGCAGGTAAACCACCAGCTTTTCTGCCTCGCCGCGCGAGGTTTCTGCCATCGTCCGCACCTTGTGTGCTTCGGCTTCCGCCACGCGCGCACGCTGCGCGCTTTGGATGCCATAAATGGCGCTGCCAACGGCGACAACAGAAAGCACTGCGCATCCTGCGGCGATTTGTCTGGCACGGACCAGCGCCTTGCGGGTGGCGGCTTCGCGCTCCTTTTGCTCGGCCAGCTTGCGCTCGGCCTCCTCGCGTGCCTCGCGCTCCATGCGCTCCTCACGGCTGGCCTTGACCACACCGGTCAGCACGTCGTGCGTCAGTTCCACGCGACGGATGTCCAGCCGCTCTTCAATCCGCAGCAGTCGTCGGTTGACCAGCGTGGCCAGCGTGGTCGCGGCGTCCGGCTTGGCGCCGGCCGCGGTAAAGGCCTTCAATACCCGCTCCTGGGCCAGGTTTTCGCGATAGCCCGAATCGGTGAGCAGATCGTCCTCGATCACTTTGCGCACGGCCGCCG
Source organism: Usitatibacteraceae bacterium (assembly GCA_044228625.1). Classification (GTDB taxonomy): domain Bacteria; phylum Pseudomonadota; class Gammaproteobacteria; order Burkholderiales; family Usitatibacteraceae; genus UKL13-2. The sequence continues at coordinate 272 of JBGAUM010000066.1, read as the reverse complement.
GTTGGTCGGCAAGCGCCCGTTCGTAGAACTCTGCGAGGATGGTTTCCTTGGAGCCGGCCAGAAGGTCGACCGAGATCTCGGCCTTGCCCTGCGCGATGCGCGTGTTGTTGAGCTCGCGGCAGATGAGTGACAACAGGGAGGGCTCAACCTCGGCGTTGGGCAATTCGGAGCCGCCGGCCACGAAACGCACGATCGATTCGGCGACTTCCTGCGTGACCAGCTTGCCGCCGGGCTTCATCACCGCCGCCAGCGCCTGCTGGCCGTTCATGCGC
>JBGAUM010000065.1:0-19593 GCA_044228625.1 Usitatibacteraceae bacterium | reverse complement strand
TGCGCGTTGGGCTGCTGGGCTCCATCGCCAATCTCGCGCTCACCGACTATCGCGGCGAAACGAAGCCGCTCTCCAAAATTGACTACCACGGCCAACCTGCGGGCTATGTCGCCGAGCCGGGCGAGGTGGTGAACTACGTCGAGAACCACGACAACCAAACGCTGTTCGACATCAACGCCCTGCGATTGCCGCGCAATACATCGAAGGAAGATCGTGCGCGCATGCAGGTGCTGGGTGGCGCGCTGACCCTTTTCAGCCAAGGCGTGGCCTATGTGCATGCGGGCATCGAAATCCTGCGAAGCAAATCGCTCGACCGCAACAGCTTCGATTCGGGCGATCACTTCAACCGCGTCAACTGGACATACAGCACGAACAACTTCGCGCAAGGCCTGCCGCCGGTGGAGGGCGATGCCGCGCGTGACGATCCGATCCTTGCGGAGGCGCTGAATGACCCGCGCATCAAGCCTACGAGGAAAGAAATCCGCTGGACGCGCGATGCGTTCCAGGATTTGTTGCGGATTCGCGCCAGTTCCACGCTGTTTCGGTTGCGCAGCGCGAAGGACATCGAAAAACGCGTGACGATGCTCAACACTGGCCCGGATCAAGTGCCCGGGGTGTTGGCGGCCATTGTGGATGGCGCGGGTTATGCGGGCGCGAATTTCCAGAAGGTCGCGTACTTCATCAACGCCGCCCCAGCGCCCGCTACGCTTGTGGTTTCGCAGGCGGCGTCGGCGCATTTCAAGCTGCATCCTGTTCAGCGCACTCGAACAGCGGCGGACAAACGTGTGCAGCGTGAGGCAACGTTCGATGTTGTGCGCGGCGCGTTCCGGATTCCGGCGCGCAGTGCGGTGGTGTTCGTCGTGCGCTAAGGCGAGAGAGTCAGCGATTTCCAAAGTCCAATATTGGCGAGGCGATTGAGCCACAAATGGCCCAAACATCGCGCCAGTATTGGAGTTTTTGCTCTCGGTGCGCTACCGAGCCGGCAGCGTATGCGCCGCGTGCTGCATCAAACCCATCAGGCCCGGGTAGGGCGCCGTAATGACGGCCGTTGAAATCGCCGAGAGATACTCCCGGTAGCGCCCATGGTTCTCGAAGTGTTCGCGGAACGACGACTGCGCAAAGAAATCACCCCACTGAGGTACGATGCCACCCGCAATGAACACGCCGCCGCGTGCGCCGAGTGTAAGGGCGAGATTCGCGGCGAGGGTACCGAGAATGCCGCAAAACGTATCGAGGGTACGTTCGCATAGGGCGTCGGTTCGCAAGGCGCCCCGCGCGCCGATCTCCGCAGCTTCAAGCGTTTCGGCCGAACGGTTCTCCACGGCAGCCACTGCACGATAGAGCGCTGGAAGGCCAATGCCGGAGACCAATTGCTCGGCCGACACATGTCCCAATTCACGTTGCGCAGCGGCGATCACCGCATGCTGCCAAGGCGTCGCGCAGGGAATCGAGACGTGCCCGCCTTCGCCACAAACGGTTTGCCAATGGTCCGCGTCACCGCGAATGGGCACGATACCTGCAACGCCAAGCCCTGTCCCGGGTCCCAGCACCGCCATTGGCAGTCGCTGGTCGAGTGTGACATTGCCGATGACGGCGTAATCGTCTGGCGCGAGATAAGGGAGGACGAGGGCGATGGCCTCGAAGTCGTTAAACACCTCGATGCCGCTGGCCCCCACACTTTGTTTGAATGATTCGGCCTCGAAGACCCAGTCACTGTTGGTGAGCTTGATCGGGCCTGATTGCACCACAGTGGCAATGGCGACGGCCACTCGCTCGGCCGATGGCATCCCCACGTCGGTGAAGTAGCGGTTCACGGACTCGATGGGAGAGGCGAAGTCCGCGCAGCGGTATGAGCGCACCCCGTCGAGGCTGGCGCCCTCGGCGACCACCCGGCCGAATCGGACGTGCGTGCCACCAATATCAGCCACCAGGAGTGGATAGGAAGAATGGATCGTCTGTCGCACGGTTTGATGGCGCCCAAGCCCAAGAGTTGGCGAAAAAGTAGCAAAACTACATGAAATTCTACGGAAAAAGCTGGCTGAAAACCAGCGTTTTCCGACGAATCAAGGGAAAATAGGCCTGAATCAGGGATTTGGATGTAGCCTGACTACAGACTAGGTGGTGCTAGGGCAAACCACCGGGCAAGCCGGCCTCGTAGATGCGGAACCACTGAGAGGCGTCCATCGGCAACTCCATCGAACGGGCTTGGTCACGGATTCGATCGATGCGTCCGCTCCCCAGAATGGGCACCGGGCCGCTGGGGTGGCGCAAAAGCCAGGAAAGTGCGGTGGCCTCGACGCTTGCGCCAAGTTCTTGTGCCACATCAAGCAACGTATTGCGAACTGGGGACGGTTCATTGACGCGGCCACTGCCTAAAGGCGACCACGCCATCGGCCGGATGCGGCGCACAAGACACTGATCCAGGATGCCATCGCGCATCGCCCCATGATGCCAGGCCGAAAGCTCAATCTGATTGGTGACCAGCGACATCGGCAGACGCGAAGCCAGCAAATCCAAGCTTGAAGGTGGGAAATTCGACACGCCGAAAAAGCGCACCTTGCCGCTGGCATGCAAACGAGTAAAGGCTGCGGCCACAGCCTCCGGGTCCATAAGTGGGTCTGGCCGATGAAGAAGCAATACATCCAGGCGGTCAGTGCCGAGCCGGCTGAGGCTGTTGTCAACCGAGCGCAATATGTGCGCCAATGTCGTGTCGTAAACCTTGTTGGTCAACGCGGGAATGGACGGATCGGCCGATGTGCCTGGAAGCCGGATCCCGCATTTCGAAATGAGGGTCATGCGATCGCGCCGCGATGGCGACTCGCGAACCACGTCACCGAACAAGGCCTCGCACGTCATGCCGCCATAGATGTCTGCGTGGTCGAAGCAATCAATCCCCAAATCGAGGCAGGTGTCGATCCAATTGCGGCGGTGCGCAATTTCTCTGCCCCACTCGTGCATCCGCCATACGCCTGCTGCAAGCGGTGAGATCGCGGGGCCATCGGGGCATATCGGCGACTTACGCATATTCGTCTTGACCCATGAAAGCGTAGTTAAACTACGGAATTCAATTGTAGTGATCAACGCGCCCCGTGCGCGGGAGACGTCAAATGGCTTTCTTAGACGGAGCGAGGCTCCTTGCTGACGTAGGCAGCCTCTATGTGCGGTTGCGCTCGAGACCTCGAGCGGGTACCACCATTCCCATGGTGCGCTGTACGGGTCTGTTCCGGTAGCGCTGCCGCAGAGTACATGAACACCGTGGCCGATCTGGGGGTGCGTCATGCGGCGGTCGCGGTCGCCAACCCTGTCGAAGGCGACGCCGTTGCTGACCAACACCGTGGCGGTTTCAATCGAGCAGGCCGCCGAGGATGTCGGACTCGATGCTGGTCGTCGTCGCGGCTTCACCGCGCTGGCCGCGGGTCTTACCTGCCCTCGGGCGAGTTGCGCGGATGAGCAACGCGGCGCACCGGGGCCGTCATCGAGTTGTTGAGGCAGGCGCCTTGGCGTGTCCGCGTTGATTCCGGTCGACGACGGTTGGATCTCACGAGGGACCGAAGGTGGACACGTGAGCTTTTCGCCGACCAACGACCGCGAAGCGGCAATCCTGGAAGTGGCGCGCGGTCAATATGCACACGTCTCTAACGAACGTTTCCTGTCGGCCAGCGGCATCGAACTCATCTATCGTGCCATCGGCCAGTTGGCGAAGAAAACCATCGAGCCGTTGTCCGCGCCGGAGATCACCCCGCGCGGTCGGGCCGGCAAATCCAAGGAATGCGCAGAGACGCTGGAAATCTTCTGCGGCATGATGGGGACCGCCGCGGCCAATCTGGCTGTCACTTTGGGTGCATTCGGCGGCGTCTACGTCGGCGGCTCCATCGTGCCGCGTTTGGGCTCGTATTTTGATTCCTCGCCGTTTCGCGCGCGTTTTGAATCGAAGGGCCGCTTCAGCAACTACGTTGCCCAGATTCCCACTTTCGTCATTACGGCGGAGAACGCGACCTTCACCGGTTTGGCGGCCGTCCTCGACTCCCAGTTGAAGCGCCGCGGGCAGGGCAGTTCAGTCCTCGACCGTATCCATCAGGCGCAGTCCGATTTGTCTCCGGCTGAACGGAGGGTGGCCGACTTGGTGCTCTCCCGCCCGCGTTCAATCTTGAACGATCCAATCAGCGAAATTGCCAAGGCCGCAGATGTCAGTCAGCCGACCGTGGTGCGCTTTTGCCGCTCGCTGGGTTGCGAGGGGCTCTCGGATTTCAAGTTGCGGCTCGCCTCCAGTTTGACCGGCACGATCCCGGTCACACACACCAAGGTGACCGATGAAGACAGCGCCGTGGAACTCGGTGACAAGGTACTCGGCAACACCGCGAGCGCGATCCTGCAAACGCGCGACATGCTCAATCGCTCAGCGATCGAGCGCGCCATCGACACGCTGTTGGCTGCCCGACGCATCGAGTTCTTTGCATACGGCAATTACGGGATTGTGGCCGAGGACGCGCAATACAAATTCTTGCGCTTCGGCCTGCCCGCCAATGCGCGCATCGATCCGCGGCTGCAACTGCTGGCCGCAGAGCAGTTGACGCCGGACGATGTGGTGGTGGTTGTTTCCTCGACCGGCCGCATCGCCGAGCTCAATGCCGCCATCGAGGCTGCAATCACAAAAGGTGCCAAGGTCATCGCGATTACCGCCAGCCAATCGCCGCTGGCCAAGCGCGCCACCATCACGATCGCTGTCGATCACGCCGAGGATGTCACCACGCAAGTGCCCATGATCAGCCGCGTACTGTATTTGCTGGTGATTGACATCTTGGCCGTCGGCGTGGCGATGCGGACCGGCAAGAGTGGCACCGATCCAGTCAGCCTGGATGAGCAAGACGATCCGGCCGAACGCGCAAAACGTCTCGCCGGCATGGTGTCGCACAGCCGCGCTTGAACGCATCCGGAGCAATTTGTCCTCATGGAAAAAGACAGTCTTCTCAAGCAGGAAATCCAGCAACTTGGCCGCACACTGGGGAATGCCATTCGTTCGGTGCACGGTGAAGAGACGTTTGCGATCGTCGAACGCGTGCGCCAACTTGCCGTGGCTTTCCGGCGTGCCGAGGGCGAGGACGCCGCCCAGGAACTGGACGCAAAACGGGCGCTTGAGTCCATCCTCGATACGCTGCCCATTGAACAAACGCTTCCGCTGGTACGGGCCTTCAGCTATTTTTCGCTGCTGGCCAACATTGCGGAAGATCGTCATCAGAACCGCCGCCGTCGTGCGCATCGGCTGGCGGGATCGCCGCCGCAAACCGGCAGCTTGCGTCACGCGTTTGGCGCACTCTACGACCGGCAGGTATCCCCGGAAGCGATTCGCGCATGGCTTGCCTCGGCGCGGGTCAGCCCGGTGCTCACGGCGCACCCTACCGAAGTCCAGCGCAAGAGTGTGCTCGATTGCGAGCGCGACATCGCACGGGCCTTGGAGCAATTGGCGCGCGATGATTTGCTGGACGATGAGCGCGCGCAGGCCGAGCATGCGCTGGATCGCTCGGTGCTGCAATTGTGGCTCACCGCCATGTTGCGGCTCTCGCGCTTGCGCGTGATCGACGAAATCGAAAACGGACTGTCATTCTTTCGCGCGACCTTTCTGCCCGTGCTGCCGAAGGTGATGTCGGACGTCGAGTCCGAACTGGGTGCCATGGGGTCGGTGCCGCCCTTCTTGCGCATGGGCTCGTGGATCGGTGGAGATCGCGACGGCAACCCGTTTGTCACGGCGGACGCCTTGCAGGAAGCGGTGAGGCGCCAATCGGCCGCCGCGCTTGAACACTATCTGTTTGAAGTGCATCGTCTCGGCGCCGAACTGTCGATGTCGAGCCGCCTGGTGGAGCCGACCACCGAATTGCGCGTGCTCGCCGCCAGGGCACAGGACGCCTCCGCGCATCGTCAGGACGAGCCTTATCGCCAAGCGTTGGTGGGGGTGTACGCGCGGCTTGCTGCAACACTCAAGACCTTGACCGGCGTGGATCCGGTGCGGCGCCCTGAATCGCAGTTGGCACCTTATGCGGAGGCCGAAGAATTTGCGGCGGACCTGCGCGTGATCGATGCGTCACTCCGGTCACACGCCAGCGATGCGCTGGCCCAGGGCCGCTTGGCACACTTGCTGCACGCCGTACGCATTTTCGGATTCCACTTGGCGACGCTAGACTTGCGGCAAAACTCGGACGTTCACGAGACTGTGGTCGCGGAGCTTCTTGCGCATGCGCGCGTCGCCCAGGACTACCTGGGGTTGGACGAAGCCGCGCGAATTGCCGTCCTGCTGCAAGAGTGGCAAAACCCGCGTCCGCTGGTGGTGCCCGGTGTGGCGTATTCGGAGACGGTGCAATCCGAACTTGCGATATTCCGTGCGGCCGCGGCGATCAACGCGCGCTTCGGCGCGGACACCTTGCCGCACGCCATCATTTCCAAAGCGCAGTCGGTCAGCGACTTGCTGGAGGTGGCGCTGCTGTTGAAAGAGTCCGGATCGACCCGCGCCACCTCCATGGGGCCGGTGCCTGCATTGCGCATCATTCCGCTGTTTGAAACCATCATCGATTTGCGCCAGTGCATCGGCGTCATGCAGAGCGCTTTCGCGCTGCCTGAATATCGGCGGTGGATCGACGCACAGGACGGCATGCAGGAAATCATGCTGGGCTACTCCGACAGCAACAAGGACGGCGGCTACCTGACGGCCAACTGGGAGCTTTATCGTGCGCAAACAGCGTTGGCCGAGCTTTCCGAGAAATCCGGCATTCGCATTCGCCTTTTTCACGGCCGCGGCGGCACGGTGGGTCGTGGCGGCGGCCCCACCTTCGAAGCAATTCTTGCGCAGCCGCACGGCATTTCGCATGCAGGCTTGCGCCTGACCGAACAGGGCGAGGTCATCGCTGCGAAATACGCAGACCCGGAGGTCGGGCGGCGCAATCTCGAGACCCTGGTCTCGGCGGCCCTGTTGGCGCAGTTTCCCGAAAAGCGCGTGCGTGAAGAGGCAGACTGGTGGGCCGCCATGGAGCAACTGAGTGATCGCGCCAATGCAGCTTATCGGGCCTTGGTCTTTGAGACGCCGGCATTCAATGCGTTTTTCCGCGCCGCTACGCCAATTGGTGAGATTGCGGGGTTGAACATCGGCAGCCGACCGGCCTCGCGGAAGGCCTCAAACTCGATCGCCGACCTGCGTGCAATTCCCTGGGTCTTCAGTTGGAGTCAGGCGCGCCTTTCAATTCCCGGCTGGTTTGGGTTTGGCAGTGCGGTGCAAGGCTGGTTGGCCGCGTATCCGCAAGGGCGAGACGCAGGACTGGAAATGTTGTCCATCATGTATCGCACTTGGCCGTTCTTTCGCACAGTCCTTGCCAATCTCGACATGGTCCTGGCAAAAACGGACTTGGGCATCGCGCGACGGTACGCGGCACTTGCGCACGCGGTTCCGGACGGCGCGGATGTCTTCGAGGCGATTGAGGCAGAGTGGCTTCGAACGCGCGATGCGTTGTTTGCCATCACCGGCGCCCGCGATTTTCTGGCCGACAATCCGGCGCTGGCTCGGAGCATCAAGAACCGTTTTCCATACCTGGACCCGCTTAACCACTTGCAGATTGAGCTGTTACGCCGCTATCGCGCCGGCCAGGCCGATGAGCGGACCAAGCGCGCGATCCATTTGACCATCAACGGGCTTGCGGCGGGCTTGCGGAACAGCGGGTGAAAAGGGGTAAGTTGCAGAAAACCAGACGGAAATTGAGTGAGTGGTGACTCCTGCTGAACGGTATGGTTTACGGTCCGAGCTGACCAAGATACGGCAACCGCTGTGCTGAAATGCGAGTAATTTCTCAGCGTAAGGTTAGCTGCACGGCGGAAGTCTTTGGATGGCGCGGCGACCAAGCCGAAATGAGCCGGAAACGCCCGTCTGTCAACGACTTCTGAAATCGGTTCCCACCAGAGAATACTATTAGATACCTTGAATGTGGTATTGATCTGGTATGCAAATTCGTTGAGAATACGGTTAAACGGGCGTACCCCACGATGATGGGACGCTGAAGAATTGAACTAGGGACATTCGCAAACGCATCGCTAGCCTGGGGGCGGTGCGGCAAATGTCCCTTTTTTATTTTGGAAATCGGAATGAACTACGAGTCATTGGCTATCAACAAATACGGCGCCCCGACCGACCAGTACTGGAATCGCTTGGCCGAAGCCGCTGTCGGAAAAGGCGCCGTCGGTAACTCCAAACAGGGGTTCACACTTGTCCAGGAAGAGTTGGCCACGGCGCGGCAGGCGGGCGACGCCAGCGGGGAATCGACGGCCATTCACGGTGCCGCAGTACTCCACCTCATGCGGGGCGATTACTGGTCTGCGATGGCGGCAAGCCTCGATGCCTTCCAGGTCGCCGAGCAGGCCACAGACCGACTGGCGGCGGCGCGGGCGATCACCATGCTGGTGCAATCGTTGACACCCATGGATCCCGGTACCGATGGGCTTGCAATGCTGGAACGCGCTCTCTATACAGCGATTGAATTCGAAGACCTGCTGCTTGAGGCGCGCACACGCAACGTCATGGGCATCGTGCAGGGCGATCTCGGCCAATTTGACGAGGCTGCGATGCAGTTTGAAACCGTTCTTACTGCCATCAACTTGGGTGCGGCGCAATTCGATGCCTGGCGCGTCATCACCAACCAGGCCAACCTGTTCAGGAAGCGTGCCGAAAATGCGGCGCGCACGGGAGCGAACGATCGTTGCAATGAATTTGTGGCTTGCGGGCTGGACTTGGCGGTGCGGGCAGAAGCGCATTGCGAACGCCACGGCAAGCTCCCGATCCAGTTGGACGCGATCAATATTTCCGGCATGTTGCTGGCCGCGCACAGGCAGTTCGATGCGGCTGTCGATCGCTTTGAGACCGCATGGAGGCTGGCAGTGACGCATCGCCATCGCGCATTGCTGCCGTTCCTGGGGACGTGTCTCGCGCCCCACTATCTCACCATGGGGCGCATTGCCGATGCCGAAAGCGTCCTGATGACCGCCTTCGAAGAAGCACGTCTGTATCGGCCGAGTGCAAAAGGCGAGGCCTTGTGCCAGCTCGTTGCGCAGGTCTATGAGCGCCGGGGCGATGCACGACGCGTCCAGCATTGGAATCTTGAGGCGCAGCGGGCCAGTTTTGACTTTGCAACGTTCAAGCGCGAAGCGCAACGACAACAGGGGTTGATCGCCGCGCGCTGGCTGGGCTAACGCTTCCTTGACGCCACCATGGCGAGTGGGTAATGTCTCGCCGGTGCACATTCTTTGGCGTCCCTCGTCATGACTCAGGCAGAGCAGGTTCCAGAAACGATCGGCAAGTACAAGGTCGTCCGCGAGCTCGGCCGGGGTGCCACTGGCGCGGTGTACCTTGCGGAAGACAGTTTCCGCGGCCGAAACGTGGCCATCAAGATGATGTTCCCGGAAGTGCTGAAGGATGCGGAGGACGGCGAACACTACCGGCGAATGTTCCTCAACGAGGCTTCACTCGCCGGCAAGATCATGCACCCGCACATCGTCGGCATTTACGACGCCGTAGTCGACGAGAAGATGAGCTACATTGTCATGGAATATGTCGACGGCGGCACGCTGGAGCGCTTTTGCCGCGAAGACAGCCTCCTCGACACCATGCTGGTCGCGGAAATCATCTTCAAATGCGTCCGCGCCATGGCGTTTGCGTTTTCGCGCGGGCTGATCCATCGGGACCTGAAGCCGGGCAATATCCTGTACAAGTCCGGCAGTGAAATCAAAGTGTGTGATTTCGGCGCGGCGATGGATCGCATCTCGGACAAGACGCAGGTTACTGCGATCGGCTCCCCGCTTTACATGTCGCCGGAAATCCTCAACGGCGCCAAGGCAACGCAACAATCGGACATCTATGCGTTGGGTGTGGTGATGTACATGCTGCTTGCAGGGCGGACGCCATTTGAGGCGTCGAGCCATGCGAGCCTCATGTATCAGATTGTCAACCACGAGCCCGATCCCCCGTCGCGCTTTCGGGACGGCGTTTCTGCAGTCCTGGAGGACATTGTCAAGCAAGCGATGGCGAAGGATCCGGCGCGCCGTTACCAATCCTGGGAGGCCTTTGGCAAGGACTTGCAGGCGTTGTGGACCGGAGTACAGTCGCCGCAGGTCAACAAGGCCGAAGTTTCCGACACCGAGCGCTTCAGTCTGCTGCAAAAGCTTTCCTTCTTCTCAGAGTTTCCGGAAAACGAACTGTGGGAAGTCTTGCGCATTTCCAAGTGGCGACCTTTCAAGCCCGGGGCCGTGTTGATTGCCGAAGGCGATCAGGGCGATTCATTCTTCATCCTGGCCAACGGCACGGTGCGCGTGACGCGCGGCAAGCGACTACTCAATGTACTTGGGCCTGGCGATTGCATCGGCGAGATGTCCTACCTGGCCAAGAAGGCGACCCCGCGCTCCGCGTCCGTCACCACGGCAACCGATGCGATCATCATGAAAATTCGTGCCGACGACCTTTCCGCGGCGAGCGAGTCGTGCCGGCGCCTGTTCGACCGCAAGTTCCTCGAAACCCTGGTCGAACGCCTCGAGGCGGCTAATCAGCAGTTGTCGGTGACTTGACCGCGGCCATCGGCAAAGTGTAGTTCTTGTAGGTTTCGCGAAGGGCCGTCTTGAGCACCTTGCCGGTCGCGGTGTGCGGAAGTTCGGTTGCAAATACCACATCGTCCGGCATCCACCACTTGGCGATCTTGCCAGTTAAATGGTCAAGCATTTCTTCGCGCGTCAGTGTCATGCCGGCACGCGGGACAATCACCAATAGCGGCCGCTCATCCCATTTCGGATGAGGCACCGCGATGACGGCGGCCTCGGCCACTGCGGGGTGCGCCATGGCCAGGTTTTCGATGTCGATGGAACTGATCCATTCGCCGCCCGATTTGATGACATCCTTGGACCGGTCGGTAATCGTCAGGTAGCCGTCTGCATCGATACGCGCGACATCACCGGTGGAAAACCATCCGTTGGTGAGCGCTGATTTTTCTTCGCGGAAATAGCGCTCGATCACCCAGGGGCCGCGAACCATCAATTCGCCGAACGCCTGGTCGTCATGCGGCAGTGCGCGTCCTTCAGCGTCGATGATTTTCATCTCGACGCCGAAAATGGGCTTGCCCTGTTTGGCTTGGATGGCTCGGCGAGCAGGTTTGGGCAAGTCAAGGTGCTTGGCCTTGAGGCGGCACATGCTTCCCAGCGGCGACAGCTCGGTCATGCCCCACGCATGCAACACCGTGACGCCGAACTCATCCTCAAATGCATCGATCATCGCGGATGGGCAAGCGGACCCGCCGATCACGGTTTCGCGAAACGTCGAGAACTTGAGCCCTTTTGAGCGCACGTGGTTGAGGAGTCCCATCCAGACGGTCGGGACGCCGGCACTCATGGTGACGCCTTCTTCTTCGAAAAGGCGGTAAAGGCTCGCACCATCGAGCGCATGGCCGGGCAGGACGAGCTTTGCGCCGGTTGCGGCACAGATGTAGGGAAGCCCCCAGGCATTGACGTGGAACATCGGCACCACGGGCAAGACCGAATCGCGCGAGGTCAAGCAGAAGGCATCGGCCGACATCGCAGCGTACGTGTGCAGCAACGTGGTGCGATGTGCGTAAAGCACGCCCTTTGGATGTCCCGTCGTGCCGGAGGTATAGCAAAGACTGGAAGGCAGGTTTTCATCGAGGGGTGGCCAATCGAAGCGGTCGTTCTCCGCCGCGATCAGGTCCTCATAGCAGATCACCTCGATGCCGGGAATCGCCGGGCAGTTTGCACGGTCCGTCAGCGCCACGTAGGTGCGGATGCTGGGCAGGGAGGGGGCCAACTTCGCCAGCAAGGGGGCAAATGTCAGGTCAAAAAACAGGACCTTGTCCTCGGCATGGTTGATGATGTAGATCAGTTGCTCGGGGAACAGGCGAGGATTGACCGTGTGAATGATGGCGCCCATCCCCGACACGCCAAAGTACAGTTCAAAGTGCCGATGCGTGTTCCAGGCCAACGTGGCAATTCGGTCGCTGGAGGAAATGCCCATGCGAACCAAGGCACTGGCCAGTTGGCGGCACCGGCGGTGCGCATCCGTGTACGTATACCGATGTGTGTGGAATTCCGTTCCGGCTTCGACCAGTCTCGACACGATTTCGGAATCGCCCGCCACGCTTTCAGCATGCTTGATCAGCGACGAAATGATGAGGGGGTGCCGTTGCATGCCGTGCTGCATGGAACTTTTCTCCAAAGGACGAGTCGGCAGAGTTTAATCGGATTGGTGCATTCGGAGGCAGCATGAGGACTTCATGGGCAGGTTGTGGGTTAGTCTCGCTAGTGGCGCTTTCTTTGCCCGTTGAGGCGGAAGCGCCGGCGTCCGACGCGGCGCGACCACAAGTTCAGTTTGAGCCGCGCGAGGGACAGCCGCAGTCCTTGACCTTGGACGCGGCAACTCTCAGCCAACTGCAGAAGTTGATGCCATCAAGCGACGCTGCGCCAAAGGCCCAAACATTGCGCTTGGATTGTCCGGCCTTGGTGAGAATTCGCGAGCAAATGAAGAACCCGCGATCACCAAGCTGGACATCAGCTGACGCCGCGCGCAGCGACACCAAGGCCCAGGAGGCGCCGACCCGCTCTCAGGATCACGAGCACCAATTGAAAAAAACCCGCGAATGGCTGGCGGGTCTCGAGCAAAGGTTTGGCTGCGGAAGGGGTCAGTAGATCGGCGCTCGCCCGGACAGGGCTGAAAATGCCTGGGACCATTCATCCGGCTGTGGCGGCAACGAAAAGGTCACACGGTCTGCCAGAAAATCCAGGGACGCGCCAATGACGCTGGCATCACGCAAAATTCGACGGTGGCCGAGGCCAATCGTGCGTTTGAACCGTGCGCCGGGCCATGCGCGTGCCACCGCCAAACCACTTTCGATGCGGACGTCTTGATCTTCCTGGTCATGAATAATGAGGGCGGGCACCTTCAGGTGCTTCACTGCGCCGGGCAGTTCGATGTCCTTCCAGGCCAGCCCGATGCGTTGTTCAAGGCGCCATTGCATGGCTGCACGCAACCTTTCGCTTAATCCCATGGTGCGCGCAAAGAAGCGCGAATAGCGGATTAGCGAAGCCGGCGGCGCTACGAGGATCACTTTCACGTGGCGGAGGTGCTTCAGTCGTCCGTTCAACGCCATGCCGATGGCAGGACAACCCAGTGAGTGGCCGATAAACGCCGCAATCGATACGCCTTGTTTTTCCAGTGCAAGCGTGACATCGGCCACGCCGTTGGCAAAGGCGGTGATCGGAGCACGTCGTCCGCCGGACGCGCCGTGGGCGGCATGGTCGAACACGATCACCTGATACCCCTCGGCAAGACATGCGGCAACCCACGATGCAAATTGACCCCCCCGGCCACCCCAGCCATGGCTGAAGATGATGACAGGGTGGTGAGACAACCCGTATCGCCAAGCTTGCAGTGTTTCGCCATTGCTTTGGACCTGAAAGGGTTGTGCGCGGGCCAAAGCGCTGGACTCGCGAGCGGGTTGTCGATGGCGCGGCGGTGTAATGAACCATTCGGCGGCGCGCTGCACGGTCCATGCCGGTGCGATCCAGCCTGCCGCACGCACGGCAGCGCGACGCACCATGGCTTCAATCATATGACGAACGATCGTGCTATTTTTAGATAAAGGAAAGACGCCTTGGGACATGAGAGTCTCCTGTCAACGAGAGAGGGTATTAGGGAATGCGCTTTCGCGACCGCAAGGGGGCTGGGGTCGGTGATGCCGCATCGCGCACCAGGCGTTCGAACGCGTTCCGCGCATGTTGCGCAGCGCGGGTGTCACGGAACAGGTTGCGTGCGCGGTAGTAGGCCATGAAGATGCCGAATAGCTCGAATGCAAACTGGCCGGTGTCGGTCGATGGATCAAACTCACCCGTGGCCTTCACCATGTCCGCCGCCTTGACGAGTTCGAGGTGCAATCGCCGCATGTGCGCTTCAATGGCATCTCGAACCGGCCCGTCACGGCGGTCAAATTCTGCAGACGCCGCCATCAACGGGCAGGACGCAAGGCCACTGCGCTCCGTCCAGTCAATCCAATGCTCGAAAAGGCGGCGCAAGCGGGCCAGCCCGCGCGGCGCGGAAAGTGCTGGCAGGAATGCCGCATGGTTGTAGCGGCGCACGGCCTCATCGAATACCGCAATCTGCAAATCTTCCTTGGAGCCGAAATGCGCAAAAAGACCGGACTTTGACAAGCCGGTTTGGTCGGCAAGCCCGCCGATGGTCAACGCTTCAAAGCCGTGGACGGCTGCGTGGCGAATGGCCTGATCCAAGATCAAAGCCCGCGTTTGCTCGCCTTTGCTTGACTGGCTTGTTCCAGCCGCAGGCGTCCGGGTGGCATGCCGACTCAGATCGGCTTTGGAGGACGATTGCGCGGTGCGGAGGGAGAATGCAGACTTGACCATGCCAAGATAATAGCACGATCGTTCGTAATGTCAAGTGCCCCAGCTTTGCGCAGATCAAACCAAAGGTGACGGCTGCGCCAGCCATTGGGGAAGTGCCATGGCGGGCATGGGAACGCCAATCAGGTACCCCTGCGCCACGTCACAACCCATCAATTGCAACTCCTCGCGTGTGGCCTCGTTCTCGACCCCCTCTGCCACGACCTGAAGATCAAAATTGTGGGCCAGGTCGATCACCGAGCGAACGATGGCCTGGTCCGCTCGTGACTGCCGCATGTGCTGGACAAACAACTTGTCGATCTTGAGTTCGTCCAGCGGAAACCGTCGAACATATGACAGCGAGGAATACCCGGTGCCGAAATCATCCACCGACAGCTTGAGGCCCAGATCCTTGAGGCGTTTCAGGACCGCATAGGATTTGTCCGCGTCGCTGATCGACGAACTTTCCGTGATTTCCAGCGTGATCATCGTGGGATCCGCGCCCCAGGTACCGATCATCTGGGCGAACACTTCGGGCAAGTCGTGATCAACCAGGTTGACGGTGGACAGGTTGATGCTCACGGGGGCCGCTATCCCTGATTGCCGCCACTCGGATTGATGTCGGATGACAGTGTTGGCAATCCAAGCCGTCAAGCCGCCGATCAAGCCGCATTCTTCCGCCACGCGGATCACAATGGGTGGGGGCACCGGCCCGCGCTGCGGAACCGTCCAGCGTAACAAGGCTTCGACACCGACGCAGGCACCATGGCCGAGGTGGATTTGCGGCTGGTAATGCACTTCCAATTGATTGGTGGAAATCGCCTCGCGCAAGGCGGCCTCAAGTCCAAGATAGGCATGTACCTCGCCACGATCCGACGGCTCAAACAGGTACTGGGACAAATCCTTTGACCGCGCAATGCGCTCGGCGATGTCGGCATTGACCACCAACTGTCCGACTTCCTGCCCATGGTCCGGGAAGCAGGCAATCCCGATGACCGGGCGCACGCGAAAAACCACTTCGCGCCCTGCGGCGAGATCGTCGCAAACCCCGGCTATCTTCGTCGCGGCCAAGATGGCCTGAGCATTCGATTTGAGCGCCGGCAACACCACGCACAATTGGTTTTCGCTCAGGCAGGTATACCAATCGATCTCGCGCAATGCCATGGGCAGGGCCTCTCGGACAATGGCGAGAATGTCGCCGGCAGACGCACCAAAGATTTCATCCAACCGGTCGGTCCGCGACAGCGTCATCATGATCACCGCCATGCGCTGGCGCTCGTGCGTGGCCCGTTCAATTTCCGCGTTCAAGCGAGCGCGCAATGCAGAGCGGTCAACTTCCTGTGAAGGTGTCATGGCGGCATGCTAGCAGAGCAAGCGCGCGGGGATCCCGCCGCCTTCGAAGTCCCGCGGTCAGGCCAGATAGTATTCGCGCGGATCAATTCCGAATGCGTTGGCTGGCAAGCCCCGACGAATGTACACAGGACGGTCCGACACGTCGTAGATCAAGTCGAGCAATGTTGGTTGTTCGGTCAGCTGCTTGCCCGCGTCCGTAATCACCAGCACTTTCGGGCGCAAGCGTTTGTGCTTGTTATGGGTCACCACCACGGCGATTTCGCCGGTCGAAAGTTCGACAAGGCTCCCCACAGGAAACACACCGATCGACTGGATGAACTGCTCCACCATTTCCATCTGAAACTGTGTACCACCCCAGTTGGAAAGTTTTTGAAGGGCCTCGTGGGGTGACACCGCTTCCGCGTGCGGCCGCTCGCGCGTCAATGCTGAGTAGGTGTCGGCGATGGCCGCCATGCGGCCGAACACGCTAATCTGTCCCGCACGGAGTGCGTGGGGGTAGCCGGACCCATCCAGTCGTTCATGGTGCTGCGCCACGCCCTCCACGATACTGCTGTGAAGCATGGGCATATCCGCCAGGATCTGAAGGCCGAGACCCACGTGCTCACGCATGATCGAATACTCGGCCGGACTCAGTCGCGCGTTTTTTTCAAGAATCTGCTTGGGCAGTTTCACCTTCCCGACATCAAGCAAGAATCCAACCATGCCAAGTTGGGCAAGCTGTTCCTTGGGGTAGCCCAGGTGCCGCCCAAGGGCGACAAGGCTGACAGCCACGGAAAGCCCGTGCCCGTAAAGGTCGATATCCTTTTCGCGCATCTTGGCCACCCACATCATGGCGTCGGGATTACGCGCCATGCTATCCACCATGTCGTCAATAACCGGCTGCAGGGTCTCCGCGGTGAGTGCTTTCCCCGCGCGGATGTCTGCGACCACAGACTCGAGCACGCGATGCGCGCGATCGAAAGTCCTTGTGGCGTTCCGCGATTCCTCTTCGACGCTGATCACATCCTCGTAGACCGTCAAGGTGACCGACTCCGGAATGAATTCGGGACGTTTGGGCGTCAAAGGCGGTTTGGCCGACACTGCAGCCTTGGGGGCGTCGCCGGCTTTCGGACTCTCCTCATCGGGTTTGGCAAACAATCCACTCACGCTGTTGCGCAATTGACCCCATAGGCTTTGTCGATCCTGTCGTGACACCAGCGGCACGGGCTCGGCGCCTGAAGCGTCTGAGCGAAGCACCTGTTTGCTTTGGTATTGAATGAACAACTCGCGCTCAGGGTTGGCGATCGGCGATTTGTCCGTGGTGCGAGCTGGATCGCCATTCCTGCGTTGAACTTCGGCAGGTGTGGATGCCAGTGGCGTAGCAACCCGGCGTATCAACACGTTCGCTGCGCCCGCGGACGCGGGGCTCGGGGTTTGCTTGGAGGCGGGTACCCCGGCAGTCGGGGGTTGAGCGACTGCATCACCTGTCGAACGCATCACATTGACGATCACCCACTGGCAGTGCTGACGCAATTGGGCAAGCTGCTCATCGTCCTCAATCAGAAACCCCTGAATCAGGAAAGGCGTGTCGATCCAAGGGCGATCAAGGTCCTCGACAAACATGCCGATGGCGAGATCTTGAACGGGGAATTTGCGTTGCATGTTATGAAGGGTCGAGCGATCGACATTCTAGTGGTGCACGATGCAATGTGCGAAGAAGGTCACCTTTGTTTGCGTTGTGGCTTGCGTCGGGTTGCAGGCGGCCCACCTGCCCGGTATCCTGCCGCCTCTCCGCCAAGAGAGGATTTTTCTTGAATTTCGAATTGATCAACGTCGACGGCGCGGCCCGGCGCGGACGTCTTACCCTCAACCATGGAATTGTAGAGACCCCGGTTTTCATGCCAGTTGGGACCTATGGGTCGGTCAAAGCCATGGCGCCTGACGAACTGAACGAAATCGGCGCCCAGATTGTGCTGGGAAATACGTTTCACTTGTGGTTGAGGCCCGGTCTCGACATTCTCGGCAAATTCGGCGGTTTGCACGACTTCATGTCGTGGAAGAAGCCGATCCTGACGGACTCGGGCGGGTTCCAAGTTTGGAGCTTGGGCGAACTGCGGAAGATCACCGAGGAGGGCGTTTCCTTTCAGTCGCCGGTCAATGGCGACAAATGCTTCCTGTCTCCCGAGGAGTCCATGCGAATCCAACGTGTGCTTAACTCGGACATCGTGATGGTGTTTGACGAATGCACGGCCTATCCCGCGACAGTCGACGAGGCGGCAAAATCAATGCGGCTGTCGTTGCGCTGGGCACAGCGTTGCAAATCGGCGTTTAGCGCTGGGCAGAACCCCAACGCCTTGTTTGGCATTGTGCAGGGCGGCATGCATGAAATCTTGCGCGATGAGTCGCTGGCAGGATTGCAGGACATCGGCTTTCACGGCTATGCCATCGGCGGATTGTCGGTTGGCGAGCCCAAAGCAGACATGCTGCGGATACTGGCGCATACGGCCCCCAAAATGCCGGCACAGAAGCCCCGCTACCTGATGGGGGTGGGCACGCCGGAAGATATCGTCGAAGCCGTGAGCCAGGGTGTGGACATGTTCGATTGCGTCATGCCGACGCGCAACGCCAGAAACGGGTGGCTGTTTACGCGCCAAGGAGACATTAAGATCCGCAATGCCCGATATAAAGACGATCCGCGTCCGCTGGACGAGCATTGTGGTTGCCATGCCTGTCGTCATTTCAGCCGTGCCTATTTGCATCACTTGCAAAGGCTGAATGAAATTCTTGGCGCGCGCCTCAACACGATCCACAATCTTTACTACTATCAGGAAATCATGCGCGAAATGCGCGAGGCCATTGAAGAGGGTTCCTTTGCAGCGTGGCGTGACCGGTTCCACCGCGACCGGCAAAGCGGGCCGACCTGATTTGCTATAATGGAAGGCTAACTCTTTGAATTTTCAAGGGTTAGCCGCGAGTGGTCCCCTTCGATGGAAGGAATGACTCGCAACAAAGGGCACCGTACGGCTTGAAATCGCCTGATGGTGCCGCCATTTCCATGCATCCGCCCGCATTCCGCGGGCGACTTCGGAGCAACCCTATGATCAGCACGGCATTCGCCCAGTCCGCAGGAGGCGCGCAGCAAGGCGACCCGACATTCAGTTTTTTCATCATCATCGGCATGTTTGTGCTGATGTATTTCCTGATGATCCGTCCCCAGCAGAAGCGCGCCAAAGAACACAAGCAAATGGTCGACGGACTGCAAAAGGGCGATGAAGTGATCGCAATGGGCATGATTGGCAAGATCACCAAGGTGGGAGACGGCTATATCGGACTTGACACCGGTGAAGGCCACGTCGTGCATATCCAGAAACAGGCCGTCTCCACGCTGCTTCCCAAGGGCACCTTCAGCGACGTTACGAAGTGAGATTCGCGCCAGAAACGGCGCACCCAAGCAAGGTTTTGCCATGAACAAGTATCCCGCCTGGAAGTATTTCGTCATCGTGATCGCGGTGGTGACAGCGTTCCTTTACACCGTCCCGAATTTTTTCGGCGAAGTGCCCGCCGTGCAAGTCTCCGGATTGCGCACCTTGAAAGCCGACGCCAATACGCAGAAGGCTGTCGAGGATGCGTTGAAGTCTGCGCAGATCAATCATGGCGGCATTGAAATCGAGGGCGAGTCGCTGCGGGTACGGTTCAAAGATACTGACGCCCAGTTGAAAGCGCGCGATGTCATCCAGCAAAAGGTTGGTGACGGCTACATCGCTGCGTTGAACCTGGTTTCGAACTCGCCGGCCTGGCTGTCAAAGATCAACGCCCTGCCCATGTACCTCGGGCTCGATTTGCGCGGTG
>JBGAUM010000064.1:0-19571 GCA_044228625.1 Usitatibacteraceae bacterium | reverse complement strand
TTGCCGGCTTCGTTGTCATAGCGAATTACGCACTCCCCCGCGACGACATACGCGAGGCGGTATTTGTAATGGTGCGTAGAGCCGGCAAGCGGCGCCGGCAGCCGCCACAGCACCAACTCTGCAAACGCGTTTTCGGCGTAAACAATGCGAGCATCGATCAGCGCTTTGGCTTTCATGTTGGAGATAATACCAACACCCAAAGAGCGTTGTCAATCGCTCCAACAGCTCTTCTCTGTGTTCGGTTTTCCGGTCAAGCGCGGCTTGGACAAGTCGCCCAGCCGCCAAGTCAACCTGGCGCTTGATCGCCGTACTCCACAACTGTCGGGGCTTCTGGCGGCATTTCGGCTGGAAAGGCGCGCCAATGCTTGAGTTTCCCTGTGCACTGCCAAGCCCTACTTGCCCATCTCCCGCGCAATCTCATCGCGCAGCCGCTCAGTAAATTTCACCCGCTTGAGCGTTGCAGGCATGGCCTCGATGCGTGCCAAGGCGGCGGCCAGCAGGGTCGCGCGCTCCGAAGGATTCGCCAAAGCATCGGCCAGCAACGCGCGCGCGTGGCTGGCCTTGAGTCGGTGGTCGTCGCTATTGAAAACCTGAGGCAGACGATAGTAGGCGCGCACCGGCACCAGCACTGCATTGGCCTCGTCGCGTTTGCCTTGCCGGGCCAGCGCAATGGCCAGGCGGCTGCGCAATTCGTTGGTTTCGGATTGTTGCACCAGGTCGGACTCAACGTCGGGTTTGAGATCGGCCAGCGCTTCACGCGCAAATTGTTCGGCCACCGGGTACTGGCCCTGGATCAGCGCAGTTTCCGCCCCCACGACATGCATCCACGCGTACACCGAATTGTCGCTCATCGCGGTCCTGTCGCCCTTAAACAACGCCTTGCGCGCGGCAATTTCGGTTTCCATGCTGCGTCGAACGGTGGAAAGGTCTCCGTCCGCGGCAATAGCAATCAAGCCATTGAATAACGCGAGTTGATTCTGCGCATTAAGACGTGCTCTTTCACTGGCACCTGCGGCCCTCGTGACCGCAAAGTAGCGCTCTGCATGGGCCATTTCCGCACGTGCGCGATTGAAATCTCCAAGGTCTGCCCGGTGCAAGGCTTGTGATGTGTGCCAGCCGACAAAGTTAGCGGCCGCAAAACCGTCCACGCGTTCATTCTTGCCGACCGCCAGCATTTGTTGGCTGTGCGGCTCCGCTTCGCCGAACCGGCCCAACTTGATCAGTATGTCTTGCATGCGCCAGTGTTCCACCCGCAGGTTGTTTCGGGACACGCCGCTGCCGGCCTCGCGCGCCATGAGTTCCTGCTCCAGCTTCAACGCTTCACGCGCGTAGGGAAGCTGGCTCGCAATATTCAACAGTCGCCCTTCAGTTTCGGCCAACGCACCCAGCGCGGCGGATTTTGCGGCCACCGCCGTACGATGCCCGGGTCTCGCGCTCAGCAACTGATCGGCCAGTCGCAGGTCTTGTTCAAGGGAGGACTTCGCTTCTTGAAACTTCCTGAGGTCCCTGAGGCTTTCGCCCAAAACCCAGCCGGCAGCCAAGTATTGTCCTGTCGCGGCCTGGTTGGTCAGATCCAGCGCGCCCAAATCCCGGGAGATGTTGCGACTCTTTTGCAGGGCCTCCACCGCTTTGATATTCTGCTCAGTTCGCGAGTAGGCAAATCCGAGAAGACGATAGATTCTCGACTCCAGCTCGCGCGCCTTGACCGGAGGCGTGGTGCCGGAGAGCACGGGTTTGAGAAGGGCAAGTGCTTCGTTCGACACGGTAATCGTTCCGGGTTGATCACCGCGGTTACTAAACATGTAGGAAACGACCTGCAAGCGCCGCGCCTCCGCAATCAGCGTTTCGTGCGATTGATCGCCTGCGTCGCGCAACGCCTTGAGCGTGACACCCGCCTCATCGGCCCATTTCCTTGCTTCTTCCCGCTTGCCCGTACTGTTGAGGGCACCGGCGTAAATGGTCTTGGCCTCGGCGCTGTTGCGTTGCGTCACCGTGCTGCGCGCTTCGGGGGGCAATTTTTCGTAGTACTCCACCGTCCGCCTGGCCAGGCTGGCCACGACATCGGTGCGGCCCACGGGCTCCATTTCCTTCAAGAAGTCGTCGAGCAGGAATTCGAGGAGCTTTTCAGCTTCCCCGCGCGAGGCCTCGGACACCAGCCGCGTCTTGACGGCCTCGGCCTCGGCCGCCTTGGCGCGCTCGGCACCGAGGTATCCGTAGATGGCGCTGCCGATGGCCACCACCGACAAGGCCGCGCAGCCGACGGCAATCTGCCGCGCGCGGATCAACGCCTTGCGGGTCGCTGCCTCACGCGCCTTCTGCTCGGCGAGGCGCTTTTCGGCCTCCTCCAGCGCCTCGCGCTCCAGCCGCAACTCGCGGCTGGCCTTGACCACCCCGCAGAGCACATCGTGCGTCAGTTCCACGCGACGCACGTCCAGACGTTCTTCAATTCGCAGCAGGCGGCGATTCACCAGTGTCGCCAGCGCATCCGGCGCGGCACCGGCAGCGGCGAAGGCCTTTTTCAAACGCTCCTCGGCCAGATTCTCGCGATAACCCGAGTCGGTCAGCAACTGGTCTTCGATGATCTTGCGCACTGCCGGCGGCTGGTCGGCCAGCGCGCGTTCGTAGAATTCGCTGAGGATGGTGTCGTGCGAGCCGGCCAGCAGATCGGCCGAGATTTCGCTGCGGCCCTGGGCGATGCGCGCGTTGTTGAGTTCACGGCAGATCAGGCTCAGCAGCGATGGCTCCACCTCGGCGTTGGGCAATTCCGAGCCGCCCGCCACAAAGCGCACGATGGCTTCGGCGATTTCCTGGGTCACCAGCTTGCCGCCCGGTTTCATCACCGCAGCGAGTGCCTGCTGGCCGGTCATGCGCGCCAGACGCATGCGGTTTTGCGTGATCGAGGGCATGATGCCCTTCACGCCTTCGAGGTGCGCGAGGTAATCCTCGCGCAGCGCGATCAGGATGCGGTAGTCGGCCCGCGCGAAATCAAAGCCCTCGGCAATGCGGTCGTCGGCGTCGATCTTCTCTTCAAGCGCTTTTGGCGGACGGTTCTCCACCAGGTCGGCCAGCTCTTCGAGGAATCCGGCGGCGCGCTTCCGGCCGCCGTCGTCGGCCTGCGCCAGCGTGAAGATCTCCTCGAACTGGTCAAAGATCAAGAGCGGGATGATCGGCTTGCCCGCGGCGTCGACGAGTTCGTCGTCGCGGTGATGCAGGAACTCCCACAGCGATTCGCCTTGGACCGCGACGCCGCTTTGCGTCCATGAGCCTTGCGCCTCGGTGGCGCGGAAGATGGCCTGCTTGATTTGTTCGCCCGGCGGAATGGCCTCGGCGCTGTAGTCGATGCGCACGTACACCGGGCAGAAGCCTTCGGGCCGCAAGCGCGGCACAATGCCGGCACTGAGGATCGAGGTCTTGCCCAGGCCGGACTGGCCAAACAGGATGGTGAGAAGCTTGCGCTGCACCCGGCGCGACAGTTCGCCGACTTCCTCGTCGCGGCCATAGAAGTATTGGCGCGTTTCCTCGGTGAACGAGGCCAGCCCCAGCCAGGGGTGCTGTGAATCAACGCTCGCGTCGGGCGTGCCGGTTTCCTGCGCAGAGGCCATGTTCATGCGCGCCCCCGGAACAACGATTGCAGGCGTTCGGCAAAAGCACCTGCCGCGTCCCCGCCCGGGAGCTTGGTGAAGTGCGCGGCCCGGAACCGGTCCGGCACCTGCGCGCTTGCCTCGGGCGTGCCGTCGATCATGACCGGCAGGATGAACACCGCCCCGTCGGCCATGTTGCGGCTGCGGTCGATGGCGTAGCTCCACTCGCGCCGGAAATACGCCTCCAGCCGCCGATCGGTGTTGGCCGACACGATCGGAATGAAGTACGCGCAGCGCGCGATGTTCTTGCGGATCTTGCGGTCGTAATCGTCGCCGGACTCGAGCCGCTCCATGTCAAACCACACGGTGATGCCGGCCTGGTCGAGCTGCGCCTTGAGCCGCTGCACGGCGGGCAAATCCTCGCGCGCGTAGCTGATGAACACGGCGTTCTCGGGCATGTCCACCGCCGGCGGCAGGAAGCGCGCCGGGGCGCTCATGGGCACGACGTTGCTCTTGCCGTTGCGCGCCATCCAGCGCCGATGCAGTTCCTCGACGAAATCCTCGGCCCCGGTGTAGACCCGCGTGCGCAGGCTGACCTGCTGCAGGAATGCCATCAAGCGTTCGTCGGACCCGGAGTGGTCGTCGGCCAGTACTTCGCCGACGTCGCGCGGGTCGGAGAGCCGCCGGCGCTTGGCCATGCGCAGGAACAGGCGCACCAGCCAGTTGGAGAAGTTCGAGCCAATCAGCAGCAGGTGGTTGACTTCGAGTTCGTGGAACAGCTTCTCCGGCGTAAGGTGCTCGCTTTGCAGCGCACACACGAACTCCAGCGTGTCCTCGTCCGAAATCACATACGTGGGTGAGGCCGAGACGCGGCCGAGCAGGTGATACACCACCGGCCGCTGGAATTGATCCTTCTCGGACGGGATGTCGGCCACGCGGTTGGGGGCGTAGCTCACCACTTCGGTCGATTGCGCGCCGGCAAAGCGCGCTTCGTTGATCGCCTGCTCAAGCAGGCCGTCAAACGTGGTGGTGACGAACAAATCGAAATCGGTGATCTCGGCCAGGTGCCGGATCGCCGCCGGCGGCACAAACGTGGCCTCCCTTAGAATCGTGCGCAACCGCGTGTACGCCTCCTCGCGACGGCCCCGCGAAGCCAGGTGCCAGCACACCACGTCGTTCAACGTGAGCGGCCGCGGCAACTGCGAGGTGTCCACATTGAGCTTGACCGCGAGCTTCTCGGCCAGCCAGTCATACAGCAACTGCGGGCCGCCATCTGTCTCCACCTTCAGCAATTCCGGCCCAATGATCGGAATCACCTGCTTCTCCTCAATGTAATTGAGAAGGTCCTCCCACGCATCCTCGTCGAGGCGGGAGGTCTCGGGCATCGAGAAAGCGGCGGCGGTCATCGCGCCTCCCGGCGAAATTCTTCAACAGCCATGACGTACTCCCTGGGGGTCCGGCAACAGATTGATTCTTATTATTGAATTCCGAATGCTATTGAATTCCGAATGCGAGCAAGCCCATTATGCGGCAGTTGCCCGGCCCATCAAAGTATCCGGTGCAAAGTCATGACCCATAGCAAGAAGGGAATTCATCGGGGATTGGACTAGGCCGGCGCGCGCATGGCATAGACCGGTAAAATTGCCGCTGGATCAGGTGCCCCACGCGCATGCAAGCGCATGGGGTTTAACGGGAAGTTCGTGAAATTCGAACGCTGCCCCCGCAACGGTCAGTGGCGATGGACACGCGGAACACCACTGTGACGAAGGCGTCATGGGAAGGCCGCGGGTTCGTGTGAGAGGTCTGGCACGCACGCCGCAAGCCCGGATACCGGCCTGTCCCGCCCACGCGGCCACGCGCGGGTGCAGCGGCGATCCGCGTTGCGCGGCACGTCATTGTTCACGGCCTGCGGGGACGCTGGCCAACTCCTGAAAGACTCGTCATGACTTTTCATCACTTACCGACCCCTTCCCGGCTCGGCCTGATATTCCTGCCGCTTCTGGCACCTGCCGCGCAGGCTGCGTCGGAGCCGACCTCGCGCCTGGGCGCCGTCATCGTCACCGCCACGCGCACCGAACAGCCGATCGACCAAACCCTTTCGCAATCCGTGGTGATCTCTCGCGAGGACATCGAACGCGCGGGCACCCTGACGCTGGCTGAGATCCTGCAGCGATTCGCCGGCCTCGAGATCCGCAGCAACGGCGGTGCCGGGCAACCGGCCAGCGTATTCATGCGCGGGGCCAACTCCAACCACACGCTGGTGCTGGTCGATGGCCTTAGGGTCAATTCCGCCACGGCAGGCGCAACTGCACTCGAACACATTCCCATCGAGAACATCGAGCGCATTGAAGTGGTGCGGGGCGGACTTTCCGGATTGTATGGTGCCGACGCGCTGGGCGGCGTGATTCAAGTCTTCACGCGGAAAGATGCCAAACCGCGCCTGGATGCGAGCTTTGGCACCGGCGCGCCTTCGGCCACGCGCCTCGCCGTGGGCATCGCCTCGACCGAGAAGAGTACAGCGCTGGTGTTCGACGCCGGCATCAACGACACGCGCGGCGCATCGGCCACGAACCCGCGCGTGCCCTTCGGTTTGTACAACCCGGACCGCGATCCGTACCGCCAGAGTTTTGCCAGCATCCGCATCGCGCAAACGCTGTGGCAGGGCGAGACCGTGACACTCTCGGCGTGGCAATCGCGCGGCGAAGCGAACTACGACAGCGGGCCGGGCAAAGCCAAGAACACGCAGACGCTCAAGGGCGCGCAACTGATTTCGGAGAATACGCTGGGGCCGAACTGGAATTCGCGCCTGAGTGTGGGCCGCACCGAGGACGACAGTTTCGCCGATGAGCCGTTCGGTGGTCGCTTTGCCACGCGGCACGAGCAAGCGTCCTGGCTCAACACATTCAAGACGCCTTACGGGCACATGAATGCAGGTGCCGAATTCCGCCGCGAGAAAGTCGAGGCCACCGTGGCCTACACCACCGCGACGCGCGAGACAGCGTCGGTCTTTGCAGGGTATCTGGAGCGCCTGTACGGCGGTCAGTTCGAGTTTTCCGTGCGGCGCGATGAAGTCGATGGCAAGGAGCGCAAGAACACCGGCTCGTTTGCCTATGGCTACGACCTCACGCCCACGCTCAGGGCGCATGTGCGCGGCGCGCGCGCGTTCCGGATGCCGTCGTACAACGATCTTTATTACCCCGGTTTTTCCAATCCCGACTTGAAGGCCGAGGATGCGGACCAGCGTGAGGCGGGATTGCGCGGTTCATTCAGCGGATGGAATGTGGGCGCGGTGCGATTTTCCAACCAGATTCGCGGCTTGATCGCCGTGGTGTACAACGCCGCGACCGACTCCTTCTCGCTAACCAACATCGGACGCGCGGACATTCGCGGCTGGGAATACGATGTCGCGGGCCGCACCATGGGCGTTCATGTGCGCGCCTCCCTCACACACCAAAAGCCGCTGGACCGCGACACCGGCAAACAACTGCGCAGCCGCGCACGGCTGTTTGGCTCCGTGGACCTCACCACCACGCGCGGCGCGTGGAGTTACGGCGTGAATATTGCCGGCGCCGGCCACCGCTTCGATTCGCGCACCGAAGACGCCGCCACGCGCATGGGCGGCTACGTTCTGCTCAGCGCGAACGCGGGCTATCAAGTCGACAAGCGCTGGAAACTCGAAGTCACCGGGAACAACCTGACCAACAAGCGCTACGACCTGGCGCAGGGCTACGAAACACCGCGGCGTTCGGTGTTTGTGAACGCCCGCGTGGCTTTCTAAAGGTTTCTATGCGCGACCCGGCGTTTCGGTGGATCGTGATTCGACTCAGCACGCCGCCGGGAGCCTGCACTCGATAGTCTCAGGCGTCAGATTGTCGCAGTCACGCGTCAGATCGGCCGGTGAAGATCAATTCCAACCCTAGCCAATTGGACCCGGCCACCGCCTGCCAGGACTGACAGGCATGCGCCTTCCAGCCGCTGGTCCTTGTGATCCATCCGCAGCATTTCGCGCTCGCCAAGATTGAGCGTCTTTCCGGCCGCGTAAACCTTTAGCATTCCTGAAAGCACGAAAAGCAGCAGGACATCGTGCGCAATCCTGATCGTCGTTGGTGTCGCATCGATGTCAAGCACGCCCAGCGTCCCCTTCGCGTGCGCCGCATCGACGATCAGGTTGAAATCCTCGACCGGCCCATCGATCAATTGGCAATCCACAGCCAAGCTGCCATCGAACTCGTACGGCAAATGCGGGCGATCCAGGCGAACCTCCGCGTCGCCAGCCGCCCGTAGCACCATGCCCTCGCCGGACAGCAGCATGATCGTGCGCCGGTAGCCGGTGAAATCGGAAAACGGTCCAGAGCTGGACACATTGGCGAGGCTGACGCGCCACAACATGCGGTGCTCAAGGTCCTCACGCGCTATCTCCAGGGTGATGCCCCCACCGTTTTTCCACGGCTGGCGAGAATAGTCTTTGTGCGTGAGGTGTTTTATGTGCATGATCGGAACCGAGGGTAACCGAATGTTCAAGTGCCTGCCACCTGGTCCGCGCACCCGGCATCCGCGGAGGCACGAGATACCGGTGTCAATGCAGGTACAGATTTCTCAACATTTGCGGCGCACGTTTATGCCACACTGTGCTTGCGCGCCGGGATAGGGAAGCATCGCTTGTTTGCGCTGCACCGGCGACGAAGGATCGGAAAGCCGACGTGTCCATCTGGCACAAGGAAGTCTCCACCGCAATCGACCGAGTGGTCCAAAATCCACACGTCATCGCCCTGTACAAGCGTTGGGAGGAGCGGCGCGCGGCGCGCGGCGGCACACCGCAACTTTCCGATTTCAAGGCGGCGGAGTTGCCGGAAGTCTCGTCCAAACTGATGATCCTTGAAGCTGTGGGCGATGATTTCGTCTATCGGCACTACGGCATCGAGATTGCAAGGCATCTGCAAGCCGACATGACTGGCAGGACGGTCTCGAGTTTCAACAGTGAAATCGGCGACTACTTCCTTGATTGCTACCGGTGCACCGTGATCGGTGGCACACCGTTGCATACGCTGCACTTCGCCCGTCACGCGCCGCAGGTATTGACGTGGGAGCGTTTGTTGCTTCCTGTGAAGCAAAATGGGCAAGATTGGGTGGTGGCTTACTGCGAACCGAAAGAAATGCGGCCCCAATTACTCGAGGCCGTGCTCAATGCAACCAGCGACGCCATCCTTGCGCTGCGGTTCATTCGCGGAACCGATGGCGAAGCGGACGACTGGCTGATCCTGATCGCCAATGCCGACTTGGCATCGGTCATGGGCGCGCATGCAGGGCAGCTTTCGGGACTCAAGGTGACCGAGGCCTTTCCGAACTGGCACCAGCTGGGCCTTGACGCGGATTGCCGCGAGGCCACCACGAAAAAAACCGACCACCAACGCGAAATCACCATTTCCGTGGTTGGTGATTTGCGCAATTTCAACGCCTACTTCGGGCCGCTCGGCGACGGGTGCGTTGTGCGGCTTGCCGACGTGACACCCTTGAAGCGTGCGGAAAAGGCGCTGCGACGCCGTGCGGCGCAATTGCAATCGGACAACAACCAGCTCGAGCAACTGGCCACCAAGGATGGTCTCACCGGGCTATTCAATCGGCGCGCACTCGACGCGCACCTGGAACGAGAAGTGGCCCACGCGCGGCGCACCGGCGAGCAGTTGACCTTGGCGATTTGCGACGTGGACCACTTTAAAGCCTACAACGACCATCATGGCCACCTTGCAGGCGACGATGTCATCGGGGAAGTGGCCGCGGTGCTGGCCGCGTGCACTCCGCGCGCAGGTGACTTTGCCGCACGCTTTGGGGGCGAGGAGTTCGTACTGGTCCTGCGGCAGACGGGCATCCTCGGCGGCCTGGAAGTCTTGCACCGCGCACAGGAGCTGATTCGCCAGCGTGCCGTGAAGCACGGCGCTTCACCGGTCAGCGATTGTGTGACGCTCAGCTTTGGTGTGGCCGAATTTCAGAAAGACCGTGATGAACACCCGGCAGCACTGCTCGCGCGCGCGGACGCCGCACTCTATCGTGCCAAGCAGGATGGCCGGAATCGGATTGAAATCGACGAATAGCGTCGCCGCGACTCATGGGCGCAACCTTCGCGGACTCAATATGGACAAACGCGATTGTCGCGCAACAAGTCAACAGTTTGCGTACTTCCAGTTCCTCGGTTTGCCCTCCGACATCCACTCGATGGCCTGGGCCAGCCTCCTTGCCTTGGTCTCCTCGGCCTTCGCCTCGACGTACCACTGCACGTATTCCTTCTTGCGCGATGGCGAGAACGCCTCGAACGTCGCAAGCGCTTTCTTGTTCTTTTTGAGCGCTGCCATGAACGGCGCCGGGATGTCCAGCGGCTTCGCTTCCTTGGGTTTGGCGCGCGCCTCAATTTTGGCGCCACTGTCGTGCAACTTCATGGCGGCCTTGATCAGGCGTGCGATTTCCTTGTCGGTCGGTAGGCCGTCCAATGACGTGATGCGACCAAAGTCGCCCATGGCCTTTTCGTTTTTCGTTTCAACCTTCAGCAGGTCGCCCAGCCAAAACCCGAAGGCACAGTGCTGCTTGAACGCCGCCATATTGGCAAAGATGCCGCCCTTGTAGTCAAAGTGGGGCATCGACCACTTGATGGTCTCCGTGACGTCTGGGCAGTGGGCGTGCACGAGGGACCGCAAGTGTTTGAGAATGGGCTGCGCAAAGGGCTGTGATTTGGCGATGTAGGCATCCACGCGCTTGTCTTGCGTTCCCATATGGTTCTCCTAGGCGGCCAGAAGTGCGTTGAGCCGCTCGCCGCGCACCTTGTCGATATCTTCCTGGTACTTGAGCAAGGCACCCAACGAGGCGCCCACGGTTGCGGGGTCGAGTGAAATGGCGTCGAGCGCCGTCAATGCACGCGCCCAGTCGAGAGTTTCCGCCACGCCCGGCGGCTTGAACAGGTCTGCCCCGCGCAGCTTCTGCACAAACGCCACCACCTGCCGTGACAACTCGGCGGGCACTTCGGGCGCCTGCGCGCGGACGATCGCCCACTCGCGCTCGGCATCGGGATAGTCGACCCAATGGTACAGGCAACGTCGCTTCAGGGCATCGTGGATTTCCCGCGTGCGGTTGGATGTCACCACAACTGAGGGACGCGCATCCTGCGGTGCGGCGAGTGTTCCCAGTTCCGGGATGGTGACCTGGAAATCGCTGAGGATTTCCAGCAGGAACGCCTCGAAAGGCTCGTCAGCGCGATCGAGTTCATCGATCAACAACACTGGCGGAGTCCCGGCGAGGGACAATTCGATTGCCTGCAGCAGTGGCCGCGCGATCAGGAATTCACGGGTGTACACGTCGTGATCACTCACTCTCCCGGCCGTTTCCCTGGCGCGAATGGCGATCATCTGCCGCGCCGCGTTCCATTCGTAGGCCGCGCTGGCCAAGTCCAGGCCCTCATGGCACTGCAAGCGCACCAACGGCCGCGATGCCATGCGTGCCAGTACCTTTGCGACTTCAGTCTTTCCGACGCCCGCCTCACCCTCGAGAAACAGCGGACGCTGCATCTTGAGCGCGAGGAAAATGACGGTCGCAAGGGGTTTGTCCGCGATGTAGCCGGCGGCGGACAGTTGCGACAAGAGCTCGTCGATGGTTTCGACGGTCATCCTCCAACTGCCCGCGCCGCCAGCACGCTGACCAAATGCGCGCGGTATGCCGCGCTGCCGTGCAGGTCGCTGTTCATGCCATCGGCACTGACCTTGACCACGCGTGCAGCATCGGCGCTCCACGACTTCGACAGCGCCTCTTCCAGCGCCTTGACCCGCATGACACCGGATTGCGATGCACCAGTCACCGCCACGCGAACGCCGGAGCCGGTGTCGCACACAAACACGCCGACCAAGGCAAAGCGCGATGCGGGCTGCTTGAATTTCACGTAGCTCGCGCGCTTGACGGCAGGAAACTCGACAGCGGTGATGAGTTCTCCGGGATTCAGCGCCGTCTCATACAGGCCTTTGAAAAAATCGTCGGCCGCGACGCGGCGTGTGTTGGTCACCACGGTGGCGCCGCACGCCAGAACAGCCGCCGGCCAATCGGCCGCAGGGTCGTTATTGGCGATTGAACCGCCGAGCGTGCCGCGATTCCTGACCTGCCGGTCGCCGATACCGTCGGACAATTGCGCGAGGGCCGCACAATGCGCTTTCACGCTGGCGTCCGAGGCAATTTCCGCATGCGTGGCCATGGCGCCAATGGTCAACTTGCCACCTTGCACGCTGATGCCTGTCAGGTCTGCCGCACCGGACAGGTCGATCAAGTCCGAAGGTTGCGCAAAACGCAGTTTCATTGCCGCGATGAGGCTTTGGCCACCCGCCAGATACTTGGCATCCGGCTTGCCGTTGACCAAGGACGCTGCGTTGGAGGCTCCGTTTGCTTTCTGGTAATTGAATCCGTGCATGATCGGTCTCCCTATTCTGCAGCCATGGGCTGCTTGGCGCTCTGGATGGCTTGCCACACGCGATGCGGGCTGGCCGGCATTTGCAAGTCCTTCACGCCCACGGCGGCCAACGCGTCGACCACTGCATTCATCACCGCCGCCGGAGCTCCAATGGCCCCCGCCTCCCCGCAGCCTTTGACGCCGAGCGGGTTGTGCGTGCACGGCGTGCAAGTCGTTTCCAGCGCATATGACGGCACGTCGTCGGCACGCGGCATGGCGTAATCCATGTAGGTGCCGGAGAGCAATTGGCCGGACTCCTTGTCGTACACGCCGTGTTCCAAGAGCGCCTGGCCGATGCCTTGCGTGATGCCGCCGTGCACCTGGCCTTCCACGATCATCGGGTTGATGATGTTGCCGAAGTCGTCCACGGCCGAAAAACGGTCGACGACCACGGTGCCGGTGTCCGGATCGACTTCCACTTCCGTGATGTAAGTTCCAGCAGGATAGGTGAAGTTGGTCGGGTCATAGAACGCGTTTTCGTTCAATCCCGGTTCAAGTTTGTCGAGCGGATAGTTGTGCGGCACATAGGCTGCCAGCGACACTTCCGCGAAGGCCTTCTTGCGATCCGTGCCCGCGACCTTGAACGCGCCATCGGCAAACTCAATGTCCGCTTCGCTCGCTTCCAGCAAATGCGCGGCGATCTTCTTGCCCTTGGCGATGACTTTGTCGACGGCCTTCACAATGGCCGAGCCGCCCACCGCGAGGGACCGTGAACCATAGGTGCCCATGCCAAACGGCACGCGGCCGGTATCGCCGTGCACGACATCGATGTCCTCCACCGGAATCCCCAGCCGGTCCGAGACCACTTGCGCGAACGTCGTCTCATGCCCCTGACCGTGGCTGTGCGACCCCGTGAACACGGTGACCTTTCCGGTGGGATGCACGCGCACTTCGCCGGCTTCGAACAAGCCTGCGCGCGCACCGAGCGCACCAGCCACATTCGAGGGGGCCAATCCGCAGGCTTCGATGTAACTGGCGTAGCCGATGCCGCGCAGCTTGCCTTTGGCCGTGGATGCTTTTTTGCGCGCCTCATACCCCGCGACATCCGCGAGTTTGTTGGCCTTGTCCATGATGGCGAAGTAGTCGCCGGTGTCGTAGGTCAAGGCCACGGGCGTGGCATAGGGGAACGTGTCGATGAAATTCCTGCGCCGGATTTCATCCTGCGCCATGTTCATTTCGCGGGCCGCCGCAGACACCAGCCGCTCGACAACGTAAGTCGCCTCCGGCCGCCCGGCGCCGCGGTAGGCATCCACCGGCGCCGTGTTGGTGAACACCGCTTTGACCGTGCAATGAATTGCAGGCGTCTTGTACTGGCCGGCCAGCAAGGTCGCGTACAGGATGGTCGGGATACAGGACGCAAAAGTGGACAAGTACGCGCCCATGTTGGCCGTGGTGTTCACGCGCATGGCGAGGAACTTGCCGTCCTTGTCGAGCGCCAGTTCCGCCTTGGTCACGTGATCGCGGCCGTGCGCGTCCGAAAGGAAGGCTTCAGAGCGGTCCGCCGTCCATTTGATCGGGCGATTGACTTGTTTGCTCGCCCACACCAGCGCGGTCTCTTCGCCGTACAGGTAAATCTTGGAGCCGAACCCGCCGCCCACGTCCGGCGCAATCACGCGCACCTTGTGCTCCGGCAGGCCCAGCACGAAAGCGGTCATCAGCAACCGCTCGACATGCGGGTTCTGGTTGGAGACGTACAACGTATAGCTGTCGTCGGCGCGCGTGTACTGCGCATTGGCCGCGCGCGGCTCGATGGCGTTGGGAATGAGGCGGTTGTTGTCGATGTGCAGTGTGGTCACGTGGTGCGCCTTGGCGAATGCCGCGTCCACCGCCGCCTTGTCGCCCAAGGCCCACACATAGCAGACGTTGTCCGGCGCGATGTCGTGCACGGCGGTTTTGGCCTTGTCCGCAGTGCCGGTATCGGCCACCGCAGGCAAGACGTCGTAGCCGACTTCGATGGCCTCCGCCGCATCCTTGGCCTGCTTGATCGAATCGGCCACCACCAGCGCCACGCGGTCCCCCACGTAACGCACCTTGCCCAACGCGAGCACCGGGTGCGGCGGCTCCTTCATTGGCTGGCCGTTCACGTCAGTGATGAGCCAGCCGCAAGGCAAGCCGCCCATTTTTCCTTCCAGATCCTTGCCGGTAAAGATCTTGACCACGCCGGGCATCCCCGAAGCACGCGACGTGTCGATGGATTTGATCGCCGCATGGGCGTGCGGCGAACGCAAGAACACTGCATAGCTCTGCCGCGGCAGCACCACGTCGTCAGTGTATTGACCCGCACCGGTCAGGAAGCGCGTATCTTCCTTGCGTTCCAGTCGCTGTCCAATGGCTCCCATGTCGGCCTCCTACTTCATCGCCGCCAAACCGGCCTGCACCGATTTGACGATGTTGTGATACCCGGTGCAGCGGCACATGTTTCCATCGAGTGCCGCGCGGATTTGATCCTCGCTGAGGTTTTGGCCCTTTAGCTCCATGGCACTCATCACCATGCCCGGTGTGCAAAACCCGCACTGCAGGCCATGGTGCTGCTTGAATGCGGCCTGCATCGGGTGCAGCGTGCCGTCCTCGGCCGCCAACCCTTCGATGGTGGTCACGCTCGCTCCCGACGCTTGCAAGGCCAGCATGTTGCAGCTCTTCATCGCCTTGCCATTGACCAGCACGGTACAGGCGCCGCATTGCGCTGTATCGCAGCCGACGTGCGTGCCGGTGAGCGCCTGGTGCGTTCGGATGAAATCAACCAGCAGCGTGGCAGGCTCGATGTCGGCCGACACCGGCTTGCCGTTCAGGGTGAGGGTGAGTTGCATGGAAGGCTCCGGGGTTCGACAAAGGGCCAAAGGAGGAGATTCCGCCGACGCGCCAACACTTGCGGCAGGCGCGATGCGGATCGGGGTGGTCAGGGGGCTGCGGCTGCGCCGCCGCATTTACGCGGCGGGGCGAGGGGAAGGTTACGACTTGGCGGGCTTGGGGTCACGTTGCGGTGCAGCAGCACTTGCAACGCGACGTTGACCAAGGCTCTATCGCCGCTTTGGCCGGTAGGCATTTTCGACGCTTGATTCCATTAGTGTATTTATATACAGTATTATTACGCTCACTTCTGCCAGAGCGGCTTTGCGCAGTTGGAGCCTAAGTGGAAATTCAGTTTCGACGGTCAATTGCCAGCAACAGAGCGGCCTGGACTAACAAGCACCAATTGATTTCATTGGCAAATTAGTCACGAATCTACGGACTCTGTTCATCATCGGCAAATTGCTAAGTATCCCAAAATAGGATATCCTGATGAGAATCACGACAAGCCTCAAACAAATCGAGCTAATTCCCATGACATCAACATCACCGGCGCGAAGGGTGCAAGGTGGCGTATCTACAAGCGATGTAGTGATGTCGGCCTACGTCTCTGGTAACGCTGACGTATTTCCGGAAATTCTCTCGCTACACGTCCCTGAAGGGGCAAAAATTGCCGACGTTACGTATGGGACTGGGGTGTTTTGGAAGAATGTTGACCAGTCAAAATACCAGCTGTTCTTTACAGACCTTGCTGATGGCATCGACTGTAGAAAGCTGCCGTATGAAAACGAGAGTTTTGATGCAATTGTTCTCGACCCTCCCTATATGGAGGGGCTACTGCGCAATAACAAAAATCACAAGGCTGGCGGTGGCAGTCACGCTGCCTTTCGTGAGTACTACTCAAACGGTGACGAGGAAAATCATGGGGGTCCAAAATGGCATGGAGCCGTTTCGGATTTGTATTTCAAAGCTGGCGCAGAAGGACATCGCGTCCTACGCGAAAAAGGGGTGATGATTGTCAAGTGCCAGGATGAAGTGTCGGCAAATCGGCAGTGGTTGACTCATGTAGAGATAATCAATCACTATGAGCAACTTGGTTTTTACACCAAGGATCTCTTTGTCATCGTGAGACAGAACAAGGCAGGAATTTCTCGCCTACTGAAACAAGTTCATGCAAGAAAGAACCACAGCTACTTTCTAGTTTTCATCAAGGTGCCGAAAGGAAAAAAGAAATCTTCAATGAGGAGCTAGCGGCGCACTTTTGGTTTTGGACTTGAAATGAGTTGGTCAAGCAAAACAAATGGGTTGTCTGTAAACGGAGGCCTTGGAGGCCAACTAACCGGTATGAGTGACGCGATTAACTGCTTTTGTTGCGCTGGTGTGTACTTGCGAAACGATGATGTTGGTAGATCCTCATTTTTTGCAAAAGCGAAGCGCCATGTTTCCCCAAAGGCGTAGCAGTTCACGGCAAGAAGATCAAATTCGCCACGTAGCAATAATGTAGTGTTTAGTTCCGAGCCGTCTTTGAATTTGACGATTCGTCGATCGCTTCCATCTACTTGTGCCTTTCCTTCCCATTCGTCCGGACCAAGGCGGCTAACCATAGCGGTTTGCAGGCTCTTGACCTCAATAATTAGTGTTTTTCCCTTGTAGACAATTCTTCGATCGCCCTTTCTCTTTCTGTCGTGATCGTCGTCTTTTCTTTTCTCAGTAATTTCGGGATGTTCAAGAAATCCATCATGGAATTTCTTTTCGGCAACGTAGCCAAGCATGATTCCACGCAGGCTCGGGTTCTGATCGACAAGTTCTGTCAATTCTTCTTCGGTAATGTTCCACCGCTTTAGGATTGATTGAGTAGTGGGCAATTCAAACTCCAAGTTTCTTGACCAAAGTTGCAGGACTTATTTCGAGCGCCTTGCATACCTCAAGAAACTCGACAACATCCAAACGCCTCTCTCCACTCTCGTACTTGGATACGAAAGACTGGGGCTTGTTTAGACGCAATGCGACCTCTTCTTGAGTGAAGTCTCGCTTTTTCCGCGCCTCAACTAGATGGCGCTGTAGTTCGCTGTATTGTGAACTCCTTACCATCGAGTAATTGTGTATCCCAGATTGGAATATCCCAACTTCGGATATCTCTTTTAGGGGAAGCGCCACACTTGTTCGCTGAGTAACTCACAGGCTGAAAACAAACAAGTAGACAATGTCCTACTAAACCCAGCTGCCGCCGGATGTCCGCCGGGATCGAGGCGTGGGTCATGATGGCGGGGTGTTCGGCGAGCGATTCGACGCCGCCCAAGCTTTCCGCGCAAACGAAGATTTTCAGGCGTTCGAGGAAACGGCGGGAATCTTCGAGCGAGCCTTTCAATACGGCGCTGATCATGCCGCCATAGCCGTTCATCTGTTTCGTGGCCAGCGCGTGCTGCGGGTGCGAGGCCAGGCCGGGATAGTGCACGCGCTCGACCTTCGGGTGCTGCTCCAGCCATTGCGCGATGGCGAGTGCGGAGGCGCAATGTTCGCGCATGCGCAGCGGCAGCGTCTTCAGTCCGCGCAAGGCCAGGAAAGCATCGAACGGGCCCAGGATGCCGCCCACGGCGTTGTGCAGGAACTCGAGCTTTTCATTGAGCGCGCCCTTCTCGCGCGCCACGACGATGCCGCCCACCATGTCCGAGTGGCCATTGAGGTACTTGGTCACCGAGTGCATCACGAGGTCGAACCCAAAGTCGAGCGGGCGCAGCACGTAGGGCGTGCAGAACGTGTTGTCGGCCACGGTGATGAGGTTGTGCTTCCGGGCGATGGCGGCGACGGCGGCCAGATCCACGCACTTGAGGATCGGGTTGGAGAGCGTTTCCACCCAGATCATTTTCGTATTCGGGCGGATCGCGGCTTCGATCTTCGAAGGATCCGTCATGTCCATGAACGTGAAGCCGAGCCCGGCGGAGCGCTTGCGCACGCGCTCGAACAGGCGGTAGGAGCCGCCGTAGAGGTCGTCGAGGGCGATGACGTGGCTGCCGGTGTCGAGGGTGTCGAGGATTGTCGCTGTGGCAGCAAGGCCGGAGGCAAAGGCATAGCCCTGCACGCCATTTTCGAGGTCCGCAATGCATCGCTCGAAGGCCATGCGCGTCGGATTCTGTGTGCGTGCGTATTCGTAGCCCTTGTGCACGCCGGGGCTCGACTGTGCGTATGTCGAAGTCGCGTAGATCGGCGGCATCACCGCACCGGTGGTGGGATCGGGTTCCTGGCCGGCATGGATGGCGCGGGTGGAGAAGGCTTGTTTGGTGGTCATGGTATGGTTCTTCAAGTTGTCGCCCCGTACGGTTTTTCAAATGCGCCGGGGCCGAATTTTCTTTATGAGGAGACACAACGAACTTGGGCACCGGAACAAGTCCGGTGCGACAGCCCTTAGAGCGCGCGTCGTCTGAGGTAGTTGAGCAAATCGTACCTTGTGATCAACCCCAAGAATTTCTCTCCATCCATCACGATCGCCACGTGCCCGCGATCAAAGATCGGCATCAGGCGGTTGATCGAGTCTGTGACCTTGACGGTGTCGAGCTTGGAGGTCATCGCTTCGGATACCGGCGCTTTGAAGCGGGCTTCGTCGCCATACACCGACAGCAACACGTCGGATTCATCGAGAATGCCCACGACTTTGTCGCCATCGAGCACCGGCAGTTGCTGGAAGTCGTAGAGCTTCATGCGCGCATAGGCCACCTGCAGCGTGTCGTCCGGCTTCACGGTGATGGTGGCGCGCTGGCTGTGGTGGCGCGCGATGAGGTCCGTGAGGTCGCCTTTCTGAGCGGGCTTCACGATGCCCTGGTCGATCATCCAGTAATCGTTGTACATCTTGGACAGGTACTTGCCACCCACGTCGCAGATGATGGTGACCACTCGCTTTGGCGCGGTTTGCTCGCGGCAGTAGCGCAACGCGGCGGCCAGGAGCGTGCCCGACGAGGAGCCGCCCATGATGCCCTCCCGTTTCAACAATTCACGCGCGGCCAGCAACGCTTCGCCATCCGGAATCGCGTAGGCCTTTGTGGCGAGCTTGATGTCGAGATTGGCGGGCACGTAATCGCCGCCGATGCCCTCCACCAACCAGGACCCGCTGGGGCCGTGCGTGCCGGTGTTGACGATTTCATTCAGGATCGAGCCCTTGGGGTCCGCGAGCACCATGTCCACGTGGGGCGCCACCTTCTGGAAGTAGCGTCCCATGCCCGTGATGGTGCCGCCGCTGCCCACGCCGCACACCACCGCATCGAGCTTGTGCTCCATCTGCTCCCAGATTTCCGGGCCGGTCCATTCCTCGTGCGTGGCCGGATTGGCCGGGTTGGAAAACTGGTCGATGCAATGCGCCGATTCGCCACGTTCGACCATTTCCGCAGCGATGCGCTTGGCCATGTCCTGGTAATACTCCGGATGGCCCTTGGAAACATCCGAACGCGTCATCACGATCTCCACGCCCATGGCCCGCAGGTGGAAGATCTTTTCCTGGCTCATCTTGTCGGGAATCACCAAGAGCAGTTTGTATCCCTTGTGGATGGCGGCCAGCGCCAGGCCCAACCCCGTGTTGCCGGCAGTGGCCTCGACGATGGTGCCGCCGGGCTTGATCTTGCCGTCGCGCTCGGCCGCTTCGATCATGCGCAACCCGATGCGGTCCTTGATGGATCCAGCGGGGTTGTTGCATTCCAACTTGGCGAACAATTCGCAGGGGCCGGTGTCGAGATGCGTGA
>JBGAUM010000063.1:0-19841 GCA_044228625.1 Usitatibacteraceae bacterium | reverse complement strand
AAAGAACGTGCCGGTGGCCGCCACGACCCGCCCGCGATAGACGATGTTTGGCGATGACGCGATCCTCGTCACACCATCGGAGACGACCCATGTCGGTTGCCCGGAAGCGTTATAGATGAACCAGGTCAGGAACAACGTGTCGGCTTGCTGGACGATCTGAACGCCCCACCCCGATTCCGCGGGATTCCACCAGAGGTCCTGGAAATTGACGGCATGCGAGGGACCGGCGGCGAGCGCAGACGCCACTGCAATGGCCGTGAGGGTTCGCTTCATGACACCTTTCGTTCCAGCATGCGGGGATCCGTCGGCGAGGCGTGTTTCCGGGAAAAATACTCCTTCGACTGCATCTCGCGCAAGCGGGATGCCGTTCTCCCGAACTCGGCGGACACAAACAGGGTGGCACCGCCGCCCGCGATATTTCCGGCTGCACCGGATTTATGGCTTGGCTTGTGTTCGTCGACGACCAGCCACTCGGGTTCGGCGGCTGCACTGCAAATGAACTTCACGCGCTGGTCGTAAAACACGTCGATCATCCAGGTGAGCCGCCGCACCACATCGGCGCGATCCTTGGCGTGCAGTTGAGGAATGCCGGACACCAGGACCGTATGGTAACTGCTCGCAATTTCGAGATAGTCCACCTGGGAGCGCGCCTTGACACAAAGCTCTTCGAACGCGCACCACAAGACTCCTTTGGCGCGACGGAGGTATGCAAGGTCTCGTGCGCCCACCTTGATGTGCCCATGGGTACTATAGGTGGCGCGGGACATGGCCTCGAAGGCGCGCGCCAGCATCAGTTCGGCATGGTCATCAACCGGCGTGTGGTAGACCGACATGGATTCCAGGATGCGGCGGCGGTGATCGTTGCCTCCCGCGATCTCGATCACCTCGAGTTCGCGCTTGAGAATTTCGATTGCCGGCAGGAAGCGCGAACGCTGTAGTCCGTTCGGATACAGCTCGTCCGGCTGGTAGTTGGAGGTCATGACCAGGACCACGCCCTTGTCGGTCAAGAGTTCGAGCAAACGGCCGAGGATCATCGCGTCGGCGATATCGGAGACGTGGAACTCGTCGAAGCACAGCAAACGGAGCTGCTTGGCCAGGCGGTCCGAGATGTGGTCCAGCGGATCTTCTTTTCCCGACAGGCGTTTCATGTCGTGATGGATTTCGCGCATGAACGCGTGGAAGTGGACGCGCCGTTTGCGTTTCAGGGTGGAAACGTTGAAGAACGCATCCATCATCAGTGACTTTCCGCGTCCCACACCGCCCCAGATATAGAGCCCGCGCGGTGGCTTGCGGCCGCCGCCAAAATTCGTCACCAGCCGATTGACCTTGCCCTGGCGGTACTGCCGGTACTTTTCCAAATCGTTGTGCAGGCGCTCCAAGTGTTGCAGCACCTCGAGCTGCGCCGGATCGGACTCGAATCCGTCGATTTGGGAGAATTTCCAGTACCACTCGAGCGGGCTCGACGCCTCAATTTTCTCGGTGGCATCGTCTTCGCCGGTGAGATTGGGGAGCGAGTCCATCATTGAAGATTCGCCCTGGAATTCGGCCGCACGTGAGGGCAAACCTCCAATACTGGCGGGGTGTTTCGGCTAGAAATGCCCTGGAAGCCGCAACCAGTCTTGACTTTGGGTGTCGTGTTCATGAAGCCACCATCCGTTCGGCCAATCGGCCAGGATCCATCACGGTCCCAGGGATTCGCTACAGGCACTCACATGTTCAGCGTGCGCTTGTCCACCGCAAGGGCCGCCTCACGGACCGCCTCCGACAGCGTGGGATGCCCATGAACGATTCGGGCGATGTCCTCTGACGCGCCCTTGAATTCCATTACGGTGACAATTTCCTGGATCAACTCGGAAGCATGG
This sequence comes from Usitatibacteraceae bacterium, assembly GCA_044228625.1. Classification (GTDB taxonomy): domain Bacteria; phylum Pseudomonadota; class Gammaproteobacteria; order Burkholderiales; family Usitatibacteraceae; genus UKL13-2. Next base: position 17,979 of record JBGAUM010000063.1, on the reverse strand, counting down.
GCATGAATAATGTGCCCGCCCAGCACGCGGTCGGTCTTGGCATCCGCGATGATTTTGACAAAGCCAGTGGACTCGCCCTGCCCCAGCGCGCGACCGTTGGCCATGAACGGGAACTGGCCGGTTTTCACCGCCACGCCTTCGGCCTTGCACTGCTGCTCCGTCTTGCCAACCCATGCGACTTCAGGGCTGGTGTAGATGATCCACGGGATGGTGTTGAAGTCGATGTGCGGCTTTTGACCCGCAATGAACTCCGCCACCGCCACGCCTTCATCTTCAGCTTTGTGTGCCAGCATCGGGCCGCGCACCACGTCCCCGATGGCATACACGTTTGGCAGGTTGGTGCGGCAATGGTCATCGACTTCGATGAATCCACGGTCACTGACCTTGAGGCCGACATTCGTGGAGCCCAGGCCATCGGTATTCGGAACCCGCCCGACAGACACGATCAGCTTGTCGCAATCGAGCTTTTGCGCCAGACCCTTGTCGTCGGTGTACTCGACCGTCACGCCAGTTTTCTTTTGCGTAACCTTTTCGATCTTTACCCCGAGCTTGATGTTCAGGCCCTGTTCCTTGGTGAAGACTTTCCACGCTTCCTTGGACACCGCGTCGTCGCAGGCGCCGAGGAAATTCGGAAGCGCCTCAAGCACCGTGACCTCGGCGCCCAGGCGGCGCCACACACTGCCCAGCTCCAGCCCGATGACGCCGGCACCGATCACGCCCAGCTTCTTGGGCACCCCGCCAAACGCCAGCGCCCCTTCGTTGTCGCAGACATTCACGTTGTCGACGGCGATGCCCGGCAGGTGGCGTGCTTTTGAGCCTGTGGCGATGATGACGTGTTTGGCTACCACCGTTTCCTTGGTGTCGCCATTGCTCACCTCGATGGTGTAGGTCTCACCGGCCTGGACAAACTTCCCAAAGCCCTTGAGCCAGGTAACCTTGTTCTTCTTGAACAGGAACTCGATGCCTTTGGTCATCTTGCCGACGATGCCATCCTTGCGGGCCTGCATCTTTGCCACATCGACCTTTACGCCGGAGGTGGTGATGCCATGATCGGCAAACTTGTGTTCGATTTGCTCGACATGTTCAGAGGACTGCAATAGCGCCTTTGAAGGGATGCAGCCGACATTCAGGCAGGTGCCCCCTAGTGCCAACTCGCCCTTCGGGTTCTTCCAGCCTTCGATGCAGGCCGTGGAAAAACCCAATTGCGCGGCACGAATCGCGGCAATGTACCCGCCGGGACCGGCGCCGATGACAACAACGTCGAATTGCTTGGACATGATCAAATTCCTTGATTAGCGTTGGCCGGTTAACCCAGCCAGGTGCGCGACACATGCACGCCCAGCGCGGCACAGAAACCAGCGATGAACGGCGAGGTGCCCTTGAGAATGAATGGCGGATGCTTGACGAGCTGCGTGATCCACAGCGTAAGAGACACCCCAAGCCCCACGGCCAGCACCACTGATCCGTGCTTGCCCAGATACTGCTGCAGGACTTTTGCAAAGAAGACGGTGAGAAATCCGGTCAGCAACGCCCCCAGCAGGAAAAACGCCACCTGCCAAATGAGCCTTTTCACGGACCATCGTGATTTCGCCATCTCCCGGATTGCGCGGAATTAAATATCCAGCAGCAACCGCGACGGATCCTCCAGCGCCTCCTTCATCGCCACCAGGGACAGCACGGCCTCGCGACCGTCGATGATGCGGTGATCGTAGGACAGGGCGAGGTAGTTCATCGGCCGGATCACGATCTGGCCGTTTTCGACGACGGGTCTTTCCTTGGTCGCATGCACGCCCAGGATGGCCGACTGCGGTGGGTTGATGATCGGGGTGGAGAGCATGGAGCCAAACACGCCGCCGTTCGAAATGGAGAATGTGCCGCCGGTCAATTCCTCGATAGTGATCTTGCCGTCCTTGGCGCGCTGTCCGAAGTCGGCGATCTTCTTCTCGATGTCGGCGATGCTCATCTGGTCCGCATCGCGCAGGATCGGCACCAGCAGGCCGCGCTCGGAGCCGACCGCGATGCCGATGTCGTAGTAGCCGTGATACACGATGTCGTTTCCATCCACACTGGCGTTGACCACGGGATATTTCTTCAGGGCATGCACGGCGGCTTTGACGAAGAAGGACATGAAGCCCAGCTTCACGCCGTGCGCCTTTTCGAACTTGTCCTTGTAGAGATTGCGCAGGTTCATCACCGGGGCCATGTTCACCTCATTGAACGTGGTGAGGATGGCGGCGGTGGATTGCGATTGCACGAGTCGCTCGGCGACACGCGCGCGCAAGCGCGACATCGGCACACGTTGCTCCGCGCGGGCGGAGGCCGGAATGGAGACCGATGGCGCTGCGGGTTTTGCGGCGGAGGCGGCAGCAGGTGCAGGTGCACCACTGACTTTGTTGACGACATCTTCCTTGGTCACGCGACCGCCACGTCCGGTCCCCGCAATGTCAGCCGTATTGACGCCGGCTTCCGCAGCAATCTTGGCCGCTGAAGGCGACGCACCGGATTCCGCTTTGGCAGCCGGTGCCGTGGCTTTTGCAGCTGGTGCTGCGGCTGGCGCAGCAGAAGCCTGGGCGGCAGTATCGAGCATGGCGATCACCTCGCCGGAGGCGACGGTTCCACCGTCGGCTTTGATGATCTTGACCAATACGCCATCCGCAGGCGCCGGCAATTCCATCACCACCTTGTCGGTTTCAATATCGATCAAGTTTTCATCGCGCTTGACCGCCTGCCCTTCTTTTTTGTGCCACGACACCAGCGTGGCTTCTGAAACGGATTCGGACAATTGCGGCACTTTGACTTCGATTTGCATGGTGATTTTCCTTGTCTGCGCCCTGCCGCGTTGCGACCGGACTCGGATCAGTGACTGAAATTTCGATGACCTGCCGTCAGGCCGGCTTTGCGAGCACACCCATCAGGGCGCCGGTCGCCTTCTTCGACGACCCCGCCTCCCAGGTCAACGCCGCCTCGACCAACTCCCTTTGCTGCTCCGAATGCTTGCTCGGATAGCCGACCGCGGGAGACGCCGACGAGGGCCTCAGTGAATACGACAGCGTCTGGTCCGAACGCATATGACGGAGCAAGTAATGCTGCACGCGGTGCCAGGCGCCCTGGTTGCCCGGCTCTTCCTGCACCCAGACGATCGACTTGGCGGCTGAATATCGCTCGATTTCGGCGGCGAATTCTTCATGCGGGAAGGGATACAGTTGCTCGATACGGCAAATGGCAATGTCTTCGATCCCGCGTTTCTGGCGCTCTGCCAGCAAGTCGTAGTACACCTTTCCTGAACAGAAAATCACGCGCGTGACCTTCTTGGCATTGAGCTTCTCGGTTTCACCGATCACGTTCTCGAATTTTCCGTTGGCCAATTCGTCCAGCGAGGACATGGCTTCCTTCTTGCGCAACAGCGACTTCGGCGTCATCACGATCAACGGCCGGCGCATCGGGCGGATGGCCTGGCGGCGGATCATGTGGAAGAACTGCGCCGCCGTGGAGGGGACGACGACCTGGATGTTGTGCTCCGCGCACAGTTGAAGGAAACGCTCCAGGCGCGCCGACGAGTGCTCTGGCCCCTGGCCTTCATAGCCGTGCGGCAGGAACATCGACAAGCCGCACAGCCGCTGCCACTTGGTCTCGCAAGAGGCGATGTACTGGTCGATGACCACTGGTGCGCCATTGGCGAAATCGCCGAACTGCGCCTCCCAGATCACCAATTCAACCGGTTGCGCCGTCGCGTAACCGTATTCGAACCCGAGCACCGCTTCTTCCGAGAGCAGGGAATCGATGACGAGGAATTTGGCTTGTTTCTCCGCGATGTTTTGCAAGGGAACATAGTTGCCGGCATCCCAACGCTCGCGGTTCTGGTCGTGCAGCACCGCATGGCGATGCGCAAACGTGCCGCGTCCGCAATCCTGGCCGCTCAAACGTACGGGTGTGCCAGTCGCCACCAATGAGGCATAGGCGAGGTTCTCCGCCATGCCCCAATCCAGGGGAATCTCGCCACGACCCATTTTGCGGCGTGCTTCGAGAAGTTTCTCGACCGAGTTGTGCAGCTTGAAATCAGAGGGAATCTGCGTCAGTCGATCGGCGTAGTGGTGCAATTGCTCCAACGGCACCGAGGTGGTGGCTGGCGCGCGCCACGTTTGCCCAATGTAGGGCGCCCAGTCGACGGCCAGCGCCGGTTTCACACCGTAGAGGATCTTCGGATTGGTGCTCTTGCCCGCATCGAGCCGCGCACGCACGTTGGCCACCAACTCGTCGCCAAAGCCTTCCGGCGCCACACCGGCCGCCACCAGCTTGTCGGCGTACAGCTTGCGGGTGCCCGGATGCTGCGCGATCTTCTTGTACATCAGCGGCTGCGTGACAAACGGTTCATCCTGCTCGTTGTGGCCCAGCTTTCTGAAGCACACCATGTCGATGACCACATCCTTGCCGAAGGTCATGCGGTACTCCAGCGCGATGCGGCCGACCATGATGACCGCTTCCGGATCGTCCGCATTCACATGGAACACCGGCGCCTCGATCATCTTGGCAATGTCGGTGCAATACAGCGACGAGCGCGTGTCGCGCGTGTCGGAGGTGGTGAAGCCGATCTGGTTGTTGACGATGATGTGCACTGTGCCACCGGTCTTGTACCCGCGGGTCTGGGACAACGCCATCGTCTCCATCACCACGCCCTGCCCGGCAAATGCGGAATCGCCGTGGATCAGCATGGGCAGCACCATCTTGCCTTCGTGATCGCCGTGGCGGCCCTGGCGCGCGCGCACCGAGCCCTCGACCACCGGGTTGACGATTTCCAGGTGCGAAGGATTGAACGCCAACGTCAGATGCACGCTGCCGCCGGTGGTCTTGATGTCCGATGAAAAGCCCTGGTGATACTTCACGTCGCCAGAACCGACGTCCTGCGCCTTCTTGCCCTCGAACTCGCCAAACAAGTCGCCGGGCAACTTGCCGAGGCTGTTCACCAGCACATTGAGACGCCCGCGGTGCGCCATGCCGAGCACCACTTCCTTCACGCCTTTCTCGCCCGCGCCCAGGATCAGGTCGTCAACCAAGGGAATCAGCGTTTCGCCGCCTTCGAGCGAGAAGCGCTTCTGGCCGACGTACTTGGTGTGCAGGTATTTCTCCAGCGTCTCGGCGGCCGTCAGGCGTTCGAGGATGAATTGCTTCTCGGCGGACTGCAGCGTGGGGGTTGATTGGGCGCCTTCCAGCCGCTTTTGCAGCCAGCGTTTCTGCTCCGTTGACGACAGGTACATGTACTCGACGCCGACCGTGCCGCAATAGGTTTTCTTGACCGCGGCAACGATGTCTTTCAACTTGGCGCGTTCGGCGCTGCCATTGATGGCACCCTGCCAGGAGCCGATGCCAAACTCGGCTTCGAGGTCCGCTTCAGTCAATCCGTAATAACTCAGTTCCAGCTCCGGTACCGGCATGCGCTCGCTGCGCTTCAACGGATCGAGTTGCGAATGGCGGGAGCCCAGCACGCGGTGCGCACGGATGTACTGCAGCACCTTGAGCGAGCGCGGATCGTTGGCGGCGGCGCCGACATTGACATAGGCAATGCGTCCGCCCCCCTGCTTGGCACGCTCCTCAAACGCAGCAATCACCGGGCTGTGCGGCACATCGGCGTGCGTTTGCCCGGCCACGTTGGGCAGGGAGTCGAACTGCTTGCGCCAGGCTTCCGGCACGCTCGCCGGATCGGCCAAATACTGTTCGTACAGTTCCTCGATATACGGCGCGTTGGCGCCGTTGAAGAGAGAGGACTGGTGAAATTCGCGCATCATGGTGACACCTGTAACAGAATTACGACGTGACTTCGAAAGGATTTGACGCTGTGCCGGCGTTTACCGGCATTTTCCGGCCAAACCCATTGGCTGGCGCGCGTTTCGAGGCACAAATGCCCCAAAAACCGCGCCAGCTCTAGGGTTTACCGCTTGACATCGCGCCGCGCCGCGCCGGAATACAACTGCCGCGGCCGGCCTATCTTGTATTCGGGATCCGCGATCATCTCGTTCAGCTGCGCAATCCAGCCCACCGTGCGTGCAAGGGCAAAGATGGCGGTGAACAACGGCACCGGGATGCCGATCGCCTTTTGCACGATGCCGGAATAGAAGTCCACGTTCGGGTAGAGCTTGCGCTGCACGAAGTAATCGTCTTCGAGCGCGATTTTTTCCAGCGCCATGGCGAGCTTGAACAAGGGATCGTTGCCGAGGCCCAGTTCGTTGAGCACTTCGTGGCAGGTTTCGCGCATCAGCTTGGCGCGCGGGTCGTAGTTCTTGTAAACGCGGTGGCCGAAGCCCATCAGGCGCACGTTGGAATTCTTGTCCTTCACCTGGGCGATGAACTCGCCGATCTTTTCCACACCGCCGTTCTTCTGGATGTCGTAGAGCATGTTCAGTGCGGCCTCGTTGGCCCCGCCGTGGGCCGGGCCCCACAGGCACGCCACGCCCGCTGCAATGGCCGCGAACGGGTTGGTCCCGGAGGACGCACACAGGCGCACCGTGGAGGTCGATGCATTCTGTTCATGGTCGGCGTGCAGGATGAAGATGCGGTCGAGCGCCCGCACCAGCACGTTGTTGACCTTGTACTCCTCTGCAGGCACGGCGAACATCATGCGCATGAAGTTGGCGGTGTAACCCAGGTCGTTGCGGGGATAGACAATCGGCTGGCCGACGGTGTACTTGTATGCCATCGCAGTCAGCGTCGGCAGCTTGGCGATCAGCCGGATCGCCGAGATTTCGCGCTGCTTGGCGTCGTTGAGATTGATCGAGTCAGGGTAAAACGCGGACAGCGCGCCGACCAGGCCGGTCATCACCGACATCGGGTGCGCGTCTCGCCGGAAGCCGCGCAGGAAGAATTGCATCTGCTCGTGCACCATGGTGTGGTTGGTGACGCGGCCGACGAAGTCCTTGCGCTGCGTCTCTTCGGGCAGGTCGCCGTAAATCAGAAGGTGGCAGACGTCGAGGAAGTCGCACTTGGCGGCCAATTGTTCGATCGGGTAGCCGCGGTACAGCAATTCGCCCTTGTCACCATCGATGAACGTGATGGTGGAGTTGCAGGACGCCGTGGACAGGAAACCCGGATCGTAGGTAAACATGCCGGTCTGGCCATAGAGCTTGCGAATGTCGATGACCTCCGGCCCGTGGGAGCCGCCATACACCGGAAAATCGACCGATTTGCCGTCGCCGTAGGTCAATGTGGCTTTGCCTGTTTCCTTCATGTCTGTCGCTCCTTGGATTGTTCCGTTGTTTGGATCACAGTGCGCGTATGCGTTCTACCAGCGCCACCAATTCCTGATCCGGACAGGGTGTCCGGCCCATCAAGACATCGAGCAAATCGTTGTCTTCCCACGTCAACAGCAATTCCAGTTTCCTGAGGTCTGCGTCCTGCAACCGCGCCAGTTCCGCGTCCAGGAACCGGCCCAGCAAAATGTCGTTCTCCAGCAGCCCACGACGCGCGCGCCAGCGAATGCGATCCAGTTGGCGCGCGTCGCCCACGTCAAATTCCCCGCTTGACCATCATCTCCTTGATCTTTCCAATCGCCAGAGACGGATTCAATCCCTTCGGGCACACGTCCACGCAGTTCATGATGGTGTGGCAACGGAACAGGCGGTACGGATCCTCGAGGTTGTCGAGCCGCTCGTTGGTGGCCTGGTCGCGCGTATCGGCAATGAATCGATAGGCCGCCAACAGGCCGGCAGGACCGACAAATTTGTCCGGGTTCCACCAGAACGACGGGCATGACGTTGAGCAACAGGCGCACAAGATGCATTCGTAGAGGCCGTCGAGTTCCGCCCGATCGACCGGCGATTGCAGCCGTTCTTTCTCCGGCGGTGGATCGTTGTTGATCACGAATGGCGTGATCGAATGGTATTGCTTGAAGAACTGCGTCATGTCCACGATCAGGTCGCGGATGATCGGCAGGCCGGGCAGCGGGCGCAGTTTCACCACTTCGGGCAGATCCGCCAGCTTGGTGACGCAAGCCAGGCCGTTCTTGCCGTTGATGTTCATGGCGTCCGATCCGCAGACGCCTTCCCGGCAGGAACGGCGCAGGGCCAGCGAGTCGTCAATTGACTTGATGCGGATGAGTGCATCCAGCAGCATCTTGTCGGTCGGCTCCAGCTTGAGGTCGTATTCCTGGAAATACGGCTTGGGGTCTTTGTCCGGGTCGAAGCGTTCGATGATGAATTTCATGGGGTCTTCCGAGCGGGATCAATAAACACGCGCTTTGGGCGGGATCGATTCCACCGTCAGCGGCTTCAGGTTCACGGGCTTGTATTCAAGCCGGTTGCCTTCCTTGTACCAGAGCGTGTGCTTCATCCATTCCTTGTCGTCGCGGCCGTTCGGATAGCCTTCGCGATCGTGGAAATCGGCACGATCATGGGCTCCGCGGCTTTCCTTGCGGGCCTCTGCAGAAATCATCGTGGCCAGCGCCACTTCAATGAGGTTGTCCAGCTCAAGGGCCTCGATGCGCGCAGTGTTGAACACCTTGGACTTGTCCTTGATCTCGGTATTCTTGGCGCGCTCCGCCACTTCCTTGATCTTGGCCACGCCCTTTTCCAGCATGTCCGGAAAGCGGAAGACGCCGCAATGCGCCTGCATGGTTTGGCGCATCGCATTGCCGACTTCGAAGACGCTTTCGCCATTCTTCTGGCTTTCCAGACGATTCAGGCGCGCCAGCGTGTAGTCCCCCGCATCCTTCGGCAAGTCGCGGTGATTCCCATGCGCCTTGACGTAGGCGATGGTGGAGTCGCCGGCGGACTTGCCCATGACCAACAGGTCAGTCAACGAGTTGGTGCCCAAGCGGTTGGCGCCATGGATGGACGCGCAACCACATTCTCCAGCGGCGTAAAAACCGGGCACCACCGAGTTGGGATTGCCATTCTTCGGCACCACCACTTCCCCCTTGTAGTTGGTGGGAATGCCGCCCATCTGGTAGTGGCAGGTGGGGACCACGGGGATCGGCTCTTTGACCGGATCCACGTTCGCAAACTTGATGGCGGATTCGCGAATGCCCGGCAAGCGCTTGTTGATGACCTCCGGACCCAGGTGGTCGAGCTTGAGGAGGATGTAGTCATTGTTCGGTCCTGCGCCGCGGCCTTCCTTGATCTCGGTCGCCATCGCGCGCGACACCACGTCGCGGGATGCCAAGTCCTTCATGGTGGGCGCGTAACGCTCCATGAACCGTTCGCCATCCTTGTTGAGCAGGATGCCGCCTTCACCCCGCACCCCTTCAGTGATCAGTACACCGGCTCCCGCGACGCCGGTCGGATGGAATTGCCAGAATTCCATGTCTTCCAGCGGGATGCCGGCCCGCGCGGCCATGCCGGCCCCATCGCCGGTGTTGATCAACGCATTGGTGCTTGACGCGTAGATGCGACCCGCCCCGCCCGTAGCAAACAACGTGGCCTTGGCCTGGAAAATCATGATGTCGCCGGTTTCCATTTCCAGGGCGGTCACCCCGACCACCGCGCCTTCGGCGTCGCGGATGATGTCGAGGGCCATCCACTCCACAAAAAACTGTGTGTTGGCGTAGACGTTTCGCTGGTACAGCGTATGCAGCATGGCGTGGCCGGTGCGGTCGGCCGCGCAGCAGGACCGCTGGACCGGCTTCTCGCCAAAATTCATGGAATGCCCGCCAAAGGGGCGCTGATAGATCGTCCCGTTGTCATTGCGATCAAATGGCATGCCGTAATGCTCAAGTTCGATCACGGCTTCGGGCGCGGTCCGGCACATGAACTCAATCGCATCCTGGTCGCCCAGCCAATCAGAGCCCTTGACGGTGTCGTACATGTGCCAATGCCAGCTGTCCTCGCCCATGTTGCCCAGCGAGGCTCCAACCCCGCCCTGGGCCGCCCTACCCCAAAGAATCGAGAACGACCAGATCGTGCATCCGGTCAGGAACAGGATCACGCCGACCTGCATCGTCAGGCGGATGCCGGTTGGTTTTACATAGTCCATCAGGACGTCACGAATGCCGATCCACGCGTGGTAGTACACGGACATCAGGAACAGCAAGGTCAGGATGCGGAACAGGTTGGAAGAAAACAGCATCTTCCATTGGCTGTAATTCACACTGCCATGCACCACGAAGAAGCCGATGAACACGAAGGAGAACAACAGCATGATCACGGCGGTCACCCGCTGCGCGAGCCAATCCTGCCAGCCGTAGTGCGCGCCGACCGGCGTACGGTCTGCCTTTTTGACGGAATTCACCATATGCGTGCTCCGATCAGCAATGTGGCGATGACGCCCGCCGCGAGCACGACCTTGGCGGACATTTGTGCGGGCTCCTTGGCGATGCCGACGTGAATGTCGAGTAGCAGGTATCGAATCCCGGCAAACAGGTGATGCATGTAGGCCCACACAAAGCCCAACACGATGAGTTTCACCGCGGGCAATGCGAAGTACCCTTTCCATTGGTTGAATCCGGTCTCGCCTGACAGCGTGCACTGCAGGAGCATCAACAGCGCCGGAATCAGGAACAGGAACATGGTGACGCCGGTGACCCGATGAAAGATCGACACCAGGCCCGGAATAGGCAAATGAAGCAGATTCAGGTCGTAGTACTTTGGCCGGTTGGCAGCGCGAGTCGCGCGGCTGGCCGTCGATGGTGCGGAACTCATGGGCCTCCTGTGGAAGTGGCGCGGCAATCAGTCGGAGAAGGTCGGATCAGCACCTTCCATTCGACATGTTCCCTGCAAACTGCGAGTGTCTCGAAATTCTAATCTGCACAGGTGATTCGAGCGAGATTCGCCGAGTGGATTGATCGAACCACACTGGAGACGAGTGTTACGTGAGGTATCTTTTGTAGGTTATTGATTTGTAGTGAGAAAAAGACGCCTTCCACATTGGCGCTTGGCAGCTGATTCGCCAAATTTGCCTCAATACCATGTGATACTATAAACTGATACTATGCTATTTTGGTCCGGATCAATTTCCATGGACAATACCTTGCGTTACCGTGGGTACAGTGCCCGCGTGGATTTGGATGCCCAGAACCTGGTCCTTGTGGGACGCTTGCTGGGAATGGCCGATCCCATCGAATTCCATGGCGCGTCCGTGGATGAGGTCGTGGCTGATTTTCATTTCGCGGTCGATCATTACCTTGCGGAATGCGAGAAATCAGGACGCACACCGGAGAAACCGGCCTCCGGAAAACTTCTGCTGAGATTGCCCCCAGACACTCATGCGCGAGCCAGCCTCACCGCAGCCGCAAGGGGCATCAGCTTGAACCAGTGGATCAACGAAACCCTGGAACGAGCACTCGCTCGGGAACGACCGGACTGATCAGGCCAATTCGTTGTAATAGGAATACGAGTCCGTCAGGCACAAACCGCGTCGCCACTCCACCGGCTTGTCCCCGTACGTGAACGCGATGCGATCGACACACAGGAGCGGCGTGTTTTTCTTGACCTTGAGATGTTGCGCGGCAAATTCGTCTGCGGGAACTGCTCGCAAACGCTCTTCGGCTCGAATCATTCGCATGCCATACGCAGTTTCAAAAAAACTGTAGATCGATCCCTTGGACTCCTGAATCTTTTCCATGGTCAATCCGGGGACCAGCGCTGCAGAAATCACCACCTCATCCAGGATCACCGGCTTTCCCGCAAAGACCAGGACGCGTCGAATGGCCATGACCGGCGATGCCACCTTGAGATCCAGGGCCCGGGCCACCTCGGCGCTGGCGCGGTTTCGCTTCAGGTCAATGAAGGTGGTCGTGGGATTCACCTTTTCACCGCCATCCGGTATCACGCGCAGGAAGCGGTATTGGGTCTTGGGTTCCGTATGCGTGGAAACATACGTCCCCTTCCCTTGGCGACGGACGAGGATGTTCTCGGTGGCCAACATGTCGATGGCCTTCCTGACCGTGCCTTGGCTCACTTGATAACGCGCTGCCAGCTCCATTTCAGACGGAATGGCTTCACCCGGCTTCCATTCCCCCGAGATGAGGCTCTGCGTGATCAAAATCTTGATCTGGTCATAGAGCGGTCTGAAACTGGGGGCGGAGGGGAGCGGCGTATCGGTCATGATTGGGGATGGATCGCGATTTTTCGTTCAGGCCCGCCAACGGAGGGCCACGTGCGGCCGCCGGGTCGCAAACTCTTGCATGATACCTCAATTAAAACTAACTCACATGTCTTATATAAGATATAAGTTTATTGACATCACCCCACCTGACGTCTAACATGGCAACATGTCGCAGCGCAGCATTCGTGCGTTGCCTCCATGTTTGAACCCGCTGCCTGAACTCTCTCGCCGCCCCATGACACCCTACCTCCGTCCCCGTCGTTCCATGCTGTATGTCCCCGGTTGTGCACCGCGGTATCTGAACAAGGCGCGCAGCTTGAAAGTCGACTCGGTCATCTTTGACTTGGGTGATTCCGTGCTGGTCGAGAACAAGGAAACCTCGCGCGAGCAAATCGTGGAAGCAGTGCTCCAAGGCGGTTTTGGCCGCCGCGAAAAGGTCATCCGCGTCAACGACCTCGATTCGCAATGGGGACTCGATGACATCAAGGCGGTCGCCAAGGTCGGCGCCGACGCCATCCTGTTTCCCAATATCGAAAGCAAGGACGATGTGGTTGATGCCCTGAAGGCACTTGATGCGGCCGGCGGCTCGCACATGCCCATCATGGTGATGATTGAAAGCCCGATTGCGGTGTTGCGTGCCGAGGAAATTGCCTCTGCCTCCGATCGCATCGCGGCATTGGTGCTGGCGACCTCCGACCTGCTCACGCAGTTGCATGGCCGGAAAACGCCGGATCGCCTCGCGCTCCACTATTCGTTGTCGCATGTCCTGTTGGCCGGGCGGGCCTACAAGCGCGCGGTCATCGACGGCATCAGCGTGGACATCAAGGACATGCACTCCTTTGAACTGGCCTGCCGGTTGACGCGGGATCTCGGGTTTGACGGGAAGTCACTGGTGCACCCGAACCAACTCCCCTATTGCAATGACGCGTTTACGCCGAAGCCGGCAGACATCACGCAGGCCGTCGATGTCATCAATGCACTCGAGCAAGCCCATCGCGACGGTCGCGGCACGATCATGTTGAATGGCCGGTTGGTGGAGCACCATCATGTTGCGGCGTCCAAGCGCTTGCTGGCGCTCGTCGACATGATCAAGGAACTCGAAAGCGCCTGACGCCGGATCGATGACCATGCGCCCGGCAAACGGCTACTTCTTTGAGGATTACGCGGTCGGTCAGCATTTTGATCACGCCGTGCCCCGCACCCTGACCGCAGGCGACACGGCGCTCTATCAGGCCCTGACCGGATCGCGGAATCCTGTGCACTGCAGCGAACCGTTTGCACAGTCGCTCGGCTTTCCGACCACGCCCGTCGACGACCTGCTGGTGTTCCACATCGCGTTTGGCAAGACCGTCCCTGATATCTCGTATAACGCGGTTGCCAATTTGGGGTACGCCGAGTGCCGGTTCTTGAGCCCCGTGTACTTGGGCGATACGTTGACCGCACGTACCGAAATCGTCGGCCTCAAGGGCAACAGCAATGGCAAGACCGGCGTGGTTTATGTCCGTTCAACCGCGCTCAACCAGCATGGCCAACCCGTCTTGACGTGGGTCCGCTGGGTCATGGTTCACCGCCGTACCGCGGTTCCTGCAAGCGAGCATGCGCCGCACGGCCAGACCGACTTCGCTGCCAGCGTACTGCCGGACAAGATCGTGTCCCCGAACATCTCCCGAATGGACGCCGACACCATCGCACGTGCGACGGGTTGTGGCCTGTTTTGGGACGACCTGACGGTCGGGGATCCGGCACAGCCCGCCAATGCCATCGCGCAGTTCCACCCGCATTTGATCAAACACCCTGCGGGCCTGACGATCGACGAAACCGATCACACACTCGCCACCAAGTTGTACCAGAACACTGCACGGGTTCACTTCGATGCGCTTCACATGAAGGGCTCGCGTTTTGGACAGCGATTGATTTACGGCGGCCACATCATTTCACTGTGCCGCGCATTGTCCTTTGACGGGCTCGGGAATGCTTTTTCGCTGCTGGCGATCAATGCGGGATCCCACATGAACCCCACGCTGGCCGGTGACACCATTTATGCCGCCCATTTGCCCGTCGCAAAGTGGCCGGTGGCCGAGGGCTGGGGTGCCGCGCGCTTCTTGATGGCCGGTTACAAGAATCTTGACCTGTTGTCCCCGGACTTTCGTGAGCAATCTGAATCCCACCAGGTGCTCTCGCTCGATTACACCGTTTTGATGCCTCGTCGATAGGAAGCCCATGTCCAAGGTTCACCCCTCACAAGCCCTGTTTTCCGGCGAAAAGCCATTTCCAGCCATTCCGTCTTGCGAGCATTTCTGCGGCAGCGAAAAACTGATTGGCAAGGCGCTCGCGCTGCAATCCGAGCTGGGACCGATCTTTGACGTCACCTGTGACTGCGAAGACGGCGCACCTGCGGGCCAGGAACAGGCCCACGCCGAGATGATCGTGCGTGTCCTCAATTCGGACGCCAACAAATACAAGATGGCAGGCGCACGGATCCATGACCACTCCCACCCACACTGGAAAAAGGATGTGGACATCCTCGTGGGTGGCGCAGGCAAAGTGCTGGCCTACATCACGATTCCGAAGTGCACATCCTTTGCAGAAGCAAAGGAAATGATCGACTACATCCAGGCGGTCGCGAAAAGCACCGGGGCCGGCCGCGAGATCCCCACGCATATCCTGGTGGAGACCCATGGAGCCTTGCGCGACGTGCACCAGATCGCGGCGCTACCTTCGATCCAGGTGCTGGACTTCGGCCTGATGGATTTCGTTTCCGGCCACCACGGGGCCATTCCCGCGTCGGCCATGCGGTCTCCGGGCCAGTTCGAGCACGCCCTCCTGGCGCGCGCCAAGGCCGAAGTCGTCGCCGCGGCGCTGGCCAATGGCGTCGTCCCCGCGCATAACGTATGCCTCGACCTCAAGAACGCCGCGGTGGTGAAGGCCGACGCTTCGCGCGCGCGGAACGAATTCGGATTCCTGCGCATGTGGTCGATCTATCCTGCGCAGATTTCGGCCATCGTCGATGCGATGAAGCCGGATCACTCCGAAGTGGAGGATGCGGCCAACATTCTCTTGGCCGCCCAGGCGGCGGATTGGGGCCCGATCCAGTACAAGGGCGAGTTGCACGACCGCGCCACGTACCGTTATTTCTGGGAATTGCTGCAGAAGGCCAAGGTCACGGGGGTGGGAATCCCCGATGCGGCGGCGCACGCATTTTTCTAGAATGCTTTCCATCACCAATCGAATCGGACTCACCCCATGACGATGACCCCCGGCGCGAAATTCCGCCAAGCCCTCAAGGATGAATCCCCCCTGCAGGTGATCGGCGCGATCAATGCCAATCACGCGCTGCTGGCCAAACGTGCGGGCTATCGCGCGATCTACCTTTCCGGGGGTGGTGTTGCCGCAGGTTCGCTGGGCCTTCCCGACCTGGGCATCAACAACCTCGACGATGTGCTGACCGACATCCGCCGCATCACCGATGTGTGCGACGTTCCGCTGATGGTCGATATCGACACCGGCTTCGGTCCCTCTGCGTTCAATATCGCGCGCACGGTCAAGGCCCTGATCAAGTTCGGCGCCGCAGCCTGCCATATCGAGGACCAGGTCGGCGCCAAGCGCTGTGGCCACCGGCCCGGCAAGGAAATCGTCACCGCGCAGGAGATGGCGGACCGCGTGAAAGCGGCGGCCGACGCCAAGACCGATGCGAATTTCTTCCTTATTGCACGCACCGACGCCATCCAGATGGAGGGCGTGGATGCCGCGATCGAGCGCGCACAAATGTGCGTGGAAGCGGGAGCCGACGGCATTTTTGCCGAAGCGGCGTACGACTTGCCCACGTACCGCAAATTCGTCGATGCGGTGAAAGTGCCGGTGTTGGCCAACATCACGGAATTCGGCAAGACGCCGCTGTTTACCGTGGAAGAACTCAAGAGTGCGGGCGTTGGCATCGTCCTCTACCCGCTCTCGGCGTTCCGCGCCATGAACAAGGCCGCGGAGGCGGTCTATACCGCGATCCGCAAGGACGGCCACCAGAAGAACGTCATCGACCTCATGCAAACGCGCGACGAGCTCTACGATCGCATTGGCTACCACGCCTTCGAGCAATCGCTCGACCAGTTGTTCGCCAAGAAGAAGTAGCCATGGCCGATCCCCTGGTCCTGCCCACGTTTCCCTCGCCAGTGGAACTGCGTACGTCGCGATTGCTGTTGCGCCAGTGGAAAGACAGCGATGCCGACCCGTGGGCGGCGATGAATGCCGACCCGAAAGTCCGACAGTATTTTCCCAAGGTCCTCGCGCGCGAGGATGCCCTGGGCGAGATGGATCGCATCCGCGCTGGTATCGCTCAACGCGGCTGGGGAATGTGGGCCATGGAAATTCCCGGTGTGATGCCCTTTGCAGGGTTCGTCGGCATCAACGCACCGGGCTTTCCGGCACCGTGGCAGCCTGCCGTGGAGATCGGCTGGCGCTTGCCGGTTGACGCCTGGGGCAAGGGGTATGCGACCGAAGCGGCCGAAGCCTCGCTCTATTTCGCGTTTGAACACCTGCGATTGCCACAGGTGATCGCGCTTTCCGTGGTACCAAACAAGCCCTCGCACGCGGTGATGGAACGTCTCGGCATGAAGCGTTGGCATGGCGTCGAATTCGATCACCCGCGCGTGCCGGCGGATTGGCATTTGAAACGCCACATCGTGCACTTGATGACCCGCAAGACGTGGACGGCGCGGAGGAAGAAAATGGCCACTGTTTGACGCGAAATTCCCAATGCTGTCGCCCCGGACTCGTTCCGGGGTGACAGCCCGAAAAAAGCACACAGCTGATTTAAAACCCAAGCGCCCACGGGCCTCCCAAGCCAAAACAGCCCCAAACACCGCACCAATCCTTGATTTTTACTTGAACATCGACTGAAAACGACCATGAGCACACCCGCCCCCGCCGCCAACGATGCCGCTGCCCCCGCCGGGCCGAAGCCCAAGAAATCCGTCGCACTCTCCGGTGTCACCGCCGGCAACACGGCACTTTGCACCGTGGGCCGCACGGGCAACGACCTCCACTACCGCGGCTACGACATCCTCGACATGGCCGAGCAGTGCGAGTTCGAGGAAATCGCGCATTTGCTGGTGCATGGCAAGTTGCCGACCGCGACGGAATTGAAGTCGTACAAGGCCAAGTTGAAGTCGCTGCGCGGGATCCCCACCGCCGTGCAAGACGTCCTTGAATCCCTGCCCGCCTCCGCGCACCCAATGGATGTCCTGCGCACCGGCTGCTCGGCGTTGGGGTGCAACCTGCCGGAGAAGGACGACCACAACATCGCCGGCGCCAAGGATATCGCCGACCGCCTGATGGCCTCGTTCGGCTCGATGCTGCTTTACTGGTATCACTTCGCCGTCAACGGCAAGCGCATCGACGTGGAAACCGACGACGACTCCATCGGCGGGCATTTCCTGCACCTCCTGCACGGCAAGGTCCCGTCTGAGCTGTGGGTGAAGTCGATGCACGTATCGCTGAACCTCTATGCCGAGCACGAGTTCAACGCCTCCACCTTCACCGCGCGGGTCATCGCCGGCACCGGGTCGGACATGTATTCGGCCATCACCGGCGCCATCGGTGCGCTCCGCGGCCCGAAGCACGGTGGCGCGAACGAAGTGGCCTTCGACATTCAGTCGCGCTACGACAATCCAGACGAAGCCGAAGCCGATCACGACTTCCTTGCGTTCGACGCGGGCGCGGATGTCGGCCTCGGCCTCGTCTGCGTTCTCGTAGCGCTTCTGGATTTCGAAGGCGACTTCGTTGGCGCCGCCGTGCTTCGGCCCGCGCAGCGCGCCGATGGCGCCGGTGATCGTCGAATACATGTCGGAACCGGTGCCGGCGATGACGCGCGCGGTGAAGGTGGAGGCGTTGAACTCGTGCTCGGCATAGAGGTTCAGCGATACGTGCATCGACTTCACCCACAGCTCAGACGGGACC
>JBGAUM010000062.1:0-20044 GCA_044228625.1 Usitatibacteraceae bacterium | reverse complement strand
TGGAGGTGCTGGGGGCCACAAGTTATGGCGACCTCTCGCAATTCGCGCAACAGCAAAGCCGCGCGTCGGCTTTCATCCTCTCGATCGATGATGAGGAATTCACGCCAGGACCGGAATTGGACCCTGCGGTATTGAACCTGCGCAAGTTCATCGAGGAGATCCGCTTCAAGAATGCCGACATTCCGATTTACGTGTACGGCGAAACCAAGACCTCCCGCCACCTGCCCAACGACATCTTGCGCGAGCTTCACGGTTTCTTGCATGCGTTCGAGGACACCCCCGAGTTTGTTGCCAAGCACATCATCCGTGAAGCCAAGAGCTATCTGGATGGCCTGGCGCCGCCGTTCTTCCGCGCGTTGATGCACTATGCACAGGACGGTTCCTACTCTTGGCACTGTCCTGGGCATTCCGGTGGCGTGGCGTTCCTGAAATCTCCCGTCGGGCAGATGTTCCACCAGTTTTTCGGCGAAAACATGCTGCGCGCCGACGTTTGCAACGCCGTGGAGGAACTGGGTCAATTGCTCGACCATACCGGACCGGTGCTGGCCAGCGAGCGAAACGCGGCACGCATTTTCAATGCCGACCATTGCTACTTCGTGACCAACGGCACATCGACGTCGAACAAGATGGTGTGGCACGCTAACGTGGCGCCCGGCGACATCGTCGTGGTGGACCGGAACTGCCACAAGTCGATCCTTCACGCGATCATGATGACCGGTGCCAATCCGATCTTCTTGACGCCGACCCGCAACCATCTGGGCATCATCGGGCCGATTCCGCTCGATGAATTCCACCCGGATAACATCCGGAAGAAGATCGAGGCCAATCCATTCATCAAGGACAAGAAGGCCAAGCCACGCATTTTGACGCTGACCCAGTCAACCTACGACGGCGTGCTTTACAACGTCGAGACCCTGAAGCAGCTGCTCGACGGAAAAATTGAAAACCTGCATTTTGATGAGGCCTGGTTGCCGCATGCCGCGTTCCATGACTTCTACAAAAACATGCATGCCATCGGCAAGGATCGCCCGCGTACCAAAGAGGCAGTGACCTACGCCACGCACTCGACGCACAAGTTGCTGGCGGGCATCTCTCAAGCATCCCAGATTGTTGTCAAGGATTCCGAAACGCGGGCTTTGGACCGTCACATTTTCAACGAAGCCTATCTGATGCATACCTCCACGTCGCCGCAGTACGCCATCATCGCCAGCTGCGACGTTGCAGCGGCCATGATGGAACCGCCTGGCGGCACGGCTCTGGTGGAGGAATCCCTGGTAGAGGCGCTCGATTTTCGCCGCGCCATGCGCAAGGTCGACGACGAATGGGGCAAGGACTGGTGGTTCAAGGTTTGGGGCCCTGACAAGCTCGCCACAGATGCAGAGGGATTGGGTTCGCGCGACGATTGGGTGTTGAAGGCCAATGACAAGTGGCACGGATTTGGCAACCTGGCGCCTGGGTTCAATATGCTGGATCCGATCAAATCCACCATCGTGACGCCGGGTCTCGACGTGTCCGGCAAATTCGCCAAGACCGGCATTCCGGCGTCGATCGTCACCAAGTTTCTCGCCGAGCACGGCGTGATCGTGGAGAAAACGGGGCTGTATTCGTTCTTCATCATGTTTACCATCGGCATCACCAAGGGCCGGTGGAATACCTTGCTGACCGCGCTGCAGCAATTCAAGGACGATTACGACAAAAACCAGCCGATGTGGCGCATCCTGCCGGAGTTTGTCGCCGCACAGCCAAAGTATGAGCGCGTGGGATTGAAGGACCTTTGCCAGCAAATCCACGACATGTACAAGGCCAATGACGTGGCACGTATGACGACGGAAATGTACTTGTCGGACATGCAGCCGGCCATGACGCCAGCCGATGCCTTTGCCAAAATGGCGCATCGCGAAATTGAAAGGGTGTCCATCGATGACCTTGAGGGCCGAATCACCAGCGTATTGCTGACACCCTATCCGCCGGGAATTCCGCTCCTGATCCCGGGGGAGCGATTCAACAAGCGCATCGTCGACTACCTGAAATTCGCCCGCGAATTCAACGCCCGTTTCCCTGGTTTTGAAACCGATATTCACGGACTGGTGGAAACCGAATCAGAAGGCAAGGTGGTCTACTACGTGGATTGCGTGAAATAGCCGGTTGTGCCCGTTTCGCGAGGCGCGCAATTCCCGGTGGGACTAATTGACGTTTGCACTGGTGAACCAGCATTTGGCGATCAATCGTAGCGGGCGTTTGTAGTCAGCCGCATGTGGGATGCACGATAAACTTGTGTTCCTACCCTTGCAAAAGTCGAAATGTCTGATAACGCAGTTTCACCGCAGCGGCGTGCGCTGGTGGTTGACGATGATCCCGTCATCGTTGAATTTGTGTCCCGTACCCTGGCCAAAGCCAATTTTCTGGTCGAGTCGTGTGGCGATGGCATGATGGCGCTGTCGATGTTTCGTGCCGCGCCCTTCGATGTTGTGGTGGCTGACGTCCGGATGCCCAAGCTGTCCGGCCTGGGTTTCTTGCAAAACCTCCGACTTCCACAGGGCTCGCCTCACCGCGTTGTGCTGATTTCCAGCATGGATGATGCGAAAACCCGCCGCGACGCGCTTGCGGCGGGTGCAGTGGCCTACTTGGTCAAGCCAGCGTCTTCGCAGGCCATTCTGGAAGCGGCAACAGGCGTGACTTCCGCGTCTGGCTGATTCCGCGGGGTTTGATCCTGCTACACTGCCGCAACAACTAGCTTTTGGGAGAACGGCGTGGCTGGACCATTGCGCGCGCTGGTCGTCGACGACGATGAAGCATGTGTCGAACACGTGTCGAGCGTGTTGCGCAGGTTTGAATGGATCGCCGAACACGCGGCTGACGGCCTCGATGCGTTGCGCCGGTGCCAGGCGGTGCGTTATGACCTGGTGATTTGCGATGTGCGGATGCCCAGATTGTCCGGCCTGAGTTTCCTGTCGAACCTGTCCCAGACACAGAATGCGACGACGCGGGTCGTCATGTTGTCGGCCTTGGACGATCGGTCGATACAGCGCCAGGCATTGGCCTCGGGCGCGTCCGCATATCTGGTCAAACCCTTGGACACCCAAGAACTGATCGAGACGTTGGCACTGCCGACAATTCGTCGTGTGGATGAGAACCCTTGATGGGTGGGCGTTTCAAGGTGAAATCGGCTGGAAAGCCACGCCCGTCGTGGACTTTGCACCGTTAAATGGGACAAGCATTTTGGCCGGACTGCGGGTATGCCGCGCTGGAGCGCAACGATCGGGGTTGGTTGCGCGCGACCCCGGGTTATTGGCGGTACTGGTTAGCAAGGCCTGAACTTGCGCCGTTGCCGGAATCCACGGCGACTGAACGTGCGCTTCACGCCCGGCTCGTGGATCAGCCGCTTGCGCGGGTCGATGTGCAAGTGCTGGAGGCACTTGAGGATTCGGACACCGCTGAAAATTATCGGCTGTTCCTGAAGTTCCGTGACCGGGTGACGGATGCGGTCACTTTGGAGCGATTCTATTTGCAGCTGCTGCGCGGCACTGTCGCGGGCCGGGTAAATGAGCTGCCGCCGCTGTTCATTGATAGTGTCTGCCAAGCGATTTTGCGGGGCATGTTGACTGAGGTGACCGACCCATGGATGGTGCGGTCCGCGGAAACGTTCTTTCGCCGCCAGCGAGTTGCTTTTGAAGACGGTCAGTGGCTTGCGGCAGACGCCGAGTCGATCGAAGCGTTCGCCCAGACCGGAGGATTCGGTTCACTCGGCCGGCTGATGCAGCAGCAAGGGACGCCGTTGAAAGCCATGAAGCTGGACGTCTTGACGCATGAAAACGCGCCCTTGTTTTGGCTTTCGGTGGATCGCCACGCGTGGATCCTGGATTTGAGTCCGGGTCGCCCCGGGATTGCCAGCCTTTGCACGCTGATGGAAATGTGGGTGGCGCATTTTCTAGGCGTGGACATCGACATCGAGCCATTGTCGGCCATCGAGGATGCACACTGGCGCTGGCATACAGGACTCGATATTGAATCGACCGCAATCTTGAACGACCTCTATCAAGGGGTCGAGGTGGACGACGCTCGACGCGAACGTCTGATCAGTCTTTTCAAGTTGAAATTTGACGATCCTGATGCCATGCGTCCCGATGTTCGCGGCGTACCGGTGTATCTGGGACTTGCCGTCACAGAGGCGCGTGAACTCAAGATGAAGCCACAAAACCTGTTGCTGAACCTTCCACTGGCCATCGCCAATTGAGGCCCGTTTCGTCCTCACGGATGCGGATAGAATTCAGCAAACAGCGCAGGGAAAGTACATGGTCAAGAAAAATGACGAATCACCTGATGTCACGATGCTCAGGAGTGAGATCGAAATTCTGATGGCGGACCGCGAGAAATTGTTGCGTATTGCCGGTGCCGCGGCAAAGTTCGTGGAAAAGGTGAACATCGCGAAGTTGCCGGTTTCGGCCATTCCGTTGGCCGAGTCAGTCGCGTCGACGGTGAACGCGTTGTCCGAAGACACGCTGCGCGAAGCCCTTCTCACCGTCAAGAAAAAGTAAGTGTTCGACATTGTGCCGGCCAGCTACGCAAGGCGTGGCGGGGTGATCACCAAGTTTCTTGGGCGGCTGATCTGGCGCGCCATCGGATGGAAATATTCAGGTCGGCTTCCGGATGTCCCCAAGGTCGTGGTGGCGGTGGCGCCGCACACGTCAAACTGGGATTTTGTGCTGGGCGTCCTCGTGCTTTGGTCGCTCGACGTCAAAGTCTCGTTCTTGGGCAAGCACACCTTGTTCAAGGGCCTGTTCGGCAAATGGATGCGATCCATCGGCGGCATTCCTGTGGATCGCAATGCGTCCCATGGCGTCGTCGGAGAGGCAGTTGCCGCGATCAAGGCAGCCGACCGCATGGTGTTTGCGTTGTCGCCTGAGGGTACACGGCAGCTCGACAAAGGCTTCAAGTCCGGGTTCTTGCATATCGCCCATGGCGCGGGCATTCCCATCCTGTTGACATACTTCGACTTTGAACACAGGACAATCGGGTTTGGGCCCCTCTTCGACACCACCGGCAATGTCGAGGCCGACATGCGCCGCGTCATCGATTTCTACAGACCGATTCGCGGAAAATATCCGAAGGCATGGCAACGGGCGACGTCTGCACCCTCGGCAAATACCTAATGTCAGTTTGCAAAACAACCGGATGAGGAGGAGCGCATGAAACGGGATTTTCTAAAATCATTGGCTGGGTTGGCGTTGGGAGGCCTGATCGGAAACGTTCTTGCCGTCGACAGCTTGAAGGTCATGGTGCCCGCCAATCCGGGCGGCGGATGGGATTCCACCGGCCGCGCGCTGGTGGCGTCAATGACGGCCGCTGGGTCGATCAAAAACGCACAGATCGACAACAAGGGCGGCGCCGCCGGGACGATCGGCCTCGCCCAATTCGTGAACAGTGCCAAAGGGGATCCGAACGCCATCATGATCGGCGGCATGGTCATGGTAGGCGGCATCATCCAGAACAAGTCGGCGGTCGATCTGTCGCAAGTCACGCCGCTGGCGCGATTGACGGAAGAATACCTGGTGGTCGTGGTGCCCGCGTCGTCGCCGCACAAGTCCATGAAAGACCTGGTCGCGGCCTTCAAGGCCAACCCTGGAAGCATTTCATGGGGCGGCGGCTCGGCTGGCGGCTCAGATCACATCCTCGCGGGAATGATTGCCAAGGCGTCGGGCGTGGAAGCCTCCAAGGTCAACTATGTTCCGTTCAAGGGAGGTGGTGAAGCCGTGGCGGCCATCATCGGAGGCCACGTGGCGGCCGGCATCTCGGGAGTGTCGGAGTTTGCCCAGCACATCGCATCGGGCAAGATGCGTGCCCTGGCAGTTTCTTCACCCGCCAAGCAGGCCGGTATTCCGACCTTGAAAGAACAGGGGATCGACATCGTCCTCGGCAATTGGCGGGGCGTCTTTGGCGCACCGGGGATCACCAAGCCGCAACGGGATGAACTCATCAAGGCGATTGAGGCCGGCGTGAAGCACAAATCTTGGGAGGAAACCCTGAAGAAGAACGATTGGATGAATGTGTGGCTTGCTGGCGACGAGTACAAGAAATTCCTGGACGAGGATGTCAAGCGCATTGGCGATATCCTCGGCTCGCTCAGTCTCGGCAAAAAATAGGCCCTTCCATGAAAGGCCTCGACATGGGCCAATTGGCTGTCGCACTCGGCGTGGCGGCGATTGGCCTGTTCTTTTTCGCCGGGTCTTTCTACATTCCCGACGCGGCCGGTTATTCCGCGGTCGGGCCGGCGCTGATTCCGCGTGTGGTCGGTGCCGTGCTCGTCTTTCTCGGCGGCTTCCTGGTCTACGAGGTCGTACGCGGGGGATTTCGCAATCATGATGAAGCCGCAGAACGCGCACTTCAAATGGATTGGGTTGCGTTTGCGTGGGTCTCTGGCGGACTGATCGTCTATGGATTGTTGATCGAGCCTGCCGGTTTCATCCTCGCGTCCGTTGTGCTTTTCCTCTGTGTGGCGCGGGCCTTCAATAGCCGGCGCTGGGGTTCAAACGCGTTGGTCTCTTTGGTATTGGCCGTTGCCATTTTTGCCGCATTCAACTACGGACTTGGCCTTAATCTGCCCAAGGGCATCTTGGCGGGAGTCCTGTAATGGAAGTCTGGACGCTTCTCATGCAGGGCTTCGCGGTGGCGATGACACCAGCAAACCTGATGTGGGCCTTGATCGGCGTGACTTTTGGAACGGCCGTCGGCGTATTGCCGGGTATCGGCCCCGCTGTGGCGATTGCCCTGCTGCTGCCTGTGACTTCCAAAATTGATCCGTCAGGCGCGCTCATCATGTTTGCCGGGATCTACTACGGCGCCATGTATGGCGGTTCGACAACATCGATCCTGCTCAATACGCCCGGCGAGTCCGCCACTATTGTGACGGCGATGGAAGGCAACCAGATGGCCAAGCGCGGTCGTGCGGGTCCTGCGCTTTGCACGGCCGCGGTCGGTTCTTTTGTGGCCGGCACGCTGGCCACAATCCTCTTGACGCTGCTGGCCCCGCAAGTGGTGGACTTGGCCATTAAATTCGGGCCCCCCGAGTATTTTGCATTGATGGTCCTGGCGTTCACGACGGTATCGGCCGTTTTGGGAGAATCCACGCTGCGAGGCTTGACTGCGCTCTTCATCGGCTTGGCCATCGGAGTGGTGGGAATCGAGAACCAGTCGGGCCAGGCGCGGTTTGTGTTTGGCATCCCGCAATTGGCCGATGGCATTGAGGTGGTGACGATCGCCGTCGGACTTTTTGCGGTCGGCGAAACGTTTTACGCGGCGAGCAAGCTCGGAAAGGTTGAAGAGACGCTTCTGAAAGTCAAAGGATTGATCCTCATGACTGCGGAAGACTGGAAGCGCTCCTGGAAGCCGTGGCTGCGCGGAACGGTCATCGGTTTCCCGTTCGGCGCCATGCCGGCGGGCGGTGCAGAGATCCCGACGTTTCTTTCTTACGCCACGGAAAAGAAACTCGCAAAGAATGCCGAAGAGTTCGGCAAGGGGGCCATTGAGGGTGTCGCGGGTCCCGAAGCCGCCAACAATGCGTCTTCCACCGGCGTGATGGTGCCGCTGCTCACCCTCGGACTGCCAACGTCAGCCACCGCAGCCATCCTCCTGGCCGCCTTCCAGCAGTACGGCCTGCAACCCGGCCCCTTGTTGTTCGAGACGAACGCGCCGCTGGTGTGGGGCCTGATCGCGAGTTTTTACGTCGGGAACGTGATGCTGCTGGTGTTGAACCTGCCGTTGATTGGCATCTGGATCAAGCTCCTGGAAGTTCCAAAGCCGCAGCTTTATGCGGGGATCGTCGTCTTTGCCACGATGGGCGTGTACGGCATGCGCCAGTCGGCCTTCGACGTGTTCCTGCTCTACGCGATCGGACTGATGGGATTCCTCATGCGCCGCTACGGTTTTCCCACGGCGCCGGTGATTGTCGGCATGATTCTCGGGCCGCTGGCGGAAGAGCAGATGCGGAGATCGCTGTCGATTAGCCAAGGCGATCCCTGGATCTTCATGCAACGCCCCTTGAGTGGATCGATTTTGGTGATTACGGCTCTCATGGTAGTCGGACCCTGGCTTTGGAGAAAGATCAAGCGCCGCCCGCTGGACACGCAAGGCAAACTCAAGGATGGTTGAGCGTTTTGGGACATTTTTGTCCCAAAACCCCCGTAAAACCTAGGATTTCACGATTGTGATCAGGCTCTTCGCCAAACGCTTGCAAACCAAGGTTGCTGCTCACGCGGCAGCCCTGTCGGGCGGAAATAGCTGAGGACCTCGGTAAATCCGGCTGCAGCACAGTATCGCTGCCAGGATTCGGGGCGATGATAGGTGCTGTAGCGATCATTGCTCCAACCCTCGGTGTCGTCTCCCCTCGGAATGGAGGCAAACAAAACGCCGCGTGGCTTCAAGGAAACGCGCAGTTCGCCAAGCACGCGGGGAAGCGCGGCGGCGGGCACATGTTGCAGAGTCGCATTGGCAAAGATGCCGTCAAAGTGCGACGCCGGGAGGTCGAGCGCCAGGAAATCCTGCACCCACACTTCGCCAGCGCCGGTCTCGCGGGCCATTTCTGCAAGCCGCAATGAGCCGTCAAGGCCGACCGGCACATGGCCACGCGCCTTGAGTGCGAGAAGGTCGCGACCCGGCCCGCAGCCGAAATCGAGAATGGAGAATGGCCCCTTACCCTCGATCGCGTTGATCAGCGCATCAAGGTTTTGCGAAACATCGTGATCCCAAGTGGCTGCCCGAAACGGCCCGGCACGTTCGTTGTAGTTGTCGAGCGTTTTGGAAGTGACGTCGGACCAATCGCCCTCGCGTGTACTCATGCGCCGAAGAATCCTTGCCCACGCGCTGCATCCAACTCGCCGGCCAAATAGTCCCACAGGGCCGGGCATCCCTCGCGGATCGAAGGGCCGACCCGCGCAACCACGCGTTCGTATGCGATCCCGTTCTCGCGCCAGCTTTGGCCGCGATTGGCGAGGTTCAGCAATACCGGCATGGCTCGGTCTGCCGCATGTGCAAAGCGGGCCTCCGGAGTCTCACCACGCTCGAATTCATCCCAAAGCGCCAGAAGCGGCTCGCCGTGACCGTCGGACAGCAGGCCGAACATGCGCACGACCGCTGCACGCTCGGCGAGCTTGCGCTCCTCGTGGCCCTCTTCGACATACACCATGACATCACCGGTTTCGATCTCGCCGATGTCGTGCACCAGCAGCATCAGGATGACCCGGTCGATGTCCACGGGTTCGGCAGCGAAACGAGAGAGCGACGACGCAAGGAGGGCAATTTGCCAACTGTGCTCGGCCGAGTTCTCGTATCGTTCCAGGCCGAGTGGCTTGGTCTTGCGGGTCACCGCCTTCAGCTTGTCAATTTCAAGGATAAAAGCGACCACGCTTTCAATGTGGGGGAGGTGGGAAGGATTCATGGGGGACGATGGGTGTCGATGCCGCATTCTTGCATGCGGGCAACGAACCGGGCGACGCAAGGACGCATAGAATGTCCACGCAGCAAGCCGGAGGTGTGATGAACACATGGTGGATGACGGGGATGGTGTTTCTATGGCTCGCCGGGTGTGTATCCGGCGCACGCCCGCCCGTTCAAGAGTTGCGCGGCACATGGCTTACCACCACAGGAAACGACGCAGTTGCCACGCCACAAGATACCTCGCGGACGATGGCCAAGCTCAAGGCCATCGGCCTGAATACCGTTTACCTCGAGGTGCGGAAGAACGGCACCACGCACCATCCATCGAAGGTCTTGGAGAGAGCTGTTGGGGTCGATGACCCTGCCGCGTCACGGTCGAAGGATCCGGTGGATCCCATTCGGGGCAAGAGTTCGCTCAAGCGGGACTTGACCGCCGAAATGTTGATCGAGGCCCATCGCAATGGCCTGATCGCGATCGCGTGGTTTGAGTATGGGTTCATGGCGGCTCACCAATCGACCATGAATCGCCTGCGCCGTCACAAACCCGAATGGTTGTCTCGAGACATTGAAGGCCGGGAAGTTGCGCCCAATGGCTTTGTGTGGATGAACCCGCTCCATCCCGAGGCCAGGCGATTCTTGACCGACCTCGTGCTGGAAACCATCGACCATTACGATCTCGACGGCATCCAACTTGACGATCGAATCGTTTGGCCATACGTCACGATGGGTTACGACGAATACACCCAGGCGGCGTATGCAAAGGAGCATGGTGGGGCACGTCCACCGCGCGACCCGAAGGATCCCGCCTGGATGCGCTGGCGTGCCGACAAGGTGAATGAATTCGCCAAAACCTTTGTGCGGGAAATCCGCGCTCGCCGGCCGGGACTGGTCATTTCGCTGGCCCCTGCGGTTTACCCGTGGTCATGGGACCACTATTTGCTGGAGTGGCCGAAGTGGGCGGCTTGGCCCGACGACGAAGGGCGATGGGACGAGTTCATTCCGCAGGCGTATCGCACCAGTTTTGAGGCATTTGGCAAGACTTGGCAGGCGCAAATCGACTATATGCAGTTGTTGGGCAACGGACGCCAACGAGACTTGATTGCGGGTATTCGAATCAACGGTGAAGGCAAGGACTCGAGTTGGGATCAACTTCGAGAATCGATTGATCTGGTGCGCCAGTCCGGCAACGGCGGGCATGTGCTCTGGTATAGCAAGGGCGTCTTGGAAAATTTCCCGTCAGAGCTTGCCATGCTGTATGAATCCGCATTTCCCCGCGAATTGGCGGTCTGTTTCGCGCCCTCTTTTCCGCGTACCGGGTTTTGGATCCTCTGCCGGCGAGTCGCGTTGGATGGTTTACGATATGCCACGCGGCATGCACCGCCTGATTGGTTTCGATGGCATCCGCTGGGAGTTGATCGACCGTGCGCCGATTGAATCGGGCGCCGCGGGCGTCCAAGTGATTTTCGACCTGCCGGCTCGCTATCGCGAAGTCGAAATACTGATGGACCGGCGCGAGGACATGCGGCGGGCGCGAACGGGCCGAAACAAACTTTGACGAACAAAATAGAAGACTTGCAAACAGGCACCGGAAATCTGCGGCAAACTAGGGCCTATGACATTTGGATGGTGGTCAAAAATGAACAAGTCAGTGAAGGCGTTGTTTGGGGCGGTGCTGGTGTGCGCGTTTTCAAGTGGCATGGCCGGCGCACAGGAGGCGCGAAAACTGAAGATTGGTGTGGAGGGTGCTTATCCCCCCTTCAGCCAAACTGGCCCGGGTGGGAAGGTGGAAGGTTTTGACATTGACATCGCCAACGCGCTTTGTGAGCAGATCAAGGCTCAATGCACGATGGTGACCCTGGATTTCGACGCCATGATTGGCGCACTCAATGCAAAGAAGATCGATGCGATCGTTGCTTCCATGTCGATCACCGAGGAACGGCTGAAGCAGATCGATTTCAGCGACAAGTACTACCACACGCCGACGCGTCTGGTCGTCAAGACCGGCAGCTCGCTGGTGCCGACGCCGGAAGGTCTGAAGGGCAAAAAGATTGGGGTTCAACGCGGCACGACGCACGACAAATTCGTTTCGGCCATGTTTGCCCAGGCGGAAATTGTGCGTTACGCGAACCAGGATGACGCCTTCAAGGATCTGGTTTCGGGCAAGCTCGACACCGTGTTGGTGGACACGGTGAACGCACAGGTCGGCTTCTTCAAAACTCCGGCGGGAAAGGCCTTTTCATTCGCTGGACAGGTCTACCTTGATCCCAAGTACTTCGGCTATGGTGCAGGCGTCGGCGTTCGAAAGTCTGATACCGAGTTGCGCACCAAGTTGAACGACGCCATTACGGCCATTCGACAAAATGGTACGTACAAGAAGATCAATGACAAGTATTTTGACTTCGACATCTACGGCGGCGCGCCGATCCCCATTCCCAAAAAGTAGGGCGATGGCTTCCTCCGCCCCGCAAAGCCAGGGGCGGATCTGCTTGGTTCAAACGCCTCAGGCAATGCTTTGTGGTCCTTGGGGGATGTGAAATCAAGTCGTCGTCGAAGTTAAATCGACACTCGGGCGCTGGAAAAGAACGAATCCGGCCTCAGTTCTTGCGGATGAGCATGCGGGCCAAGCGGCCTCGCCAGGTGCGATTTTCAAAGGTCCAAGTTGCCAATGGCTCCGGTTGCGCACCGAAAACGGCCTTGTAAGACGGCAATTCTCCGCCGAGAAAATCGTAAGCCGTTGCGCCGTTTTTTGCAGCGTTCTCAATCGCATAGGCATGGGAAACGATGCCGGGTGATTGCCCTTTGAGCTGCGTGTTCAACCCACCCTGATAAAAATACTCGGTGCCACGCCACTCAAAGTTGTAAAGCGCGGAAACGGGTGTTCCATCCACCCGAAGGATATGCAGGCGTACCCGATGTTCCGGACCCCAGACTTCGGCGAGCCTGCGGTGGAACCGCGAAAATCGTTTGCTCGCAAAAACGCCAGATGCCCCGCGCGATTCCCATCGATGTGCATGCAGATCGGCCAGCACTTCGAACGCCGATTCCAAATGGGCGCTGTCCTGGACGCATTGGTAAGCGACCTTCCCGGTTCGTTCCAGTTTGCGCCGCTTGTATGCAACTGCTGCGGGCATCGACGGCAATCCACCGGCCTCCCACTGAAGGCGATACCGGGCACCAATCGCCGTCGAGGTGGGCGGCCTGAGGACATCGGGCTCGTTCGAGAGCATGGACTCAATGACGGATCCCGGCAATACATGTGCAAACGACGCGATATCCCACCCCAGGCTGTCGCGTATCGCCGAACTGACCGCGGGGCCAACGTCGTTTTTGTCGCGATCTTGGCAGAAGACATCCAGATACTCGGGCAACACCTCGTCGGCCTCCTCCTCGCCGGTCCCCAAGAATCGCAATATGCGCAGTGGAGCCCCAAATTTCTTGATGGTTTGAATCCAGAACGGTGCGATCCCGATCAACGATTTGCCACGCCAGACGCAAATGATCGCCAGTGGCTGATCTGGTGCGCAGAAGACTTCGAGCCAAACTCGAATCCAATCCCATCGGGCAAAGATGCACCCGCGTTCGCTGCGTTCGATCAACGCGTCCCAATCGCTGTTGAGCGCCAGGAAGTCGTCGATCGAGCCAACGATCGTCGTGTGAATCCCGGCCATCTTGGATGGGGTTGTATTCATCCACCTGATTTTCGCAGACAACTGCGGCATTACCCTGCTGCGGGCATTTCAGCTAGAATCCGCCTCGCCGGTCAGGTCCGTGGGAGAGTTCCTCCGCCCGAAGTGTCGGGGTGGGGGACACCGAAGGCGCAGCAGCCCGCGATCGCTCAGGTTCCCGAACCATGGACGCAAGACGGCACTCTGGAGAGACTCGCGATCGGTCGCGCACCGATGCGGCGGGCGCCGAAGGGGCACGCGGATCGGATTCCGCTGAACTCTCAGGCAAAAGGACAGGGGGGCATGCAGTTTTCATCGAGGTGGGGCTTTATCGCCGCCTCGACTTCTCGCCCCCCCCGTACATTGACCTGAAGCGCTCAAAATGCCCCTCCTACACACCCCCCTGTACGAAGCCCACATTGCTGCGGGCGCCAAGATGGTCGATTTCGGCGGCTGGGAAATGCCGCTCAATTATGGCTCCCAGATCGAAGAGCATCATGCAGTGCGCAAAGACGCCGGCATGTTTGATGTCTCGCACATGTGTGCGGTCGATGTCGATGGCATGCGACCGAAGTCGTTCCTCAAACGCCTGCTCGCCAACAATGTGGACAAATTGACCGAGCCGGGCAAGGCGCTGTATTCGGCCATGCTCAACAACTCCGGCGGTGTGATTGACGACTTGATTGTCTATTGGCGCGGGGGCGACAGCTTCCGTGTGGTGGTCAATGCGTCCACCGCGATCAAGGATTTGGCGCACATGAACCGCATTGCCGAAGCCTACGACGCCGACATCACGCCAAAGAAGGACGTGGCGATGATCGCCGTGCAGGGGCCGAACGCGCGGGAGAAGGTATTCCAGGTGCGCCCCGAATGGCGTGCCGAAGGCGAGAAGCTCGGCGCCTTTTTCGGCACGGACATCGGCGATGTGTTCCTGGGCCGCACCGGTTACACCGGCGAGGATGGTTTCGAAATCACGCTGCCTGCGGCGCAGGCCGTGAAATTGTGGTCGGACCTGAAAGAAGCCGGCGTGCGCGAATGCGGTCTCGGTGCGCGCGATACGCTGCGCCTGGAAGCTGGCATGAACCTGTACGGCAATGAAATGAATGAAACCGTGAGCCCACTCGATGCCGGCATGGGCTGGACGGTGGACATGAAGTCGGAGCGCGAATTCATCGGCCGCGACGCCTTGGACAACAAAGGCCAGTCGTGGAATTTTGTCGGCTTGAAATTGCTCGACAAGGGCGTGATGCGCTCGCACATGAAGGTCCATACGGCTGCAGGTGAAGGCGAGACCACCAGCGGCACCTTTTCGCCGACGCTCGGCGTCTCGATTGCGCTGGCCCGTGTGCCGATGGGCGTGAAGGCCGGGGAAGAAGTCGAAGTCGAAATTCGCGACAAGCGCGTGAAGGCACTGGTGACCAAGCCATCCTTCGTGCGTCATGGCAAGGCTTTGGTTTGACAAACACTTTTACGAACAACAATTGCACTCCCAGGAGAAAACGATGAATTTCCCCACCGATCTCAAATACGCCGACAGCCACGAATGGGTGCGCCAGGAAGCCGATGGCACGCTGACGGTTGGCATTTCCGACGCCGCACAAGACATGCTGGGCGATCTCGTGTTTTGCGGCGACGCCAAAGTCGGCGAAACACTGACCAAGGGTGATACCGCCTGCGTGGTGGAGAGCGTAAAAGCTGCGAGCGACGTTTACATCCCGGTGGACGGCGAAATCACCGCCTTCAATGCCGACCTCGACGCCAATCCGGAGAAGATCAACAGCGATCCGTATGGCAACTGGATTTTCAAGGTCAAGCCGGCTGCGGGCGCGACGCTCGATGGCTTGATGGACGCGGCGGCATATGAGGCGAGCGTGAAATCGGCGTAGCCGCCGTTCGCTTTTTTCAGTCGTCCCCGCGAAGGCGGGGACCTCTAACTCCGCTGTGACTTTGAAGAAAGAGGTCCCCGCCTTCGCGGGGACGACAAATGAACCAAAACTGACCCTAGCGGAATCAGCTTTCCAAAGCCAACTCTCAACTTTTGCATCATGACCCTTGCAAATCTCGAAAACCCTGGCGAGTTCATCGCCCGCCACATCGGCCCGGATGACCACGACATCGCCGGCATGCTCAAACTCGTCGGCGCCGATTCGCTCGACGACTTGATCAAGAAAGTTGCCCCGGCCGCGATTCTCAACAAGGCGCCGCTCGACCTGCCGCCGCCCATGACCGAGGCCGCCGCGCTGGGCGAAATGCGCCGCATGGCCGGCAAGAACAAGGTGTTGAAGAGCTACTTGGGGCAGGGCTACCACGGCACGCACACGCCGGGCGTGATCTTGAGGAACATCTTGGAGAACCCGGCTTGGTACACCGCCTACACGCCCTACCAGCCGGAGATTTCCCAAGGGCGGCTCGAAGCGTTGCTCAATTTCCAGACCATGATTTGCGATCTGACCGGCATGGAAATCTCCGGCTCCTCGCTCCTCGACGAGGGCACCGCCGCGGCCGAAGCCATGACGCTGGCCAAGCGCAGTGCCAAATCGAAGAGCAACACGATCATCGTGGCCGGCGACGTGCATCCGCAGACCATCGCCGTATTGAAGACGCGCGCGGAACCCCTCGGCATCGAGGTGAAGGTCGGCGAGGCGCACAAGATGATCGCGGAGATGGATCACTTCGCCGTGCTCGCTCAGTACCCGTCCACGGTCGGGCTCATCCACGACATGAAGGTCTTCGTGGATCAAGCGCACGCCAAGGGCGCGCTGTTCATTGCTGCGGCGGATCTGCTGGCGTTGACGGTATTGGCAGCCCCTGGCGAGTGGGGAGCGGACATCGTCGTCGGCAGCGCACAGCGCTTCGGTGTGCCGATGGGCTTCGGTGGCCCGCATGCCGGGTTTCTGGCGTGCAAGGACACTTTGAAACGCAACATGCCGGGGAGGCTGGTCGGTCTTTCGAAAGATGCGATGGGCAACCCGGCGCTTCGCCTCGCGCTGCAAACGCGCGAGCAGCACATCCGCCGCGAGAAAGCCACGTCCAACATCTGCACCGCGCAGGTATTGTTGGCCGTCATCGCCAGCATGTACGCGGTGTACCACGGCCCGCAAGGCTTGGCGCGCATCGCGCTGCGCGTGAACCGGCTCACGGTGATCCTGCAGGAAGGACTGAAGAAACTCGGCTTTGCCTGCCCGCTGCCAAATTATTTCGACACCATTGCAGTGAAGACTGGTGACAAGACGGAACGCGTCTTCGAATGTGGAGTGAAGCACGGCATGAACTTCCGCCAGCTCACGCCCGAGGTGCTGTGCATTTCGCTTGATGAAACCACCACGCGCGAAGATGTCGAGCGCATCTGGCATGTGTTCAACAATGCAGATGCACCTTTTACTGTGGCGGAACTCGATGCGGGCGCGCTGCCCGATCCGATCCAGCCGAACCTGAAGCGCACAAGCGTCTATCTTTCGCACCCGGTGTTCAACACGCACCACTCGGAAACCGAAATGCTGCGCTACATCAGGGCACTTTCGGACAAGGATCTGGCGTTGGACCGCGCGATGATCCCGCTGGGTTCGTGCACGATGAAGTTGAATGCCACCAGTGAGATGATCCCGGTGACCTGGCCCGAGATCGGCAACATGCACCCGTTTGTGCCCGCCGATCAAGCGTTGGGCTACAAGGAAATTGTGGAGACTCTGGAAAAGGCGCTGTGCGAAGTCACCGGCTACGATGCCGTCTCGCTCCAGCCCAATTCTGGCGCGCAGGGCGAGTACGCAGGCCTGTTGGCGATCCGCGCCTATCACCGTTCGCGCGGCGACATGGGGCGCGACGTGTGCCTCATCCCCACATCTGCGCACGGCACCAACCCGGCCTCGGCGCAGATGTGCGGCATGGAAGTGGTGGCCGTGGCCTGCGACGACAAGGGCAACGTCGACGTAGCCGACATGCGCGCCAAGGCCGAACAGTACAAGTCGCGCCTCGCCGCGCTGATGATCACCTACCCCTCCACGCACGGCGTGTTCGAAGACTCGATCACCGAGATTTGCGACATCATCCACGCCGCCGGCGGCCAGGTGTACATGGATGGCGCCAACATGAACGCGCTGGTGGGTACGGCCAAGCCGGGCAAGTTTGGGTCGGACGTCTCGCACTTGAACCTGCACAAGACCTTTTGCATTCCGCACGGCGGCGGCGGGCCGGGCGTGGGCCCGGTGGCAGTGCGCTCGCATTTGGCCCCCTTCCTGCCCGGCAATCCGCTGGCTGCAGACAACAAGGTGGGCCCGGTCTCGGCTGCACCGCAGGGTTCTGCGAGCATCCTGCCGATTTCCTTGATGTACGTGTTGATGATGGGGGCCGAGGGCCTCACGCGCGCCACGCAGATGGCGATCCTCAACGCGAACTACATCGCGCGCCGCCTCCGCGACCATTATCCGGTGCTCTACACCGGCAAGAACGACCTCGTGGCGCACGAGTGCATTCTCGACATCCGCGCCATCAAGGACGGATGCGGCATCAGCAACGAGGACATCGCCAAGCGCCTCATCGACTACGGGTTCCACGCGCCGACGATGAGCTTCCCCGTGGCCGGCACGCTGATGGTGGAACCGACCGAGTCGGAATCGAAGTACGAGCTGGACCGCTTCTGCGACGCCATGATCGCCATTCGCGCCGAGATTCGCGAAGTCGAGCAGGGCCGCATCGATGCCAACGACAACCCGCTCAAGAACGCCCCGCACACCACGGCGATGTTGATGGTGGACAACTGGGCGCACGACTACACGCGCGAGAAGGCCGCTTTCCCGGTGCCGTCCTTGAAGCAGCGCAAATATTGGTCGCCAGTCGCGCGCGTGGACAACGTCTATGGCGATCGCAACCTGGTGTGTGCCTGCCCGCCCATGACGGAGTATGCGGCGGCAGAATAGGGAAGGCGTAGAATTTCCGCCTGAGATTCAGGAAGCCGCCCGCGTGGGCGGTTTTCTTTTTTGACGAAAGCCACCACCGTGACCATCGAATACAACCGCTACTACCGCTACGACGAATTCACCGACCTCCTGCACGCGCTGGTGAAGAACCACCCGCAACTCCTGTCCATCGAGAGCATCGGCAAGAGCTTCGAAGGGCGCGACATTTGGGTGGTGACGGCGACAAACGCGCAAACGGGTGCCGCGGACACCAAGCCCGCCTATTGGGTCGATGCCAACATCCACGCCAGCGAACTCGCGGGCGGCGCGGCATCCATCTATTTTTTGGAAACGTTGGTCAAGCACCACGGTAAGCGCGACGACATCTCGCGCCTGCTGGATACCCGCGCCGTCTACGTGTGCCCGCGCATCAACCCGGATGGCGCGGAGTGGGCGATGCGGGACACTCCCAAAATCGTGCGCTCCTCCACGCGGCCCTACCCGTACGACGAAGAGCACGTGGAAGGGTTGGACATCGAGGATATCGATGGCGATGGGCGCATTCTGTCCATGCGCATCCCGGATCCGAACGGCAACTGGAAGTGCCATCCGCAGGAACCGCGATTGATGATCGCGCGCGAGCCGGACGAATATGGCGGTACGTACTACCGCATGCTGCCAGAAGGCAGGATGCGCGACTACGATGGCTTCACCATCAAGGTCAACAAGGACAAGGAAGGCCTCGATCTGAATCGCAACTTCCCCGGGGGATGGCGGCAGGAATTCGAGCAGTTCGGCGCGGGGCCCTATCCCACCTCCGAACCCGAGGTGCGCGCGGTGGTGCATTTCATCACGCACCACACCAACATCTGCGGTGGCCTTTCTTTCCACACCTGGAGCGGCGTGTTGCTGCGCCCCTTCGGAAGCGCGTCGGACGACGACATGCCGGCCGAAGATTTGTGGGTGTACAAGGAGCAGGGCAAGCGCGGCACTGACCTCACGGGGTATCCCAACATCAGTGTGTTCCACGAATTCCGCTATCACCCGAAGGACGTGATCAGCGGCACGTTCGACTGGATCTACGAGCACTTGGGCCTTTACGAGTGGACCATCGAGATCTGGTGCCCGATGCGCGAGGCCGGCATCACGGACTACAAGTACATCGACTGGTTCCGCGACCACCCGGTGGAAGACGATGTGAAGATGCTCCAGTGGGCCGACAAGGAGCTCAAAGGGCAGGGCTATGTGGACTGGTACAAGTTCAAACACCCGCAATTGGGCGAGGTGGAAATCGGCGGCTGGAACAAGATTTACACCTTCCGCAACCCGCCGCCACACTTGCTGGAGAAAGAGATCGCCAAGTTCCCCGACTGGCTCATCTACAACGCGATGACCTCGCCGAAGCTGGAACTGGCGCATGTGAAGTGCGAAGCGTTGGGCGATGGTGCATATCGGATCGAAGCAGGTGTGCAGAACACCGGCTACCTGCCAACCTACGTCTCCAAACGTGCCAAGCAACGTGGGCAATCGCGCGGCGTCATCGCGGAGATCGAATTGCCGGAAGGCGCGACGCTGGTGTCCGGGTCACTCCGCGAAATCGGCCCGGAGCTCGAGGGGCGCGCCTACAAGCACACGCTGATGAGCTTCTGGACCGACACCACTCCAACGGCGGACCGCACCAAATTCGTCTGGGTGGTGAAGACACCGAAGGGGAGCGAAATGACGCTGTCGGTCCGTCACGAAAAAGCGGGCGCCGTGCATCGCACGATGAAGGTGGGGTAGCCGGGTCGGGCGTGGAGCGGGCGTTGCCCGCCGTCGCAGCGATTGCGAAAACGCCGGTTGAAACTCGTTCAGGGGTGCGCCTCCCAGATTGAAAGCGTCCCGGAAGGCGAGCCGGTTCCAGGGTTTGTTTTCTGGTGCGTGGCCGCCGTGACTCGTTTCCGGCGGAAAGATCGCTACGCGGTTACTTCCTCAACCCGCTTTTCCTGCGGCAATCTCACGCAACGCCCTTTCGAACACCTCCGGTGGTTGCCCGCCTTGGATCAAGTGGCGCTGGTC
>JBGAUM010000061.1:0-20446 GCA_044228625.1 Usitatibacteraceae bacterium | reverse complement strand
TCCGCTCCGGTTCAACGTCGGGTGGAGTGTTTTCGAGCTTTTGCGGAGCGTTCAGGGACTTCGCCGGATCATCGTCCAGCTTGGGTTCGGGCGCTGGATCCTCGGTCTTCAATTCGAGCTTGGTCGGTGACTCAGTGGCGGGCTTGTCGAGATTGTCCAGCACCAGATTGGGATAGGCCATCACCACCACCACCATGACCAATTGCAGGATGATGAACGCGACCGACCCCTTGTAGATTTGCCCCGTGGTGACCGCAAGGATGCGTTTGCCGGTGATTCGATCCACGTAGTCCGACTTGGCTGCAACGCTTCGCAGGTAGAAAAGCGCAAAACCGAACGGCGGCGTCAGGAACGACGTTTGCAGGTTCATGGCAATGATCACGCCGAACCAGATGAGATCGATGCCCATCTTGTCGGCGACCGGCGCGAGCATCGGAATCACGATGAATGCGATCTCGAAAAAATCGATGAAGCACCCCAGGATGAACACCAGGATGTTCACGACAATCAGGAACCCCAGTGCACCACCGGGCAGTTGCGCGAACAGATGCTCAACCCACTTGTGGCCATCGGCGGCGTTGAAGGTGAAGGAAAACACCGTTGAGCCGATGAGGATGAACATCACAAAGCACGAAAGGCGCGTGGTCGATTCGAGCGCCTGCCGCATTTGCGCAACGGAAAGTTTTCCGCGGGCACCCGCCATGATCAGCGCACCAACAGCACCCATTGCGCCGCCTTCCGTCGGCGTGGCCACACCGAGGAAGATCGTGCCCAGCACGAGGAAAATCAGCACCAGCGGCGGGATCAGTACAAAAGTGACTTGCTCGGAAAGTTTGGAAAGCAGTCCCAATTTCAATGCGCGATTGCCGAGCGCCAGGAACAAAGCGAGAAAGCTCGCCATCGTCATGCTCATGATGACCACTTCGTCGGTGGGCGCCGCGCCGTCGCGCGCAAGCCACTGGCCCATCCATGCGCTGTGCACCGACGACCACGCGAAGCCCGCCACCGCACAAAGGCCCAGGAGAACGATCAATGAGGCGTGACCGGAACTGCCGGTGGATTCCCGATAGATGCGCGCTTCCATCGGCAGTGCCGGCACCCACGCCGGTTTGATGATGGCGATTGCGACAACGAACAACGCGTACAGCGCCACCAGCAGCAAGCCCGGGACCAGGGCGCCCGCATACATGTCGCCGACGCTCTTGCCCAGTTGGTCGGCCAGCACAATCAGAACCAGCGAGGGCGGGATGGCTTGTGCCAAAGTGCCTGAGGCCGTGATGACGCCGGTGGCAATCGTGCGGTGGTAGCCGTAGCGGAGCATGATCGGCAGCGAGATCAATCCCATCGAGATCACGGCGGCCGCCACCACGCCCGTGGTGGCGGCGAGAAGCGCCCCGACGAAGATCACTGCCAGTGCAAGTCCGCCGCGCACCGGGCCGAACACCTGGCCGACAGTATCCAGCAAGTCTTCCGCCATGCCGCTTCGCTCGAGGATGATGCCCATGAACGTGAAGAAGGGAATCGCCAGCAACGTGTCGTTCTGCATGATGCTGAACACGCGCAAAGGCAGCGCTTGAAACAGCGTTGACTGAAACAAACCGATCTCCATGCCCAGCACGCCGAACAGCAGCCCGGTGGCGGCCAATGCAAACGCAACAGGGAAGCCGGAGAGCAGGAAGACCAGCAGGCCGATAAACAGGATCGGCACAAAATTCGCAGCCAGGAAGGCGGTCATGTCTTGCCTCCTTCCGCTGCGGCTTTTTCCGCCGCCTCTTTCAATTCGCGCGCCAGCCGCGTTTCCTCATCCTCTTCCGGTGGATGCCCCAGCATGTTGTCGAGGTGCCCGCGCAAGTACGCAAATCGCTTGACCCACTCCGAGAAGGCTTGCGCCAGCAGCAGCGCAAAGCCCGCAGGAATCAATGCGTAGACGGGCCAACGGATCAGTCCGCCGGCATTCTGGGACATTTCTCCGCTCTTCAGGGCGTTGGCCACGAGGGGCCAACCCAGATCGATCATCAGCCAGCAAAACGGTCCGAGGAAAATCAGGATGCCGAGGATGTCGATCCACGCCCTGGCGCGTTCGCTCAGGCGGGCGGAAACGAAATCGATGCGCACGTGGGCGTTTTTCAGGAATGCGAATCCGGCCCCGAGCATGAAAACCGCCGCAAACAGGTACCACTGGACCTCCAGAAACGCATTCGAACTGACATTGAATGCCTTGCGCACCACGGCGTTTGCGGCGCTGATCAGCACCATCGCCAGCACCAGCCAGTAGATCGTGCGGCCGATCCATGCGTTGAACGCGTCAATGACAGTCGATAGCTTTAGGAGGGCTTTCATGCAGTCGTTTCTGGATCGGGCTGGGCAAGCGGATTATAGGGGGACGAGTGTGTGAGCCTTGGTTGCCCAAATCTCCCAGCGTAGGCGAGAATACGAGAATTCAAGCCAATCGATCCTGCCGGGAACCCCGTTATGACGTTGCAACCGATCGTGTACGCAGACGCGCTCGTCCTCTCGGTTTCCGGGCGTTTGGATCAGATGAGTTGCGAGAGCTTCAGGTCTGCGCTTGCGCCCCACCTGTCCAATGCCTTGGCGGCGGGGCAGGGGGTCGTACTCGATCTGGCCAAATTGGACTCTGTGTCCTCCGCCGGTCTGCGGTGTTTCATGCTGGCGGCAAAGGAGGCTAAGGCAAAGTCAGGAAAAATTGCAGTGGCGGATCTGCAACCCATGGTGGCGGAAATCTTTCAGATCAGCCGGTTCGACCTGGTGCTTCCCGTGTATGCCCATGTCACCGACGCGCTTCAAGCGATCTCCAGCGAAGCGGCGTCGGCGTACCTTTCGCGCCGGGGGTAACAACATGCTTGTGCGGTTTTGGGGAACGCGCGGCTCCATTCCCGTGGCGTTGACCGCGACGGACATTCGCGAAAAGATTGTGCTGGCGCTGCTCAAGGCGGACGGTCGCCGATTTGAAGATGCCGAGGCCGCAAATGCCTTCGTTCGCGATGAGTTGGGGTTTTCGGTCGCTGGCACCTATGGAGGGCACACGCCCTGTGTCGAAATTGAAACCGGCATGGGCGAATACCTGGTGTGCGACTTTGGTTCGGGCGCCCGGCCATTCGGCGCGCACATCAATGCCCGCCAGCACGGGAAGCCTGCCGTCATCCACGCCCTGATGTCCCATGTGCATTGGGATCACATCATGGGGTTCCCGTTTTTCCGGCCGGCCTATGCCCCGGGAAATGTCGTGCGCATCTATGGATGCCATGAAGAGCTTGAACACGCGTTCCGCCTTCAACAGGACCCTCCCTGCTTTCCGGTGCCATTGAACGTGATGGCGGCAAAGATCGAGTTTGTCCGCGTGGAGCCTGACAAGACTTTCAATATTGGCCCGGTGGCAGTCACGCCCAGCCTGCAACTGCACGGCGGCGATTCCTACGGGTATCGCATCGAACACGAAGGAAAAGTTGTCGTGTATTCGACGGACTCCGAGCACAAGGTGGAGGACCAGCGGCAAACCAGCCGGGTGACACAGTTCTTTCGCAATGCCGATCTCGTGATCTTTGATGCCATGTACTCCCTGGCGGAGACGGTGTCCGTGAAAGAGGATTGGGGTCATTCATCGAATGTATTTGCGGTGGAACTGGCCCAGGCAGCTCACGTCAAGAAACTGGCGCTCTTCCACCATGAGCCGGTGAACAGCGACGCCAAACTAGACAAGCTCCTGTCCGAGACGAGGCGTCTTGAAGAAATCACCAATGATGGACACCGCGTTCTGGTTTCGTCTGCCTACGACGGGCTGGAAATCGAGGTCTGAGCTTGTCAACGCCCACCCGCCGCACCTTGCGGCGATACCGCATTGCAGCTGGCATGCTGCTTGGGATCATCGCGGGGGCCATGGTGCTGGCGCCGGCGCCCGTGATGTTGTTGAGGAATGCGGTTTTCGACGCCTACCAACGCATCTTCCCGCGCGAACGCCGAGAGGCACCGGCGATCATCGTGGAAATCGACGAAAAGAGCCTCGCGGCGCTGGGACAATGGCCGTGGCCCCGGACGCGTGTGGCAGACCTGATTGATCACATTCAGTCGCACCAGCCCGCAGCGATCGGCATTGATTTGCTGTTCACCGAACCGGATCGCTTTTCACCAGCCCTGCTTGCCGAGGCGCTGCCCGTGATGCCCTCGGACCTGGCCGACAAAATGGCCAGTCTGCCGACCACGGATCAGTTGCTGGCGCAGTCCTTCAAGCGATCGAATGTGGTGTTGGGTGTGGCGGGATTGCCGAACGTCGATGCGCGATTTCCCTATCCACCGCGCGTTGCGCCCATGGGACAGGATGCGCTGCAATCCATGCATCAGCTCAGACAGTACCGTGGGCATTTGCAGAGTCTTCCGGAACTGGACCGGGCCGCGAAAGGCCGTGGATTGATCACCAATGATGCTCCCGACGGTGTTGTGCGCCGCGTGCAGCTTTTGGCGCGTGTGGGAGAAGTCATTGTGCCGTCACTGGGCCTCGAAATGCTGCGCGTGGCCACGGGAGGGAACCTGTCGATAGAAAGCCGGCGATTTGGGGGCGTGGGCGTGTCCTTGGCTGGATTGGACATTCCCATGCAGGTCGACGGCTCGGTATGGCTGCGCGCGTCGCGGCACGACCCGGAACGATTTGTGTCCGCACTGGATGTCCTGAACGGCAAGGCGGATGGTGCGCGTATCGCCAACAAGCTTGTGTTGCTCGGCATCTCTGGTCTGGGGTAGCAAGATTACCTGGTCACGCCGCTGGGAGAGAGCGTGCCGGGCGTCGAGCTGCACGCGCAATTGATTGAACAGTTATTCGAAGATCGGGACCTTTCGCGTCCTCGCACGACCTTGGCTGCAGAAATCTTGTTATTGCTTCTCGGTGGTGTGGCCGCCGTCGCCTGGGGCCCCCGCTACCGCGTCCAGCGGGTTTGGGGAGCGGCGATTGTGGCGTCATGGGCCGTTGTGGGGACCGGCGTGGCGGCTTTTGTTTGGGCCGGGATCCTTGCCGATTGGTCGTGGATTCTGATCGGTTGGTTTGGCGCGATGGCGATCATGCAAGCCGGTTCATTGGCGGAAGCGGATCGGGTGCAACGTGAATTGCGGGAGTCGGCCGCGCGCATGGAAGGCGAATTGGATGCCGGCAAACGGATTC
This sequence comes from Usitatibacteraceae bacterium, assembly GCA_044228625.1. GTDB lineage: Bacteria > Pseudomonadota > Gammaproteobacteria > Burkholderiales > Usitatibacteraceae > UKL13-2. Next base: position 15,279 of record JBGAUM010000061.1, on the reverse strand, counting down.
AAATGGGCTTGCTGCCCAACCCATCGAATTTGTTCGGGGGTGATGCGCGGTTCGCGATAGCTGCCACGCTGGTGCCGGCGCGCACGGTGGGGGGCGATTTTTACGAGTGCTTCTGGCTCGACAGCCACCGCGTGTTCTTTGCCGTTGCGGACGTCTCGGGGAAGGGACTCCCTGCCGCGCTGTTCATGGCGTCATCAAAGTCCCATTTGAAGAGTGCGGCACTGCTCAACAACGGCAACCTGGTCGCGATGTTGGGGGCCATGGAAAGCGAACTCTCGCGCGAGAACCCCGAGCAGTTGTTCATCACCCTGTTCGCGGCGGTGCTGGACGTATTGAACGGGACGCTTTCCACCGTCAACGCCGGCCACGACGCGCCGTTGCTGGCACACGCGGATGGAAGCGTTCAAGCGCTGGAGCGCGCCTCCGGACCGCCACTGGGAGTGGCCGAAGGAATTACTTACAAGCAAGAGACAAGGACGCTCGCAAAAGGCGACAAGTTGCTGGTTTTCACAGACGGGGTCACAGAGGCGATCAGCGAAAAAGGCGGATTTTTCGGTGGTGATCGCTTGCGAAGCGAATTTGCGGCCGCTTGTTCCGGGAAACCCTACGAAATCATCGAGGCGGTGGGCAGTGCGGTCAATCGTTTCTCCGAGGGCACGGAGGCGGCTGATGATGTGACGTTGATGTGCCTCGAGTGGCGGGGATAGCGCCGGCTTATCGCACGCTGATTTCAACCCGCCGGTTCTTTGCCTCGGCGACACCTGCCGCAGTCGCAACCAAAGGCTCACGCATTCCACGCGAAGAAACCTGGATCCGGTCGCGCGCGATGCCGAGAGATACCAGTTGATCGCGAATCCTTTCTGCGCGTGCCTGAGAAAGCTTGTCGTTGAAGGATTCCCCGCCCACCGAATCCGTATGGCCGATGACCTGCACGTCTGGTTCGGGCCGGCGCTTGATTTCAGCCATGACGCCTTTCAATTCGGCATTGGACGAGGCCGTCAACTCATCCTTGCCTTCGACAAAGAACAGCAGGAATGACGCCGGTTTGCCTGGCAAGGCTGCAAGGGTTTCACCAAAAGTGCGCGAGACTTCTTCCGAAGCGACAGCGCCAGCGCCGAGTTGTCCATTGCTTTCAATGTGCGATGCCGCGTAGGCCTTGTCGAGTACCTGCTCCTTGCCAGCGCTCTTGACCACGACCGATCCGACCTTGCCTTCCGGCGAGGGCAGGACGACAAAGGTTTCCTTTTGAACAACTTTGGTGGGTGAGCCGGCGCAGGCAGCCAGCAACAGTGCAGGCAATACGGTCAACAACCTCACGCGACACCCCTCGACGTTCAGCAAATTCCGACGGTCATTTTGCCACGTTCAAGATGACTGGCGTCTGGCCTGTCGAACCGTCCGGGTTTTCAACCTGGATGGCAAACTCGGTACCCCGCACCCCCATGATCGCGGAAGGAGTGGCGATCCTCATCGACTCCGGCGCGGCTTTGACCATCTTGCCGGAGATCCCCGCCAAAGTGCCTTTCTTGAGCGTGCCATTGAACTCCCCGGCATGGGTGGTGGCATCGAAAAGGTACTTGTCCACGGAGAACACGCTGTTCGGCCCGGTGGAAACCAAGCTGTTGTCCGTAAAGGTGATGCCGATTGCACCGCTTGCACCGGTCACGATTACGTCGCCCTGGAGGACCTTTGTCCCGACAACCGCAGGAAAGGCTTGCCCCGCCCGCTGGATGTTGACCTGTCCCTTGGACACCTTGACGATTCCAGCCTCCTGGGCATTCGCGGAAGCGGAAGGTGGCCAGCTGAGGATTGCAACTGCAAGAAGGGGAAACACGCGCATGAGAAGCTCCATTACACTTGCATCCGTTCATTCTAGCAATTCAATCTCCAACACGTTGTGGCGAACCGCACATTCAAAGAGGCAATGTTCATGGCGCGCATCGCAGAAGCGGTGCGGGTAAAGGAATTTGTCGAACGTACTTGCGAGGCGTGGGAAGTGTCGCGCGCCTCAGGGTACAAACTGCATCTCGTCGTGGAAGAATTGTTCACGAACACGGTCAAGCATGGTCATCGGGGGGATTGCGATTCGCCCGTATGGGTGGGGCTCTGGTGCGACAAACAGCGGATGCATCTGACCTTTGCGGACCAGGCGCCGCCTTTCAATCCATTTGCCCATGCGGAGTGTGTTAGCGCGGAACTCGGTGCGGTTGAGCACAAGGTGGGCGGCTTGGGCGTACTCCTCGTCAGCGAGCTCTCTTGTGCGAGCGACTATGGGTACATGTTCGGCCGGAATCGAGTACGGCTTTCTCTCCAGCGGTAACCGAGCTTTCACCGCAATAGTCGCGTGAACAGCGTGCGGTGCCTTCCCCGGCATTCCTCATGCAATGGGGTTCAAGACAAGCACAAATCATTGTGGCCCGGCCCAGTCCGGGCCCAAGTGCTTGTGATCACCATGCTAACATTTGCTGCACTGCGGCGATTGATTTCCAAATCAGTTCAGCCGCTCCCGATTCCCAGCTTTGGAACCCCATTCAAAAATGTCTGAATTCTTTCAAGCGACTCGCGCCCTTGCCGATGCTGACCCGGAAATCCTGGCCGCCATCGAAAATGAAAATCGCCGGCAGGAGGACCACATCGAGTTGATCGCGTCCGAGAACTACACCTCGAAGGCGGTAATGGCAGCGCAGGGCTCGCAGCTGACCAACAAGTACGCAGAGGGCTATCCAGGCAAACGCTACTACGGCGGATGCGAATTTGTGGACGTGGTGGAGTCGTTGGCGCTGGATCGCGTGAAAAGGCTCTTTGGCGCCGACCAGCACGGTTGGGCTGCAAACGTGCAGGCCAATAGCGGTTCGCAAGCCAATCAGGCGGCGTATTTCGCGCTACTGAAACCCGGTGACACCATCCTGGGCATGAGTCTTGCCATGGGCGGCCATCTCACGCACGGCTCGCCGGTCAACATGAGCGGCAAGTGGTTCAACATCGTGAGCTATGGCCTGAACGCCGACGAAGCGATCGATTACGACGAGGTCGAGCGGCTCGCGATGGAAAAGAAACCGAAACTGGTGCTGGCCGGCGCCTCGGCCTATTCGCTGCGCATCGACTTCGAGCGTTTCGCCGCCATTGCCAAGGCCGCGGGCGCGTACTTCATGGTCGACATGGCGCACTACGCCGGCCTCATCGCCGCCGGCGTCTACCCGAGCCCGATCCCGCATGCCGACGTGGTGACCTCCACCACGCACAAGTCGCTGCGCGGGCCGCGCGGCGGCATCATCCTCATGAAGCCCGAGCACGAGAAGGCGATCAACTCGGCGATCTTCCCGGGCATCCAGGGCGGACCGCTGATGCACGTCATCGCCGGCAAGGCGGTGGCCTTCAAGGAGGCGCTGGAGCCGGGATTCAAGGCCTACCAGCAGCAGGTCGTGAAGAACGCCGATGTGCTGGCCAAGGGCCTCATCGCGCGCGGCCTCCGGATCGTGTCGGGCCGCACCGAGTCGCACGTGATGCTGGTCGACCTGCGGCCGAAGAAGATCACCGGAAAGGACGCCGAAGCCGCGCTCGGTCGTGCCCACATCACGGTCAACAAGAACGCCATCCCGCACGACCCGGAAAAGCCTTTTGTCACCAGCGGCATTCGCTTGGGGTCTCCGGCAATGACCACGCGCGGTTTCAAGGAAGCCGAAGCCACACTGACCGCGAACTTGATCGCCGATGTGCTCGACGATCCAACCAACGATGCCCACGTCGCGTCGGTTCGCGCGCGCGTCGCCGCCTTGACGGCGCGGTTCCCCGTCTATGGTTGACCCGGCGATCCTGAGCGCCTGACCCATGAAATGCCCGTTCTGCTCCGCACAGGAAACGCAGGTCATCGATTCGCGGGTGTCGGAGGAGGGCGATCAGGTGCGCCGGCGGCGGCGCTGCACGGTCTGTCACAAGCGGTTCACGACGTATGAGTCCGCCGAGCTGCGCATGCCAACCATCATGAAGTCAAACGGCCAGCGCGAGGACTATTCGCGCGCAAAACTCGAAACCAGTTTTCATCGCGCGCTGCACAAGCGGCCGGTCGAGCGCGAGAAAATGGAAGATTCGATCGAGCGGATCGAACAGGCCATCCTCAACGAGGCCAAACGCGAAATGCCCTCCCGAAAAATTGGCGAAATGGTGATGTCGGAACTGAAAAAACTGGACCAGGTGGGCTATGTGCGTTTTGCGTCGGTCTATCGAAGCTTTTCCGATGTCGAAGAGTTCAAGGATGCCATTCGGGAAGTGACCAAGAAGTAACGTAGCCAACCGCCGTCCTGATGGTCCCGACGATCGCGATTCCGATTCATTTTCAATCCCCGCCTCCGGATGTTTTCAGCCTTTGACCATGCGATGATGGCCCGTGCCGTTGCCCTGGCAGAGCGCGGTCGCGCGATCACTTCGCCCAATCCTTTCGTCGGTTGCGTATTGGTCAAGGACGGCAAGGTGGTGGGGGAAGGGTTTACCCAAAAGGGTGGCCGGCCGCACGCCGAGGCGATGGCGCTGGAAGTGGCTGGCGAACGTGCGAAGGGCGCCACCGCCTACGTCACCTTGGAGCCGTGCAGCGATCGCCCCAATATTCGCGGGCCGGCCTGCGCCAATCTGCTGGTAGAGGCCGGCGTGCGTGAAGTGGTCGCGGCAATTGGCGATCCCAACCCGCACATTGACGGTGCCGGCCTGGCGCGCCTGGCGCGCGCAAACATCATTTGCAGGACAGGATTGATGGCCGATGCCGTCCATGAACAATTGAAGGGTTTTCTGTCCCGGATGCGCCAGCAGAAGCCGTGGGTGACGATCAAGATCGCCGCGACCCTCGACGGCAAGACGGCGCTCCGAAACGGCAAATCAAAATGGATTACCGGCGCAGCGGCGCGACGTGACGTGCACCGGTTGCGCAGCGAAGCGTGCGCGATCCTGACCGGGATCGGCACCGTGAAATCCGATGATCCCCAACTGAATGTGCGCGATTGGCCATGCGAGCGGCAGCCATGGCGGGTCGTCCTGGACAGCGCTTTCGAAATTTCGGACACAGCAAAGATTCTAGAAGGCGGCCGCACCTTGGTGGCGACGACGGTCGAACGTCCGGATCGAATCGCAGGTCTGCAGGTGCGCGGTGTCGAAACCCTGGTCCTGCCCAAAGATTCCCGAAAAGGAAAAGTGGATCTGAATGCGTTGATGAGCAGCTTGGCGGCGCGAGGCGTCAATCAATTGATGGTGGAATCGGGCGCCAAGCTCAATGCCTCATTGCTGCAGGCCGGACTCGTTGATGAACTGGTGATCTATGCCGCGCCGCATTTGTTTGGCGACCTTGCGGCGGGCATGTTTGCGATGCCCGCGCTGGAATCCGTCGATGAGCGGATCTCGCTTGATGTGCGGGATCGGCGCATGGTCGGGACCGACTGCCGAATAATCGCCAGGGTCCTCGGAAAGGAAAACTGACAGTCATGTTCACGGGAATCATCGAATCTACAGGTCGAATTGAGACAGCGGTTGTCACGCCAGAAAACACGCGGCTGACGATCCACTCCCCGCTGATCGGCTTGCACAGGGTTGCCATTGGCGATTCGATCGCGGTCAACGGCGTCTGCCTGACGGTCGTCCAGAAAGGGCCGGAATCGTTCGAAGTGGATGTCTCCAAGGAGACGCTCGACGCCACGATCGGCTTTGCGCAAGGCGCGGAAGTCAACCTGGAAAAGTCACTGCGATTCGGGGACCGGATTGGGGGTCATTTGGTGAGCGGCCATGTCGACGGCGTCGGGGTAGTCACGGCCATGGAGGACCTTGGCGCATCGTGGCGACTGGAGATTCTGGCCCCCAAGGAATTGGGCAAGTTTGTCGCGCGCAAGGGGTCTATCACGGTCGATGGCGTTTCATTGACTGTCAATCGGGTTCGCGATACCGAGGCTGGCGCCGTGTTCGAGATCAATATCATTCCCCATACGCATCAGGTCACCAACATCAAGCGCCTCGGCAAGGGCGCCAAAGTCAATCTGGAGGTGGACCAGTTGGCGCGTTATGTGGAGCGGATGTTGGGAAGTGGCCCGCCGGCATGAGAAAATGCAAGGCATGCGCGGAAAGTTGACGCAAGCGCATTCCGCGGACAGGGGCACTGTACTGCCACTTGAAATGGCCAAACCCTAGAATTGGCGCGCCTTTACAGCCATTTTTGTCCCATTCCCCGCGTCAGTGTTGGACTTTTACCTTTTTCCCCATGAATATTTCGCCGACCAAAGACATTATCCGCGCCATTCGCGCAGGCGAAATCGTGGTGCTGGTGGATGCCGAAGATCGCGAAAACGAGGGGGATCTCATCTTCGCTGCGGACTTCGTAACGCCGGAAAAGATCAATTTTCTGGCCACGCATGGCCGGGGCCTGATCTGCATGCCGATCACGGCTGAGCATGCAAAGCAATTGCAGTTGCCCCCGATGGCGTCCAGAAATCGTACCGTTCACGGGACCAACTTCACGGTCGCCATTGAGGCGGCAGAAGGGGTGTCCACCGGCATATCCGCGGCTGACCGCGCACATACCATTCGAGTCGCCACGCGGCCCAATGCGCGTGCCGATGACATCGTCCAGCCGGGCCATGTTTTTCCGCTCGTCGCGCAACCGGGCGGTGTGCTGACGCGCGCCGGACATACCGAAGCCTGTTGCGATTTTGCGCGGCTGGCAGGGCTGACCCCGGCGGCGGTGCTGTGCGAGATCATGAACGACGACGGCACCATGGCGCGCATGCCGGATTTGATGGCGTTTGCCGCCAGGCATGGACTCAAGATTGGCACGATCGCCGATCTCATCCGGTATCGTTCGGTAAACGAGACCTTGGTCGAGAAGATTTCCGAAAAAGCGGTGACAACACCCTATGGGCCGTTTACCCTCCATTCGTTCCACGAAAAGACGACAGGAGAAGTGCACCTGGCGTTGACCCGTGGCGCGATCCGGCCCGATGTGCCGGTTCTGACGCGCGTGCACGAGCCGTTTACGTCCCTTGATTTGTTTGAGTTTGATGACGGCCACCATGCGTATTCTGTGGCCGAGGCCATGCGCATCGTTGCGACCGAAGGAACAGGCGTGATCGTGCTGTTGCGCCGGCAGGAACCGGCAGAGGCCTTGCGTGTGCGCTTGCTGCCGACACCCACGAAAGAGGGCAGCAGCAAGTGGGATCCACGCATGCACGGAGTGGGCGCCCAGATCCTTGCAAAACTCAACGTCAAGAAGATGCGTGTCCTTGCCCATCCCAAGAAGATGCCGTCGATGGCGGGCTTCGATCTGGAAATTGTCGAGTTTGTAGCGCCGGGCAGCGAGCGCAAGTTGGAGGCGGTGTGAGATGGCCGGTCAAATGACACCCAACGAGGCGGTGGACGGCCAAGGCCTTTGCATCGGGATTGTCCGCAGCCGTTTCAACGAAGCCGTGGTGGACCGCATGGAATCCGCATGCCGTGCACGCCTCGCAGAGCGCGGGGTTCAGGACAACAAGATTGTTGTGTCCTCGGTACCCGGTGCCCTGGAAATTCCCGTGGCATTGCAGGCGATGGCGGTCACCGGTCGTTTCGATGCCTTGATTGCCCTCGGCGCGGTGATCCGCGGTGAAACGTATCACTTTGAAGTCGTCGCGAATGAAAGCTGTCGCGGCGTCATGGACGTCATGCTCGACACCGGTGTCCCGATTGCCAATGGGATATTGACGGTGGAAAACGATGCGCAGGCCGAAGTGCGCATCGAGAAGGCACGGGATTGCGCCGATTGCGCCGTTGAAATGGCGAGAATGCTGGAAGGCATTGCGACCCATGGAGCCAGCCAATGAAAAGTGCACGCAGGCGTTCCCGTGAATTTGCGTTGCAGGCGCTCTACCAATGGCAACTTGCGGGGTCGTCCCTGGGCGATCTTGAGAAACAGTATGCCGAAATGGAAGGATTCGCCCGCGCCGACGCAAAGCTTTTTGAGTCGCTCGTGGCCGGCGTGCTCAAGCATCACCAAGCGCACGCGGAGGCACTTGCGCCACATCTTGATCGTGAATGGAAGGATGTGAGCCCCATTGAACGCGCGATCTTGTTGCTCGGGGCGCACGAATTGTGCAAGATGCCGGAAACGCCGTATCGCGTTGCCATCAACGAGTCCATTGAACTGGGTAAGGCGTTTGGGGGCACGGATGGGCACAAATATGTGAATGGCGTGCTGGACCGGCTGGCCGCCGTGGTGCGCAGCGGCGAAATTGAATTTCAGTCGGGTGGAACGCCAAGGCCGCGTGCAAAAGTCGTCAAGAAGGTCGCACCGGTCGTCGTCAAAAAAGTGCGCCGAACCACGGCGTGACGACTGGCGCTCATGTCGCCGGAGTTCGAGCTCATTCACCGTTTCTTTGTGCGCGGACAACGTCCGGCCGCGCACGTAAACCTTGGCATCGGCGACGACTGCGCGTTGCTGGCGCCAACCCCCGGCTTTGAACTCGCCGTCTCAACCGATTCGTTGGTGGAGGGGGTGCATTTTTTTCCCGGAACGGATCCGGCGTCGCTTGGCCACAAGGCGCTCGCCGTCAATCTCTCCGATCTGGCGGCGATGGGGGCGATTCCTCGTGCTGTCCTGCTGGCATTGACGCTCCCATCCAAAGATGACGCCTGGCTTGCGGCATTCGCGAAAGGGTTTTTCGCCCTAGCAGATGCGCACCACATTGACCTTGTGGGGGGGGACACCACGCGCGGACCGTTGTCGATGACCCTAACCGTCATCGGCGAAGTCGAGCAGGGCTGTTCATTGCGGCGGGATCGCGCCGAAATCGGGGATGACGTGTGGTTGTCGGGTGAGCTCGGTGCGGCGGCATTGGCTGTGCGGCGGCGAAGCGGAAAGATATCGGTCGATTCGCCGTGGCTCACAGAAATCGACGCGCGCCTGGACCGTCCACAACCGCGCGTTGCCTTGGGCCGGTCGTTGATCGGCAAAGCTCACTCAGCGATCGACGTCTCGGACGGACTATTGGCCGACTTGGGCCACATTTGCGAACGATCGAAGGTCGCCGCCCGATTGGAATGGCAGGCGATTCCGCGTTCACGCGCCCTGGAGCATCAAGCGCCACCCATTGGCCAAGCGTGCGTCTTGGCGGGAGGCGATGATTACGAACTCCTATTCACTGCGCCGGCCAGTGAGCGGCAGTCCATCCAGGCCCTGAAAGCGATCGTTCCCGTTTCACGCATCGGGACCCTTGTTGCGGGAGATCCGCGCGTCGAGGTGCTGGACAACATGGGATCGCGCATTGAATTTGCGGGCGTCGGCTACGATCATTTCGTGGAGAGGTGACGGCGTGCGACTGGACCGGTCCTTTCTGTTTCGGCACCCCGCCCATTTCATCGCCTTGGGGTTTGGCGCCGGGCTGGTGCCAAAGGCCCCGGGAACCTGGGGAACCCTTGTGGCGTTTCCGATATTTGCACTGGCCAATACGGGCGGGCACTCATCTTTGCTTATCGCCTTCGCCGCGACCTTTGTTGTGGGCTGGTGGGCATCCACCGTCACTGGAAAAGCATTAGGCGTTGCCGACCATGGGGGCGTGGTGATCGACGAAATTGCGGCATTCATGCTCGTGCTGGTCTTCTCGCCGCCGGGCGCATTGTGGTGGGCAATGGCGTTCGGTTTGTTTCGCCTGTTCGACATCGCCAAGCCGTGGCCCATTCGCCTCGCCGACCAGCAGATCAAGGGAGGTTTCGGCGTCATGTTCGACGATCTGCTTGCGGCAGGATATTCGATCGCGGTATTGTGGATTTTCAAGACTGCGCTATCCTGATTGAAAGCGTCACGATGGGAGGGCACAATGAACAGCGCATCGGCACGGAATTGGCCGTATCCCACGCTGTTTGCCCATCGCGGCGGAGGGCGCCAAGCGCCTGAGAATACGCTTGTCGGGATGAAGACCGGCCGGGCGGAGGGTTTCCTGGCAGTTGAGTTCGACGTGAAATTGTCGGCCGATTCGGTCGCGTTCCTGATGCATGACGATACGCTTGAAAGGACGACCAACGGCGTCGGCTTGGCACGCGAAATGCCCATCTCGCGACTGGAGCAGCTTTTCGCCAACAGGGGTTTCGAGTCCGCGTTTCCGGACGAGCCCGTCCCGCGTTTCACCGCAGTGGCAAAGTACCTGCATGGGTTGGGACTCGTCGCGAATGTCGAAATCAAGCCTTGTCCCGGACGGGAGGCCGATACCGGCCGCTTGGTCACGGAGCTGGCGGTCGAGCTTTGGCGCGATCGATTCGTCAAGCCCTTGATCTCGTCGTTCAGTGCGGATGCGCTGATGGCGGCGAGGGCGGTGTCGACTGACCTTCCCATCGGCGTCCTGTGCGACCAACCCGAGGATTCGCATTGGGCCTTGGCTGAACGACTGAACGCAGTGTCCTTGCACTGCAATCAGCAGTACGCTGATGCCGAACTCGTCATGAAGGCGCACGGCAACGGGCTTCGGCTTCTTGTGTGGACGGTCAATGAGGTCGCACGTGCCGCAGAACTGATGCGAATGGGAATCGACGGAATTTTTACGGATGCCCTGTCCGACATGGCCAAGGCATTCCCGGTGCAACTGGGCGATACCGGAAAGCCGATGTGTGAACCTGTGGAAGATATGCTGGTGGACTGGTCTACGGTCACGCCGCCCATGCCGCCGATGGGCGACTAGCCCCCTTCGGGGCGAAAAACCGGACATGGGACAAATCCGGATGGGGATTGCGTCCAACTGCCGCTACAATGCCAGTTTTTGCACTGCACCATTTTTAGAGTTCGAGAGTCGCAATGGCATTGATCGTCCAGAAATACGGGGGCACCTCCATGGGTTCCCCGGAGCGCATTCGCGAAGTAGCCAAGCGAATCGCGCATTACCACGCCCAAGGGCACCAACTTGTGGTGGTGCCATCTGCAATGGCGGGGGAAACCAACCGCCTGCTGGCCTTGGCCAAGGAACTCAACCCCGAACCGGATGGAAGAGAGCTCGATGTCATCGCGTCGACGGGAGAGCAGGTCTCAGTTGGCTTGCTGGCGCTGGCCCTGCAGAAGCTTGGACTGAAGGCGCGGAGCTATACCGGCTGGCAGGTCAAGATCCAGACGGATAGTGCCTATACCAAAGCTCGCATTGTCGCCATCGACGACAGTGTCGTGCGCCGCGATTTGGCCGAAGGGTATATCTGTGTGGTTGCCGGGTTCCAAGGCGTGGATGAAAACGGCAACATCACCACCCTTGGGCGTGGCGGGTCGGATACGACCGGTGTCGCGTTGGCTGCGGCATTGAACGCGGACGAGTGCCAAATCTTTACGGATGTCGACGGCGTCTACACGACCGACCCGCGGGTGGTGCCCGAAGCACGAAAACTCGAGCAAATCACCTTCGAGGAAATGTTTGAACTGGCGAGCCTGGGTTCGAAGGTCCTGCAGATTCGCTCGGTTGAGTTTGCAGGCAAGTACAAGGTCAAGCTGCGCGTGTTGTCATCCTTCACGCCGTTCGATTCCAATGACAACGGAACCCTGATTACCTACGAAGAAGAGACCACCATGGAACAACCCGTCATCGCCGGCATTGCCTTTAATCGCGACGAGGCCAAGCTCACCATCACGGGCGTCCCGGACCGCCCCGGAATTGCCTTCTCAATTCTGGGGCCGATCGCGGAGGCAAACATTGATGTCGACGTGATCATTCAAAACACTTCCCATGAGGGGCTCACGGATTTCTCGTTTACCGTGCATCGCAACGAGTACAACAAGGCGTTGGCGATCCTGAATGAAAAGGTCAAGGATCAAATCCAGGCACGGGGCGTGGCCGGCGACAACAAGATTGCCAAAGTCTCCATCGTGGGGATCGGCATGCGTTCGCATGCGGGCGTCGCCGCCAAGATGTTCGCCGCGCTGGCGAAGGAAAACGTCAATATTCAGATGATTTCAACATCTGAAATCAAGACGTCCGTCGTGGTCGACGAAAAGTACATGGAGCTGGCGGTTCGAGCCTTGCACGACACGTTCGAACTCGACAAGGCGCCTGCGGCCGAATGAAGCGGCTGGGAAACAACGGAAAAGCAAAAGAAAACACGAGAAAATCACGGCTCAGGAGGAGCGATGAATTCGACCAGATTGGCCGCTTTGGCGCTGGCCTCAGCGGCGGCGTTCCCGGCCCATTCGCAAGAGGACCCCTACCTTTGGCTTGAAGAAGTGCAGGGCGAAAAAGCCATTGCCTGGGTCAAAGAGCAAAACGCGGTTTCCCAAAGATTGATTGAAGCTCTTCCGCAATTCGCGCCGGTCCGTGAAAAGATTTTGGCGGCCTTGAGTTCGCGTGAGCGGATTCCCACGGTGCAAAAGCGCGGCGCTTGGCTTTACAACTATTGGCAGGACGCAACCCATGTGCGCGGCGTGTGGCGGCGCACCACGATGGAAGAGTACAAAAAGCGCGAGCCCAAGTGGGAAACCATTCTCGATCTGGATCAATTGGCCAAGGATGAAAAGGAAAACTGGGTCTGGCGCGGATTGAATTGCCGCTATCCCGAGTACACGCAATGCCTTTTGACGCTGTCACGCGGCGGTGCCGATGCAACGGTGACGCGTGAATGGGACTTGAACACCCGCACGTTTGTGAAGGGCGGCTTCCAGTTGAAAGAAGCCAAGGGAAGCGCAGGTTGGGTCGATGCAAATACGCTGTTCGTGCAGACCGATTTTGGTCCGGGCTCGTTGACAAAGTCCGGGTACCCGCGCATCGTCAAAGCGTGGAAGCGCGGTACCCCGTTTGAGGACGCCAAGACGCTCTTCGAGGGCAAAGCTGAGGACATCAGCGTCGGCGCATTTCAGGTTCAGCAAAAAGGCTACACCACCCGGCAATTCCTGCGCGTGGGTACGACTTTTTTTACGGGCGAGAATTACCTGATCGAAGGAGAAAAGCTCACCAAGCTCGACGTGCCGGTGGACGCGAGTTTCAGTTACTGGCAGGACCGCATCGGCATTCGATTGAAGTCGGCGTGGACGACTGGAGGCAAGACCTACGCGCAAGGATCCTATCTGGTCATGCCGTTTGACAATTACCTGAAAGGTGAACGGAATTTCACTGTTTTGTTCGAAGGTGGCGATCGCAAGTCGCTGGCTGGTACGGCGGCGACCAAGAATTTCCTTCTCGTCAACGAACTCGACAACGTCAAGAACCGTCTCTACGAGTGGAAGCAAACCAATGGGATCTGGAGTAGGCGAGAAATCAGAACACCCGGACTGGGCACGTTGGGTGTTTCGGCGCTCGATAGCGACGAGGGCGACGACTATTTCCTGACGCTCACCGATTTCCTCACGCCCTCGACGCTGTTCCTCGCCAAAGCGGGCGTTGATCAACGAGAAGCCGTGAAATCGCTTCCCGCGTTTTTCGACGCTGCACCTTACAAGGTAGAGCAATTCGAAGTGGCGTCCAAGGACGGCGAGCGCATCCCGTACTTTGTAGTGATGGCGAAGGACGCCAAACTGGATGGGAAGAATCCGACGTTGCTGTATGGTTATGGCGGCTTTGAGGTGTCGCAACTTCCCGCGTATTCGCCTGCGGTGGGCTTGGGGTGGCTGGCACAGGGTGGCGTGTACGTGGTCGCCAATATTCGGGGTGGCGGAGAATTCGGGCCGCGTTGGCATCAAGCGGGTTTGAAAGCCAACCGCCAGCGTGTGTACGACGACTTCATTGCCGTCGGGGAAGACTTGGTCAAACGCAAGATCACGGCGCCCCGCCATCTGGCCATTGCCGGCGGCTCGAATGGCGGGCTGCTGGTCGGGGCAGTGATGGTGCAGCGACCGGACTTGTTCCGTGCGGTCGTGTGTTCGGTGCCTTTGCTCGACATGCGCCGCTATCACACGCTTCTGGCGGGTGCTTCGTGGGTGGCCGAGTACGGCAACCCGGATGACCCGAAGGAATGGGAGTTCATTTCAAAATATTCGCCCTACCAAAACGTGAAAACCGGCGTAAAGATGCCCAAGGTGTTGTTTGTGACCTCCACACGTGATGACCGCGTCCACCCCGGTCATGCCCGCAAGATGATGGCGCGCATGAAGGAACAGGGCCACGAGGTGCTGTATTACGAAAACATTGAAGGCGGGCACTCGGCAGCGGCCAATCTGGCGCAGACGGCCTATCGCAATGCGTTGCAATACACGTTTTTGGTCAACGAACTTCGGTAGCGTTTTGACCGGACAGGCCGCGAGACTGTAAAATTGCCGATTCGCTGTAACGGAGACCTGGCCGAGTGGTCGAAGGCACTCCCCTGCTAAGGGAGCATACGCCCAAAAGGTGTATCGAGGGTTCGAATCCCTCGGTCTCCGCCAATCGCACTTGGAGTGGATTCAGTCGCAAAGTGCTGATATAATTGACGTTTTAGTGTTGTTCCGCGCGCCCGTAGCTCAGTTGGATAGAGTACTTGGCTACGAACCAAGGGGTCGTGGGTTCGAATCCTGCCGGGCGCGCCAGTTTTGAAGTGAAAATGCCGCAATTTGCGGCATTTTCTTTTTGTGCGGCATGAATCGTTGACCCGATGCGAGGCAAATATGAGCGAGTCGAATTCAGTTGCTGTTGTCACCGGGGGGCTGGGGGCGCTTGGCAAAGCGGTCTGCCGACGGCTCGTCCGTGATGGATGGCGCGTCGCCATTCTTGATACCGCACCAGCGGGCCAAGCCAACATTGGTGGCTGGGATGTCTACTCACCCGTCGATCTGCGGGACTCACAGGCGGTGAAGGCGGCTGCGGAAAAAATCCGCACCACGTCGACTTCAGTCAGTGCCCTGGTCAATATCGCCGGCGGATTTCGCTGGGAACCTGTCCGCGATGGGCACCCTGAAACATGGGATTGGTTGTATGAGACCAATGTCAAGACAGCGCTAATAACCTCGCAGGAGTTCTTGCCCGATCTGGAGAAATCCGGGCGCGGAAGAATTGTGAATGTCGGTGCCGCAGCGGCGGCGAAAGCGGGTTTGGGCATGGGGGCCTATGCCGCCTCGAAATCTGCGGTTTTGAGGCTGACCGAGGCCTTGGCAGAAGAGTGGAAGGATTCAGGTGTCTGTATCAATGCTGTCCTGCCCAGCATCATTGATACACCCGCGAACCGCTCGGCCATGCCCGATGCAGACGCGTCGCGGTGGGTGTCGCCGGAGGCATTGGCGGACGTGATCGCATTCTTGGTCTCTGACGGCGCGCGGGCCGTCACAGGTGCGGGGATCCCGGTGACGGGACGCGTCTAGACGCGTCTCGCGCGCTGTAACGAATCCAACAAAACAGAAACGGCCCATCT